>CAZDCR010000028.1:0-20916 GCA_964503995.1 uncultured Segnochrobactrum sp.
ACGGGCCGGAGGACTACCACGCCCGCATCGACGATCCGGCGCTCGCCATCGACGACACCACCATCCTCGTCATGCGCGGCGCCGGCCCGATCGGCTATCCGGGCGCCGCGGAGGTCGTGAACATGCGAGCCCCGGAGTATTTGATCCGTGCCGGCGTGCATGCGCTGCCGTGCATCGGCGACGGCCGCCAGTCCGGCACGTCGGGCTCGCCGTCGATCCTCAACGCCTCGCCGGAAGCGGCGGCGGGGGGAGGGCTCGCGCTGCTCCAGACCGGCGACCGCGTCCGCATCGACCTCCGGCGTTGCACCGCTGACATCCTCGTCTCGGACGAGGAGCTCGAGGCGCGGCGCCGGGCGCTGGCGGAAGCGGGGGGCTATGCCTACCCGGCGCATCAGACGCCGTGGCAGGAAATCCAGCGCACCTTCGTCGGGCAGCTCGAGACCGGCGCCGTGCTGGAGCCGGCGGTGCGCTACCAGCGCCTCGCCCAGACGATGGGCATCCCGCGCGACAACCACTGAGATCACGGGCAGCGCCGCGCTGCGGCGCTGCCCGCTGTCCCGCGTCGGCGTCGGGAGGGCGTCGCCGCGACGGTGGCCGAGAGGACGACACAGAGAGACCCGCGCCCTCGGATGAGGGCGGGAGAGGCGCGCCCGGAATTCACGGCGCGAATGGACGCCCGCACCGACGGGCAGACGGCACGACATCCTGGGAGGGAACCATGAAACTCATCGCGACACTGTCTGCACTCGCGCTCGGGGCGACGCTCTTCGCCGCGCCGGCCCTGGCACAGGACAAGCCGACGGTCGGCATCGCCATGCCGACGAAGTCCTCCGCCCGCTGGATCGCCGACGGCGACAACATGGTGAAGGTGCTGACCGAGCGCGGCTACGGCACCGACCTGCAGTACGCCGAGGACGACATCCCGAACCAGCTCTCGCAGATCGAGAACATGGTGACGAAGGGCGCGAAGGTGCTCGTCATCGCCTCGATCGACGGCACGACGCTGTCCGACGTGCTGCAGCAGGCGAAGGACCAGGGCATCACCATCATCGCCTATGACCGCCTGATCCGCGACACGCCGAACGTCGACTACTACGCGACCTTCGACAACTTCCAGGTCGGCGTGCAGCAGGCGCAGTCGCTGCTGAAGGGCCTCGGCCTGCCCGACGCGAAGGGGCCGTTCAACATCGAGCTGTTCGGCGGCTCGCCGGACGACAACAACGCCTACTTCTTCTACGACGGCGCCATGTCGGTGCTGCAGCCGCTGATCGACAACGGCACGCTCGTCGTGCAGAGCGGCCAGATGGGCATGGACAAGGTCTCGACGCTGCGCTGGGACGGCGCCACCGCCCAGGCCCGCATGGACAACCTGCTCAGCGCCTACTACGGCGACAAGCACGTCGACGCGGTGCTGTCGCCCTATGACGGCCTGTCGATCGGCATCCTGTCCTCGCTGAAGGGCGTCGGCTACGGCAGCGGCGACATGAAGATGCCGATCGTCAGCGGCCAGGACGCGGAGGTCCCCTCCGTCAAGTCGATCCTCGCCGGCGAGCAGTATTCGACGATCTTCAAGGACACCCGTGACCTCGCCCGCGTCACCGCCGACATGGTAGACGCCTCCCTCAGCGGCAAGGAAGTGACGGTCAACGACATCAAGACCTACAACAACGGCGTCAAGGTGGTGCCGTCCTACCTGCTGAAGTCGGTCGAAGTCGACAAGAGCAACTGGGAAGAAGTGCTGATCGGCAGCGGCTACTACACGAAGGACCAGATCGAGTGAGGCGCTGGGCGGGCGGCGTGCCGATCGCGGCCGTCGCCCGCCCACCCATCGTCCCGGAACGTCCGCGATGAATCCCATTCTCGAGATGCGCAGCATCTCCAAGACCTTCGGCGTCGTGAAGGCGCTGTCGGACGTCAACTTCACCGTCGAACCCGGCGAGATCCACGCGCTGGTCGGCGAGAACGGCGCCGGCAAGTCGACCCTGATGAAGGTGCTGAGCGGCGTCTATCCGCACGGCAGCTACGAGGGTGCCATCGTCTACGACGGCGAGGAGCGTCGCTTCCGCGACATCTCCAGCTCCGAGGAACTCGGGATCATCATCATCCACCAGGAACTGGCGCTTATCCCGCTGCTCTCGATCGCCGAGAACATCTTCATCTCGACCCCCCCGTCCCGCTTCGGCGTCATCGACCGCACGGCCGTCTACAGCCGCACCCGCGAGCTGCTTGCCAAGGTCGGCCTCGACGAGCAGCCGGATACCCTCGTCACCGACCTCGGCGTCGGCAAGCAGCAACTCGTCGAGATCGCCAAGGCGCTGTCGAAGCGCGTGCGCCTGCTCATCCTCGACGAGCCGACGGCCAGCCTCAGCCAGACCGACAGCCAGGCGCTGCTCGACCTGCTGCTCGAGTTCCGCGCCCACGGCATCGCCTCGATCCTGATCTCCCACAAGCTGAACGAGATTTCCCGCGTCGCCGACCGCATCACGGTGCTGCGCGACGGTCGCACGGTCGACACGCTCGACTGCCGCGACGGGCCGGTCGAGGAAGACCGGATCATCTTCAAGATGGTCGATCGCGACCTCGAGCACCGGTACCCGAAGCGGACGCCGACAATCGGCGAGACGATCTTCGAACTCACCGGCTGGTCGGTCTTCCATCCCGAACATCACGACCGGCAGGTCGTCAAAGCCGTCGACTTCCGCGTCCGCCGTGGCGAGATCGTCGGCATCGCAGGCCTCATGGGCTCCGGCCGCACCGAGTTCGCGATGAGCGTCTTCGGCCGCTCATGGGGGCAGAACATCACCGGCCGCGCGACGCTCGAGGGCAGGTCGGTCGATCTCTCGACCGTCCGCCGGGCGATCGACGCGGGCCTCGCCTACGTCACCGAGGACCGCAAGGAACTCGGCCTTCTGCTCGAGGAGGACGTCCGCAAGAACGTCACCCTCGCCAACCTCGCAGGCGTCGCATCCGGCCGCGTCATCGACGACGTGCGCGAGCTGCAGGTCGCCTCCGAATACCGCGGGCGCATGCGCATACGCTGCTCCAGCATCTACCAGGATGCCGGCAAGCTGTCGGGCGGCAACCAGCAGAAGGTCGTGCTATCGAAATGGTTGTTCACCGACCCCAAGGTGCTCATCCTCGACGAGCCGACGCGCGGCATCGACGTCGGTGCCAAGTACGAGATCTACTGCATCATCAACGAGCTGGCCGACGCCGGTAAGGGCGTCGTGGTGATTTCGTCGGAGATGCCCGAACTCCTCGGCATCTGCGACCGGATCTGCGTCATGAGTGACGGCGCCTTTGTCGCCGAGATGCCGGCCGCCGAGGCGAGTCAGGAGAGGATCATGCGCGCCATCATGCGCAGGGGAGACGAGCGTCAATGAGCGACAACGCCGCCGCCACGGCCGGCGCCGCCAAGAGCGGCGGCTTCTGGAAGAACAACCTCCGCGAATACGGCATGCTGCTCTCGCTGCTCGCCATCATGGTGTTCTTCGAGATCGTGACGAACGGCACGCTACTGCGGCCGCTCAACCTCACCAACCTCGTCCTGCAGAACAGTTACATCGTCATCATGGCGCTCGGGATGCTGCTCGTCATCGTGACGAAGCACATCGACCTGTCGGTCGGCTCGGTGGCGGGCTTCGTCGGCGCGGTCGCAGCCGTGCTGATGGTGCGCTACGAGATGCACTTCATTCCCGCCACCATCATCTGCCTCATCGTCGGCGGTCTCATCGGGGCGGCGCAGGGCTACTGGGTCGCCTATTTCAAGATCCCCTCGTTCATCGTCACGCTCGCCGGCATGCTCGTCTTCAAGGGACTGGCGCTTGCGCTGCTCCAGGGCCAGTCGATCGGGCCATTCCCGCCGACCTTCCAGAAGCTTTCCTCCGGCTTCATCCCCGAGCTGTTCCCCGTTGCGGGCTTTTACCCAACCTCGCTCGTGCTCGGCGCTGTGCTGGCGATCGGCCTCGTCTGGCTCAACGTCAAGAGCCGGGCGCGCCAGGACGACCACGGCATGGAGGTCGAGCCCTACGGTGTCTTCGTCGTCAAGAACCTGATCTTCTTCGCGGTGATCGTCTATTTCTCCTACCTGATCGCCTCACACCGCGGCATGCCGAACGTGCTCATCATCATGGCGGTGCTGATCGCCGCCTATGCGTTCGTGACGACGCGCACGACGATCGGCCGACAGATCTACGCCGTCGGCGGCAACGAGCGGGCGGCCAAGCTCTCCGGCATCAAGACCGAGCGGCTGACCTTCCTCACCTTCGTCAACATGGGCGTGCTCGCGGCCCTGGCCGGCCTCATCTTCGCCGCCCGCCTCAACACGGCGACGCCGAAGGCGGGTCTCGGCTTCGAACTCGACGTCATCGCCGCCTGCTTCATCGGCGGCGCCTCGGCCTATGGTGGCGTCGGCCGCGTCGGCGGCGCGGTGATCGGCGCCCTCATCATGGGCGTGATGAACAACGGCATGTCGATCCTCGGCATCGGCATCGACTACCAGCAGGTGATCAAGGGCCTCGTGCTCCTCGGCGCCGTCTGCCTCGACGTCTACAACAAGCGCAAGGCGTAACGCGCGGGCAGGGCGCCCTGGGAGCGGGCAGCCCGAGGTGACGGCGGCGACGGCGACGGTGGCCGCCGCCACCCGTCGCCACCGTCACACAAGGTTCACGTGACCTCGCTTCGATCTGTCGATAAATATCGACGAATGGAAGCCGACGACCTCATCACCACCCTCGCGGCCGCGCCGCCGACGCCCTCGCATCTCGGCGCAGACGCCGACGATCCGTCGGCACGCGCGCTCGCCGGCCTCGCCGCGCTCGGGCAACCGATCCGGCTCGCGGTGTTCCGCCTGCTCGTGCGGCAGGAGCCCGACGGCCTGGCGGCCGGGGCCATCGCCGCCGCCGTCGGCGCGCCGCACAACTCGCTGTCGACCCATCTCGCCATCCTCGCCCGCGCCGGCCTCGTTTCGGCGACGCGCAGCGGCCGATCGATCGTCTACCGCGCCGATCTTTCCGGCATGCGCCGCCTGGTCGCCTTCCTGCTCGCCGACTGCTGCGGCGGCCGGCCGGAGGTGTGCGGCGTCGCCGCCGACCTCCTTGCGCCATCCTGTGGCTGTCCGCCTGCTGCCGGACAGGCGGACGCTGCCGCTGCTGACTGACGGCGGCCATGTCTGGCCACGATCCCTGTTCCCTAGCCTGAACCCACGCCCGAGGACGCCCCGATGAGCGACACCGTCGTCCACAAGCCGTTCAACGTCCTGTTCCTGTGCACCGGCAATTCCGCCCGCTCGATCCTCGCGGAGGCGATCCTCGGTCGCGAGGGCATGGGCAAGTTCAACGCCTTCTCGGCCGGCAGCCACCCGAAGGGCGAGGTCCACCCCTATGCCGCCGACCTGCTCGCGCGGATGAACTTCGACACCTCGCGCTTCCGCTCGAAGAGCTGGGACGAATTCGCCGCCCCCGGCGCCCCGGCGCTCGATTTCGTCTTCACCGTCTGCGACGACGCCGCCAACGAGGAATGCCCCTACTGGCCGGGCCAGCCGATGACGGCGCACTGGGGCCTGCCGGATCCGGCGCGCGCCACCGGCACCGAGACCGAGGTGCGGCTCGCCTTCGCCGACACCTTCCGCATGCTGACGCAGCGCATCTCGATCTTCGTCAACCTGCCGATCCGCTCGCTCGACCGGCTGTCGCTGCAGTCCCGCCTCGACGCCATCGGCAAGGCGAAGGCCGACGAGAGCGCACCGGCGGCCTGACGGCCGGCGCCGCCCATCCCGCACACACCACGGTCGCCTGAGCGACGGAGGCTCGCCGCATGTCGCTGTTCGAGCGCTACCTCACCCTCTGGGTGATCCTCTGCATCGTCGCCGGCATCTTCGTCGGCTGGATCGCGCCGGGCCTCGTCGGGGCGATCGCCGCCGCCGAGGTCGCCAACGTCAACCTGCCGGTGGCGGTGCTGATCTGGCTGATGATCGTGCCGATGCTGGTGAAGATCGACTTCGCGGCGCTGGCCGAGGTCGGCCGCCACTGGCGCGGCATCTCGGTGACGCTGTTCGTCAACTGGGCGGTGAAGCCGTTCTCGATGGCGCTGCTCGGCTGGCTGTTCATCGGCTGGCTGTTCCGGCCGTACCTGCCGTCCGATCAGATCGACAGCTACATCGCCGGCCTGATCCTGCTCGCCGCCGCCCCCTGCACCGCGATGGTGTTCGTCTGGTCGAACCTGATGAAGGGCGAGCCGCACTTCACGCTGTCGCAGGTGGCGCTCAACGACGCCATCATGATCGTCGCCTTCGCGCCGATCGTGGCGCTGCTGCTCGGCATCTCGTCGATCACCGTGCCGTGGGAGACGCTGCTCTTGTCGGTCGGGCTCTACATCATCGTGCCGGTGATCGTCGCGCAACTGATCCGTCGCCGCCTGCTGGCGACCGGGGGAGGGGCGGCGCTCGGACGCTTCCTGTGGTTCGTCCAGCCGCTGTCGCTCGTTGCCCTGCTGGCGACGCTTGTTCTGCTGTTCGCCTTCCAGGGTGGCCAGATCCTGGCGCAGCCGCTGGTGATCGCGCTGCTGGCCGTGCCGATCCTGATCCAGGTCTACTTCAACTCCGGCCTCGCCTACCTCCTCAACCGGGCTTTCGGCGAGCAGCACTGCGTCGCCGGCCCGTCGGCCCTGATCGGCGCCTCGAACTTCTTCGAGCTCGCGGTCGCTGCCGCCATCGCCCTGTTCGGCCTGTCTTCCGGAGCGGCCCTCGCCACCGTCGTTGGCGTCCTCGTCGAGGTGCCGGTGATGCTGTCGGTGGTGGCCATCGTCAACCGCACGAAGGGCTGGTACGAGGCCTCACCCTCGGTACGCCGCACCACCACCCGGTCGCGCCCCGCGGCCGACGCCCCCGGGAGCCACCGATGAGCGAACAGGCCACCGTCACCATCTGGCACAATCCGGCCTGCGGCACCTCGCGCAACGTGCTGGGGCTGATCCGCAACGCCGGCCTCGAGCCACGGGTCGTCGAGTACCTGAAGACGCCGCCGACGCGCGAAGACCTCGTCCGCACCATCGCCGCCGCGGGCATGACCGTGCGCGCGGCCCTGCGCGAGAAGGGCACGCCGTTCGCCGAACTCGGTCTCGGCGATCCGTCGCTCTCTGACGACGCGCTCCTCGACGCGATGATGGCGCATCCGATCCTGATCAACCGGCCCTTCGTGACGACCCCGCTCGCTACCCGCTTGTGCCGGCCATCGGAGGCCGTGCTCGACATTCTTCCGGCCCCGCAAAAAGGGGCCTTCGCCAAGGAGGACGGCGAGGGAGTTGTCGATGCCACCGGCCGACGCCTTTGAACGGGCCCGGCCGGCGGCGATAGCGAAAATGGTCTCGGTGGCGCGATCGAGGGATGACGTGTGTTGGCCCGCGGCTGGTGCCGGCCAGAACGTCGGGGCCGAAGGACTGGCTCGCGGCCGAAGACTGCGTCGCGGTGCTCGGTGAAGCGTGACGATCCATGCGTTTGACATTGGTTTCGCGCCGACACTGCCAAAAGCGGCATTTGCCTTGCTTTCAGCGCAAACGGGGCGCAAGTTTTCAATTCTTGAATTTTGGGAATCGCCGGCTCTGAAATTCGGGTCGCTTTCCGCAGATGACCTCACGCACGCCGTTGGTTGTGCGGTGTGGTTTCAACGTCCTGGTTGCCGTCACCTCGGCCGACACCATCGGGCCGGGCGTGCGAATGCCGGATAGGGCTTCAACAGATCGACCAGACGCAGGCAGGGCGCGCGGCATGGCCGGCGACCCGTTCGCGCAAGCGCACCGACGAGGATCGCAGTCTCCATGACCATCACCAGCAACAGCCGCGGCCAGTCCTCGCCCGCGCCCCGCGACAGCAGCCTGCATCTCTATGCAGTGGGCGAGATGGTGCGGCTGAAGGGCGGCTTCGGGATTTCCGCGGACGCGGGCAGCGTCTACCGGATCATGGCGACGCTGCCGGCGCGAGGCGACTCGCCGCAGTACCGCATCCGCAGCGACGACGAGCGTCACGAGCGGGTCGCGACCCAGGACACTCTCGATTTGGCTCGCAGTCAGACCGAAAGCGGACCCGGCGCGACGCTGATGGAGAAGACCTTCGGTAGCAGCCCGCTGGCCGCGATCCGCCCGGTGCGAAGCCGCAAGCCCGCCGCCCGGTAGCGCGCAGACCGGCGACCCAACTCGACGGCCCCGGCGGGTGGAAGCGGCGGCGATAGCCCGCCGCTCCCTGCTGTTCACGCCAGGCTGCCACGGTGACCGTTCGGGTCCCCGGACGCCGGCGTCGCGTGGTCTCGCCGGATAATACCTCTTCCGGCCAGTGGCGACGCCAACGCCCTGTGGTCCGCCTTTCTACAGCCCGTGTGGATACATCGCGTCGCGTGGGAACCAATCCGCGCTTTCTTCGTTGGCCAGCTGATGTCCAGAGGATCGGGCGCCGGGTGCGGCACCTGACGCCTTGGACCGGTGCCAGATGAGGGGGCGATGGAAGACGTCTACTGCGGCCCCGCGCCGACCCCTGAGCATTTGCAGTTCGCCTGGAACATCGACGTCGTCGCGATTGTTCTCTGCGCTGCCCTCGTCGGCGTGCACATCGCCTCGCGACAGGCGGGCCGGCTGCCGCTTGCGCTCGGGGTCGGGTTGCTGGCTCTGCTCTTCCTGTCACCGCTCTGTTCCCTGACCGTCGCCTTGTTCTCGGCACGGGCGGTCCACCACGTGCTCCTCGTCTCCGCCGCCGCGCCCCTGCTTGTGCTGGCCTTCGGGCTCCAGCGCGCGCGAACGCCGCTCGTGTCGCTCGGGGGGGCGGTGGCGCTCGGTATCGTGGCGATGTGGATGTGGCACGTGCCCGCCCTCTACGCCGCTGGGATCACCTCCGCGCCCCTCTACTGGCTGATGCAGGCGAGCCTTCTCGGCAGCGGCGTGCTGTTCTGGCAGGCGGTGCTGTCGCCGCAGGCGCGGCCCGGGCCGGCCCTGCTCGCCCTCCTCGCGACCATCGTTCAGATGGGCATGCTCGGTGCGCTGCTGACCTTCGCGACGCGTCCGCTCTACGCGGCTCATGCCATGACAACGGCGCCCTTCGGTCTGTCGCCCCTCGAGGACCAGCAACTCGCCGGCCTGATCCTCTGGGTGCCGGCGGCTCTCCCCTACCTCGTCGCCATGATCGTGATCGTCCTGCGCCTGCAGCCGGTGGCGGATGGCGCGCGCACCCAGCCGGTCACCGGCGGATGATCTGGCTGAAATTCCTGCATGTCACAGCCATCGCGGTCTGGAGCGCCGGGCTGATCTGCCTGCCCGGCCTCTATGTCCAGCGCACCCGCCTTCCCGCGGGCGACGCGCTGCATCGCCTGCAGAACATCGTCCGCTTTCTGTACGTGCGCATTGTCTCGCCGGCGGCCTTCGTCGCCGTCGGGTCCGGCTTGGCCCTGATCTTCCTGCGGGAGACGTTCGAGCCGTGGTTCTCGCTGAAGCTCCTGTTTGTCGGCGTACTGGTGGTCGTGCACGTCCTGACCGGCCTCGTCATCATCCGCCTTTTCGAGGACGGCGAGACCTACCCGCCCTGGCGCTTCGTCACAACCACGGTCGCGTCTTGCCTGGCGGTCTGTGCCGTCCTCTTCGTCGTGCTCGCCAAGCCGGCGCTCCCCGATCTCGTACCGGAGGTGCTGCGGGAGCCTGGCGGACTGCGCGACCTCGTCGTCGACCTCAATCCTTTCCCGAGATGATGAGGCCGATGCCGTGATCGAACACGAGCTTGCCCCCATGCCAGCCCGCCAGCCCGGTGAAGATGCTCGCAAGCACCGACAGCATCAGCCCGTGCGGCAGCACCTGGCTCGGGTCGACGAGGCGCACCCCCCAGTTCGTCCCGATGATGGCGATCAGCATCACCGCGGCGATGGCGTGGGTCCAGCTCGCGACACGGGACCGGATGCCGGGAACGAGCAACAGCTCAGCGGTGCCGACCAGGCCAGCCGCGACGCCCGTTGCGAAGGCGAATCCCGACGACCAAACGCCGGCGCGTACCCAGAAGGGGTCGGCCCTCCACCAGAAGAAGACGTCGCAGCCGAGCGTCGCAATGACCAGGGCTATCGGGAAGTGGACGCTCATGGCGTGCAGGGGATGGCCAGCGACGGCCACGGCGGATGTCACCGGCGCCTCGGCGAGCGCCTCCATGACGGGATTCTTCTGGTCACTCGTGTCGCTCACGTGGTTCCTCCGGCCTGTCCGCCAACACGCCGGGTGCCCGCGCGGTTCCCGAGCATGGTTCCGCTCGCTGTTGTCGGCGCCGCTGTCTGTCTCTCCGGGTGCGCTGGTGACCTGTCGACCCTGCAGCCGGAAGGTCCGGCGGCGGGGGCGATCGCGCAGCTGTGGTGGATCATGCTCGCCGGCGCGGCCGTGCTCTTCATCGGCGTCACCGCGGTCCTCCTCGTGGCATGGTGGGCACCCGGGCGCCTCGGCCCGTCGCCGTCGCGTCGCCTGCTTCTCTGGGGCGGTCTGGTGATGCCATCGATCGTCCTCATGGCCCTCGTCACCACCGCCTTCGCCCTCGGGGAAGGCCTCCTGATGCGCGGCAACGACCCGCCTCTGCGCATCGAGGCGGCGGCGCGCATGTGGTCATGGGAGTTTCGCTATCCGGAAAGCGAGGGCCGCACGACAGAGAACGTATTGCACATTCCCGCCGGTCGCGACGTCGAGTTCGTCGTCACCAGCGCCGACGTCATCCACAGCTTCTGGGTTCCGCGGCTCGGCGGCAAGATCGACGCGATCCCCGGCCATGTGAACCGCATCCGCCTGCGTGCCGATCGCCCGGGCCGCTACGGTGGCGTCTGCGCGGAATTCTGCGGCGAGGGCCACAGCGCCATGCGCTTCTCCGTCGAGGCGCATCCCGTCGACAACTATGCAGCCGTGCTGGCGCGGGAGGCCGAGTGATGGACGAGCCGCAGTCCAGACCCTCCGCGATCCGCCTGCACAAGCAGCTCGCCGCCATCTGGGACACGCCGCCGGGTCTCGGCCGCCTGTCGGCTGTGAACCACACCGTCGTCGGCAAGCGCTTCATGATCGCCGCCTTCGTGTTCTTCGCCATCGGTGGCGGGCTCGCGATGCTGATCCGCGCCCAGCTTGCCACCTCCCACAGCGGCTTCGTCGGACCGGAGGTCTACGGCCAGATCTTCACCATGCACGGCACGGTGATGATGTTCCTGTTCGCCATCCCGATGTTCGAGGGGATGGCGCTCTATCTGTTGCCGAAGATCCTCGGCGCCCGCGACCTCGCCTTTCCCCGCCTCAGTGCCTACGGCTTCTGGTGCTACATTTTTGGCGGCACGATCCTGATCGTCGCGATGCTCGCCGGCGTCGCGCCGAACAGCGGCTGGTTCATGTACACGCCGCTGTCGTCGTCCACCTATTCGCCCGGCATCAACGCCGACGTCTGGCTGCTCGGCGTCACCTTCGTCGAGATCTCCGCGCTGTGCGCCGCCGTCGAGATCACCGTGACGATCCTGATGGTGCGATCCCCCGGTATGTCGATCGACCGCATGCCGATCATGGCCTGGTACCTGCTGATCACCGCGCTGATGATGCTGTTCGGCTTCCCGCCGCTGATCCTCGGCTCGATCCTGCTCGAGCTCGAGCGCGCTTTCGACCTGCCGTTCTTCGACCCGACGCGCGGCGGCGACCCGCTGCTCTGGCAGCACCTGTTCTGGCTGTTCGGCCACCCGGAGGTCTACATCATCTTCCTGCCGGCGGCCGGCGCGGTCTCGATGATGATCCCGACCTTCGCCCGCCACGAGCTCGTCGGCTACCGGGCGATCGTCATCGCCGTCATCGCGGTGGGCTTCCTGTCGTTCGGCCTGTGGGTCCACCACATGTTCACGGTGGGCATTCCACACTTGGCGCTCGCCTTCTTCTCGGCGGCGAGCGGGCTGGTGGCGATCCCGACGGCGGTGCAGATCTTCGCCTGGATCGCGACGCTCGCGCACGGTCGTCCGCGCTTCGACGTGCCGATGCTCTATCTCGCCGGCTTCTTCGTCGTGTTCGTGCTCGGCGGGCTCACCGGCGTCATGCTGGCGATGGTGCCATTCAACGTCCAGGCCCACGACACCCACTTCGTCGTTGCACACCTGCACTACGTCCTCGTCGGCGGTTTCGTCTTCCCGATGCTCGCCGCCTGCTACTACTGGCTCCCGCACGTCACCGGCCGCGCCTCCAACCATCGCCTCGCCGTGCCCGCCTTCTGGCTGATCTTCGGCGGCTTCAACCTCACCTTCTTCCTGATGCACCTCACCGGCCTGCTCGGAATGCCGCGGCGCGTCGCCTACTACCCGGCGGAAGCCGGCTGGGACTGGCTCAACCTGATCTCCTCCATCGGCGGGTTCCTGATGACGATCGGCTTCGCGCTCTTCGTCGTCGACGTCATCGTGCAGGTTCGCTTCGGCAAGGCGACGCGGCGCAATCCGTTCGGAGCGCGCACACTGGAATGGGCGACGGCGACGCCCGCCACCTCCTACGCCTTCGCCTCGCTGCCGCTGATCGAGGACCGCGCCGATCGTCTCGACCCGGCGGCCCTCGGGCCGCGCCTCGCCCGCGGCGAGGGCTTTCTCGGCGCGGTGCGCAACGGCTGGATGGAAACGATCGCCGTCGACATGGTCACCGGCCGCCCCACCCACATCGTCGTGCTGCCCCGCTCGACCTTCCTGCCATTGTGGACAGCGCTCGCCACCGGCGGCTTCGTGCTCTGCGTCCTCTTCAAGCTCTACTGGGTGGCGCTCGTCATGCTCGCCGTCACCGTCGTCCTGCTCCTCGCCTGGACGGCTTCGACCGGAGCCCGCCGCGACCACGGCGCCCTGCCGGCCGGCCACGGCGTGGCGCTGCCGCCGCACTGGGAGGTCGAGCGGCCACCGTCCTGGTGGGCGATGACATTCACCATCGCCGCCGACGCGGTGCTGTTTTCCTCGCTGCTGTTCGGCGGCCTGTTCCTCTGGCTGGTAGCGCCGGCCTGGCCTCCCGCCGCGATCGCGCAGCCGGATGTCGCGACCTCGGCGATCGCCGCACTGGCGCTGGCGGCTGCCGCCATCGCCGCCCGGCTGGCCCTGTCCCGTCTGACGACGGGCGCATCGCCGATGCCGTGGCTGGTCGCTACCGCGCTCGCGCAGGCCGCCGCCGTCGCTGCCCTGGTTATGCTCGCAGCGGGCGTGCCGGAGCCCACGGGGCACGCGCACCGCGCGGTGCTCTTCATCATCCTCGCCTATGCTGCCCTGCACGCTGCGATCGGGCTCCTCTTCGCCCTCCACGGCATCGCCCGCAGCGTCACCGGACGGCTCTCCGCCGCGCGCAGCGTCGACCTCAGGATCGGCTCGCTCTGGCACGACTACACGGCGGTCGCCGGCATCATCGCGCTCGCAGCCACCGTGGCGCTGTCGTTGCTCGCCGGCGTGGAGCCGGGGCGGTGAGGGCGGGTTCGTCCCGGCTGCTGCTGCCGGCCGCCGGGTTCACCCTGTGGTCGCTCGCGTTCGTGCTGCTCTACGCGAGCCTGTCGTTCGGCTGCGCCTTCGGCTGGGAGGAGGTACGTCTCGGCGGCCTCGTCAGCCTGCAGCGGGCGCAACTGGTGGTGCTCTTCCTCGTGGCGACGGCGGCGTCGGCCGTCGCCGCCTGGGCGCTGCGGCCGGCAGCGCTCGCAGACGGCGGCGACCCGCCCGGCCGGTTCCTCGGCACCGTCGCCTTCGGCGCGGCGCTGGCGGCGCTGGGGTCGACGCTCGCGACTTTCGCGCCGGTGCTGGCCCTCAGCGCCTGTGCCTGAGGCTGCCCCGGACCGACGCCACGTCGTGCCCGCCGTCACCCCAGCCCGTCGAGGATGTCCTTGAAGGCGCGCATGCCGGGGTCGTCGAGACCGATGCTCTTCTCGCCGAAGATGCGGGCCCGGCCGATCTTCGCCTGCTGCCCCCGGAAGTGGTCCATCGTCTCGGCCACCGCGCCGCGGGCGGCGGCGAGAATCGCGGCCGGATCATCGAGGCCCTTCGTCGCCTCGGCGGCGGCCGCCAGGGTGTCGAGCACCGTCTTGTCGCCGAGGGAGGCTTTTCCCCGCGTTCGCATCGCCTCGAGCGCGCCTTCGAGCAGCGGCGACACCTCGCTCCACGGGACGTCCGCGCGGCCCCGCGTCGCCTTCGCCGCGGACATGAGCCCGGTCGCGAGCAGCGTCCCGTAGCTCGAGCCCGACACCTTGGTGAAGGCTTGAGCCACCTTCATCAGGCTCTCGCCGATCTCCGGTGGCAGGCTCGGCAGGTTGGCGACCACCTCGCGACCGCCGCGCACCATCGTCACGCCGAGATCGCCGTCGCCGAGCTGGCCGTCGAGGGCGTTGAGCTCGTCGGCCACCGTCTCCATGTGGGCGGCAATAGCCGCGAGCCCCGCCGACAGGGCGGCATGATCGAGCGCCATCCTCACACCCTCCAGAACGCGCACTCGGCCGGCGCGGCGAGATAGCGCTCGAGGTCGCCGTCGAGCCGGCAGAGGGTGAACGACACGCCGGCCATCTCCATCGAGGTGGCGTAGCGGCCAACCAAGGGCATCACGATGGTGGCGCCGGCGTCCTCGAGCCGCGTCTTCACGCGGCGATAGAGGATGTAGAGCTCCTCCGGCGGCGTCGCGCCGAGCGAGTTGACGAGTGGCGACACCCGCTCGCCGCGCTCCACCGGCCGGTCGGCGAACAGGATGTCGAGCATCTCGTCGGCGATCTCGTCGGCGGGGCGGAGCTGGCCGCGGCGCACGCCGGGCTCGCCGTGGATGCCCATGCCGATCTCCATGTCGCCCTCGCCGATCTGGAAGGTCGGCCGGCCGGCGAGCGGCACCACGCACGGTGACAGCGCCACGCCGACCGAGCGGCAGGCGTCGGCGGCGGCCTGGGCGACGGCGGTGACGCCGTCGAGGTCGAGCCCGGCCTCGGCCGCAGCACCGGCGATCTTGAAGGCGTAGACCATGCCGGCGACGCCGCGGCGCTTCTCCGCCTCCGCCGTCGGCGCCGAGGCGACGTCGTCGGCGAGGATGACCGAGGTGGTGCGGATGTCGTCCATCTCCACCATGTCGCCGGCCATGTCGAAGTTCATGATGTCGCCGCCGTAGTTGCCGTAGAGGCGGAGCACGCCGGCGCCGGCGTGGGCGGCGCGGATCGCCTCGGCCATCTGGTCGGCGGAGGGTGACGAGAACACGTCGCCGACGGCGCAGGCATCGAGCAGGCCCGGCCCGACATAGCCGGTGAAGATCGGCAGGTGGCCGGAGCCGCCGCCCGAGACGATGCCGACCTTGCCCGGCCGCGGCGTGCCGGCGCGCGCGATGACACGGCCGTCGCCGACCTGGCGGTAGAACTGCGGATGCGCCTGCACCATGCCCTGCAGGAGCTCGTCGACATAGCGGGCCGGGTCGTTCAGGATCTTCTTCATCGTCCGCCTCTGCGGTTCTTGCGAATGAAAACGGGATCGTCAGCGGGAGCGGCGGAAGCCGAAGCCGTTGACGACCATGACGAGCAGGAGCAGCGCCCCCCAGATCAGCTCGCGGGCGAAGTTCGACACCTGCAGCATGTTGAGGCCGCTCGACAGGAACTGCAGCGACAGCACCGCGAGCACGAGGCCCGCGACGCGCCCGAAGCCACCGTACGGGTTGATGCCGCCCAGAACGCAGATAAGGATCGACAAGAGCAGGTAGCTTGCGCCGTAGTCGGCCTTGGCCGAGTTCGCCCGGCTCATGATGACAAGGCCGGCGACCGCGGCGAGGCCGCCGCTGATGATGTAGGTGCGCAGCGTCACCGCGAGGTCGTCGACGCCGGCGAAGCGTGCCGCCAGCGGGTTGGTGCCGAGCATCTGCACCTTCAGTCCGAACGCCGTGCGGTTCAGCACCACCGCAACCGCCGCCGCCAGCACCGCGAAGATGATGAGCGGCACCGGCACCCCGAAAACGGCGCCGTTGCCGAGCGTCGCGAAGGCGGCGGGAAAGCCGATGACGGCGCTGCCGCCGGTGATCGCCACCGCGAGGCCGGTGAACATCAGCCCGGTGCCGAGCGTCGCCAGGATCGGCGGCAGTCCGAAGACGCCGATGACGATGCCGTTCGCCACGCCGGCGGCGAGCCCGACCGCCAGCGCCGCGACGATCGCGAGCGCCACCGCGAGCCCCGCATCGGCGCCGACGGCCTGCGTGCCGAACAGGCTCGACAGCACCAGCGCCGCCGCGATGGCCGACAGGTTGGCGATGCCGATGATCGACAAATCGATGCCGCCGGTCAGCATCGCCAGCATCATGGCGAGCGCCAGGATGGCGAACTCGGGAAACTGGAACGCCATCGACGACAGGTTCGCCTCGGAAACGAACCGGCCGCCGGGGGCGAGCAGGGCCATGGCGACGAAAATCAGCACGGTGATGACGGCGAGCCGGCCGGTCTCGGAGAACAGGAAGGCGCCGGCATCGAAGCGGCGCGGCGGGGCCTTCACCTCTTTGGTCTCCTCAGCCATCCCGCTCACCCCGCCCTCAGGGCGGCGCGCTTCGCCTGGTAGGCGGGCACGCCGGTGCCGACGAGGATGAGCGCGCCGATCACTACCATCTGCCAGGTCGAGGGGATGCCGAGCAGGATCAGGCTGTTGTTGACGAGCACGATGAGCGCGACGCCGAGCAGCGTCCCGGTGATGGTGCCGTAGCCGCCGGCGAGCCGGGCGCCGCCGAGCACGACGGCCGCGATCACCGACAGCTCCAGCCCGACGAGGTCGAACGGGTTGGCGACGCGCGCGAGCGAGGCGTGGATGATACCGGCGAGCCCCGACAGGGCCCCGACATAGGCGTAGACGAACACCTGCGCGCCGCGGACGGGGATGCCGATGCGGCGGGCGCTCTCGACCGAGCCGCCGATCGCGAAGATCGTCCGCCCCAGCATCGTCCGGTAGAGCAGGAACCAGGTGCCGACGACCACGGCCACCAGCGCCGCGAACGCCCACGGCAGCGAGAAGAAGAAGCCGTCGGCCGTGGTGCCGCGGACCATGATCAGCCGCGAGAACTCCCGCAGGCTCGGCGGCATGTTGGAGATCAGCTGGCTGCCGACGAAGGTGAGCAGGAAGCCGCGGATCAGGGACAGCGTGCCGAGGGTGACGATCAGCGTCGGCAGCCGGAAGCCGGCGATGAAGACGGCGTTGAGGAGCCCGAGCGCCGTGCCGATGGCGATCGACATGAGAAAGGCGAGCGGCCACGGGATGTTGATCCCGAGCGAGGTCAGCGTCAGCGTCGTCGTGTACATGGCGAAGGCTGCGATCGCCGTGAAGCTGACGTCGATGCCGCCGGAGATCAGCACCAGGAGCACGCCGATCGCGAAGATGCCGATGACGATCGAGCCGCGCAAAAGGTCGAACAGCGTCGGCAGCGACAGGAAGTTCGGCTGCACGATCGCGGTCACCACGCAGAAGGCGACGACGACCAGCGCCACCAGCGTCTCGTTGCGGGTGAGGTCGAGGCTCAGTTTCGCGCGTCCGCCGCTCATGCCGCGAGCTTCCGGGCGAGGTCGCCCTCGCTGAGGCTGCCGCCGGCTACCTCGTCGACGATCCGGCCCGCCTTCATCACCAGGATGCGGTGGCAGGTGCCGAGCACCTCCGGGATGTCGTCGGAGATGACGATGACGCCCATGCCCTCCGCCGACAGCCGCGCCACGACGGCGTGGATGTCGGCCTTCGAGCCGATGTCGACGCCGACCGTCGGGCCGTTCAGCACCAGCACCTTCGGGGCGGTGGCGAGCCATCGCGCCAGCACGACACGCTGCTGGTTGCCGCCCGACAGCGACTGCACCGGCGCCTCGGCGTCGGGGGCGACGATGCGAAGTTGTTTAATCCAGTCTGCAACTTCGAGATCGAGACTGGAGCGATCGATGAAGCCAGCGCCGCCGCGGTGGGCGTCGAGGCGCCCGACGGCGATGTTGCGGGCGATCGACTGCGACAGGAACAACCCCTCGGTCAGCCGGTCCTCGGGAACGTAGCCGATGCCGGCGGCGATGGCATCGCGCGGTGAGCCGAGCGCGACCTCTCGGCCCTCGACGGAGATGCGGCCGGAATCCAGCGGAAGCAGTCCGAACAGCGCCTTGGCGAGCGCCGTGCGGCCCGAGCCGAGCAGGCCAGTGATGCCGAGCACCTCGCCGGAGCGCAGCGACAGTGACACGTCCTGCAGCAGGCCGGCCCGGTTCAGCCGCTCCACCGCGAGCAGCACCGGCCGGCCGGGGGGCAGGGACTCCGGCGCCGTCTCGGCGAACGTGCGGCCGGTCATGTGGAAGGCGAGGCCGGCGAGGTCGAAGTCGCCGGCCGGTCCTTCGGCGACCTTGGCGCCGTTGCGCAGCACGACGATCTTCTCGCAGACCTCGAAGATCTCGGCGAGCTTGTGGGAGACGAACAGCACCGCAACGCCGTCGGCGCTGAGGCGGCGGATGATGGCGAGCAGTGAGCGCACCTCGCGATCGGTCAATGCTGTCGTCGGCTCGTCCATGACGATCAGGCGCGCCTTCGAGGCGAGCGCCCGGCAGATCGCCACGAGCTGCTTGTCGGCCACCGACAGCGTGTCGACGCGCCGCTCGAGGTCGATCGCCACGCCGACGCGCTCGAAGGCCGCCGCCGCTATCGCCCGCATCTTCGACCGCCGCACCAGCCGCCGGCCCTCCGAAAGCTCGGCGGAGAAGGCGACGTTCTCGGCCACCGAGAGGTTCGGGAACAGCGAGAAGTCCTGGAAGATCACCTGGATGCCTGCGGCGATGGCATCACGCGGCGACTGCACGCGGTCGGCAGTGCCGTCGATCGTGACGCCGCCGCGATCCGGGCGCACGACGCCGGACAGCACCTTGATCAGGGTCGACTTGCCGCTACCGTTTTCACCCGCGAGGCAGACCACCTCGCCGGGTGAGAGCGTGAAGCCGACGTCGGAGAGCGCCGTCACGCCGGCATAGCTCTTCGACACGCCGGTGATCTCGACGAACGGTGCCTGCCGGGCTTCCGGCATGGTCGCGCTCCGGGGCTGACGGACGGGAGGGGGAGGGCGGCCGCGCGATATCGGCGGCCGCCCCGTCAGTGGCTCAGAACGGGTACTCGGCCATGTTCTCCTTGGTCACGTCGACCCAGGCCTGGCCGTAGAGCACCTTCCCGTCGAGCGAGAGCTTCTCGTAGCCCTCGACACCGAGGTCCATGCCGTCCGTCACCGGCTCGCCGTCGATCAGCATGACCGCGAGCTTGTTCATGGCGTAGCCGGCGAGCGCCGGGTCCCAGAACGAGATCATGTCGACCGCGCCGGTCTCGAGATACTGGCTGGCGATCGAGGGCAGGCTGGTGCCCATCACGCAGGTGTCGTCGGCCATGCCGCGCTCCTCGAGCGCCAGGCCTATACCGCCGACGTCGGTGGAGGCGCTGCCCTGGAAGCCGCGCACGTTCGGGAAGGCGCGCAGCAGCTCCTGCGTCTTGGCATAGGCCTGCTGCTGGTCGTCGAAGGTCTCGTTCTTCGAGCCGACCAGGGTCATCTCGGGGAAGTTCGCCTTCTGGTAGGCGATCGCCCCGTCGACCCACTCGTTGTGCGACTTCGAGGTCAGCGAGCCGACGAAAACGGCATACTCGCCCTTGCCGCCCATGCACTCGCCGAGCGCCTTCATCAGGTGCTCGCCATAGGCGCCGTTCTGGAAGGCCTCGAGGTCGTATTCGGCATTCTGGATGGCGGAGGCCTCGTGGGAGACCACCTTGATGCCGGCGTCCATCGCCTTCTTCAGCACCGGCTCGACCGCCTCGGGGGCGAACGGCACGATGGCGATGGCGTCGACGCCCTGGGCGATCATGTCCTCGACGAGCTGCACCTGCAGCTGCGCGTCGGCCTTCGCCGGGCCGACCTGGAAGGCGTTTGCGCCGGTGTCGGCGGCGAACTTCTTGACGCCCTCGTCCATGCGGTTGAACCACTGGATGCCGCTGATCTTCACGATCGTCGCGATCGTGGGCTTCTTGTCCTGCGCGGTGGCGGTGCCGGCGGCACCGAGGGCGACCGCGATGGCGGCGGCACCGGCGAGAAGGATCGTCTTCCTCGTCATCGTTCACTCCCTGGCCGATCGGTCGTTATCGTTTCTGCTCCGCGGTGGGCGGAGGGGGTGCGTCGGGCGACGGGGCCAGCGTCGGCCGACGACGGCACGGTGGAGCTTCCGGATGCGTGGCGCGTCGGGCGCGCCGTCAGGTGCCGGAGAGCTCGAACAGAAGCTTGTGCAGCGCCGAGGCGTTGAGGTCGCCGAGGCCCTTGTTGACGGCGCCCTGGTAGAGCTCCGCCGTCACCGCAGTGCTGGGCGTCGCGACGCCGAGCGTGCGGGCATAGGCGCCGATCAGGCGCGCGTCCTTCAGCATGTGCTTCAGGTAGAAGTGCGGGGAGAAGTCGCCGGAAAGGCTCGCGCGGCCGACGCCGCGGATGAGACCCGACGAGAAGTCGGTGACGTCGAGGTAGCCCATCAGCGCCTCGCTCTCGAGGCCGGCCTTCTTCGCCATCGCGAGCGCCTCGCCGAGCGAGACCATCTGGGCGGCGACGAGAAGGTTGCCGACGAGCTTCGCCGCCGCGCCCTTCGACGGGCCGCCCATGTAGTGGACGGACGCGGCCATCGTCTGCAGCACCGGCAGGGCGGCGTCATAGTCCGCGCGCTCGCCACCGCAGACGAAGTCGAGCTTGCCCTCCCACGCCTCGTTCTTCGAGCCGAACACCGGCGTGTCGAGGTAGCGCAGCCCGCGCGCGGACGCCGCAGAGGCGAGCTCCAGCGTCAGGGTCGGGTCGGTCGTCGTGGCGTCGGCGATGAGGGTGCCGGATGCCGCATGGGCGAAGACGCCGTCCTCGCCGAGCAGCGTGTCGCGCTGGGCATCGGGCCCCGTGAGGCAGACGACGACGATCGGCTTGTCCGCGACG
>CAZDCR010000029.1:0-20477 GCA_964503995.1 uncultured Segnochrobactrum sp.
GGGACCACGGGTAGCCCCGCCACAACCTCCCCCGATGCGCCGCCGGACGCGCCGCCGCCGCCCCCGGACTACATCCCGCCGCCGCCTCCGCCGGAAGGCGAGGACCCGGGCGCGGGCTTCGACGAGCCGCCACCGCCGCCGGACTACGACGCGACCGGCACGCCACCGCCCGACTATGGCGAGGTGCCGGCCGAGGCGATCGCCGAGGGGCCGCCGGCGCCGGAGCCGGGCGGACCGCCTCTGGAAGCCGGCGAGGCCTACCACACCCGCTTCTCCGGCACGGTGACGCGCGAGGGGCCGGGCGGCGGCTTCCCGGCGATCAATCTCGACGGCGTCGTCGGCAGCATCTTCGACCTGCGCTCGATCGGCGAGCCGCCGGTCGGCCAGCACGTGCTGTCGGTGCCGCAGCGGGCGCCGGCGACGGCGGCCGACGTCGGCCAGATCTTCGGCATCGCCATAGACGACGCCGCAGAGCCCAACATCTTCGTGACGGCGACCTCCGCCTACGGCCTGCACCTCGAGCCCGGCACGCGCGACTGGATGGCCGGGATGTGGGGACCGGAGTCGGGCCCCGGCACTGTCTACCGGCTGCCGGCCGACACCGGCTACGTGCCGGAATATTTCGCCGAGATCACGCTGGACGGCCGCCGCAACACCGGCGCGGCGCTCGGCAACATCGCCTACGACCCGCAGACGCGGCAGCTCTACGTCTCCGATCTCGAGACCGGTATGATCCATCGCCTGTCGGCGGAGGACGGCAGCGAGCTCGGCCGCTACGACCACGGCGTCGAGGGGCGGCGGGGCTTCCTCGACGCGGAGACCGGCGAGGCGCTGTCGCTGCCCGCCGTCGCCTTCGACCGCGCGAGCGCGGCGCGGGTGGGTGACTGCGCCGCCGGGCCGTTCGAGCGGACGCCGGCGTGCTGGAACTTCGCCGACTTCCGTCGCCGCATCTGGGGTCTCGCGGTGCGGCCGGGGGCAGCGGGGGGCGAGAGCCGTCTGTTCTACGCCGTGTGGGGCAGCGACGGCTTTGGCAACCCCGAGTGGGAGAGCGTCGACGACGAGCAGTACAACAGCGTCTGGTCGGTGCGGCTCGACGCCACCGGCGGCTTCGACCCGACGAGCGTGCGGCGCGAGTTCTTCGTGCCGGCCTTCTTCGGCGACGACCCCGGTGCCGGCGCGATGGCCGAGAACAGCCGGCCGGTCTCCGACATCGAGTTCGCGGCCTGCGGCGACCGCCGCATCATGCTGCTTGCCGAGCGCGGCGGCGTGCGCAATCTCGGGCTCGGGGCGGACGACGCCTTTTCCAGCCCGCACGAATCCAGGGTGCTGCGCTACGAACTCGGCGACGACGGCGTCTGGCTGCCGGCCGGGCGCTACGACGTCGGCTTCTACGAGCGCCAGGACCACGGTCCGCCGCGGCTGCGTGCCAGCGCCGGCGGCGGCTGCGACTTCGGCTACGGCTACACCGACGCCGGCGTCGAGGACTTGTCGCGGCAGAACGGTTTCGTCTGGGCGACGGGCGACAATCTCTGCTCGCCGCGCGGCGCCTGCCTCGATCCCTCGACGGGCGCCTTCGAGGACACCGGCTTCGTCGACGGCCTGCAGGGCACGCCGGAGGGCCTGCTGCAGGAGCTCGGGCCGGAGGCGGCCTATGCCGTGCCGGCGCCGGCGGGGCCGGTGACGCCGGCGGACGGGCCGCAGGCCTCCTACATGATCGATTCCGACCTGGCGCTCGACAGCGGTGGTGGCGGTGCCGACCGCAACCAGGCGACATTCGCCGGCGACATCGACGTCTTCCAGCGCTGCATCGTGGCGGTGCAGCCGGCGGAGATCATCGTGCCGCCGCCGGTGCTGGCGGCGCCGCCCCTGCCGCCGCCGGTGCACCAGCGCGACATGACGCACCAGCGCAACGCCTCGCCGAGACACAACGTCAACCGGTCCTGGCACGAGCGCAGCTGGTCGTGGCACTCGCGCGACCAGTCCTGGCACTACCGCAACCGGTCCTGGCACCAGCGCGACCAGTCCTGGCACTGGAAGAACGGCTCGTGGCACTCGCGCGACCGCTCCTGGCACTCGCGCAACCGTTCCTGGCACTGGCGCGACCGCTCGTGGCACTGGAAGAACGGCTCGTGGCACTTCAACAACCGCTCGTGGCACAGCCGGAACTTGAGCTGGCACACGCGGGCGCGCTCCTGGCACGGTCGGGATCGCTCCTGGCACTACAAGCAGAGCTCCTGGCACGATCGCCGGCAGTCCTGGCACAGCCGGGATCGCTCGTGGCACGGCAGGGATCGATCCTGGCACGCGAAGGATCGCTCGTGGCACGCGAAGGACCGCTCGTGGCACAGCCGGCAGGAGACCCTGCGCAACGGCCACGACACCAAGCGATCGCGCGACCACGATCGCCAGCGCTCGCAGAATAACGACCACAATCGCCAGCGGTCGCTGAACCAGCACCACACGCGGGACCGCTCGCAGAAGCAGCACCACGATCGCGACCGCTCGCACAAGCAGCCGGCGGTGCACAACCGGGCGGAGTCGCAGCGCAAGAACGACGGTCCGCGGCACAGCCGGGCGCAGTCGGACAAGCGCGACGACGCGAAGGCGCACAGCCGTACGCGCTCGCAGCAACAGGAGAAGCCGAAGCACAGTCGCGCGCAGTCGGACAAGCGGGACGACGCCAAGCCCGCCCACAGCCGCACGCGCTCGCAGCAGCAGGAGAAGCCGAAGCACAGCCGTGCGCAGTCGGACAAGCGGGACGACGCCAAGCCCGCGCACAGCCGCTCGCGCTCGCAACAGCAGGACAAGCCGAAGCACAGCAAGGCGCAATCCGACAAGCGCGACAACGCCAAGCCTACGCACAGCCGTTCGCGCTCGCAGCAGCGCGACGACGCCAACCAGGGTCACAGCCGCTCTCGCTCGCAGCAGCAGCAGGCGAAACCCGACAAGCCGAAGAAGCAGCAGCACCAGCAGCAACAGAAACAACAGAAGCAGCAGCACCAGCAGACGCAGCAGAAGCAACAGAAACAGCAGAAGCAGGAAAAGCAGCAGAAGCCGCCGAAGCAGGAAAAGGGCGGTGACCGTCACAACAAGAACCGGTCGGATAAGGGATGAGGCTCAGGCGGATGACAGCTGCTGACGGTCCCGCCGCGCGCGGCATCAGCGGCCGCGCGACGGGCCTGGCGGCGGTGGCGCGGCGCGTGGTGGGGGCCCGCGCCACGTCGCCGGCGATCGCTCTCGCGGGGGCGCTCGCCCTCGCCGGAGCTTTCCTCGGCGATGCCCCGGGGGTGGCGGCGGCGGACGTGCCGCGGCTGGAGACCAACCAGCGCTATGTCGAGGAGGTCACGGCGCCCTCCCGCCTCGACGTCACCGAAATGAAGGCGGTGCTGCGCTACGTGCTGGCGGGCCTGCCGGACGAGGTGATCGTCTATCCGACCGAGAACTACTTCTACTTCGGCTTCACCGACGGCGGCATACGGTGGGCGGGCAACCTCCGGCTCGACGCCGAGACGCGCGATCTCGGCAAGATCCACATGACCTACTTCAAGGACTTCACCGCCTGGCAGCACGACGAGACCGACTACACCAAGGTGTTCGGGGCCGACGACGGTGTGACGGTGGAGAAGCTCGGTCCGCTCGCTTACCGCGTGACCTTCGAGGGCCGCAGCGTGCTGTTCCGCCTGAACGATCTCTCGGACGTGGTGCCGCCGGAGGGGGTGCTGCTGCCGGGCGAGCGCTATCTCGGGCCGGTGTTCGACGAATCCGGCATCCGCTTCTTCCTCGTCTTCCGGCCGGAGGAGCGGCAGTTCCTCTTCGTCCTCGACGAGACGGTGCGGACGCCGGATGAATTCATCGCCTCGCCCGTCTCCGATCGGCTGACGCTCGGCCGTCGCACGGGCTTTGCCTTCTATGCCGACCGGATGGCGCCACGGCAGATCCTCGTCGGCGTCAACGCCGGCGCCACCGGCGTCAACAACTACCTCGACGGCCCGTTCGACCAGCTGCCCGACAACTTCCTCAAGGGTAACGAGCTGCTCGACGCGATCTTGATGGTAAGCCCCGAACTCGCCGGCACGCTCGATCGCTTCGGCAATTCCGAGGACGACAGCGTCCGCTACCTGATCGCGCCCTACATGCAGTACGACTACGAAGACGAGCTCGCCTCCGTCACCGACTGCGTCCGCCAGACGACGGGGGCGGACTACTGGGCCTGTTTCGGCGGCGGAGGGCCGGCGGACAGCGAGCCGCCCTATCCGGATGATCCATCCTACTATCCCGCGCCACCCGACCCGGAGCAGCCTGCTCCGGAGGATCCGCAGGCCGCGCCCGAGCCGCCCGCTGCCGCTCCACAGTGAGGGCAGAAGCAGGCGGCGGTCTTGGCGTCGGACGCTCCCGGCGCTCGGCCCGCTCCGTCAGAGGAAGACGTCGCCGCCGTTCGGGGACAGCGTCTGGCCGACATAGTTGGAGCCGGCCTTGGAGGCGAGCAGCAGCGCCGTCGGGGCGACCTCGTCGACGTGGCCGAAGCGGCCGATCGGCAGCTGCGTCTGCTTCCAGGCCTTCCAGTCCTCGCTGAAGCCGCGCAGCATGTCGGTGTCAATCGGCCCGGGCGCAATGGCGTTGACCAGCACGCCCTTCGGCGCCGCCTCCTGGGAGAGCGCCCGCGTCAGGCTGACGATGCCGCCCTTCGCCGCGCAGTAGTGGGCGACGTTGACGCCGCCCTTGTAGGCGAGCTGCGAGGCGAGGTTGATGATGCGGCCGTAGCCGCGCTCGACCATCGCCGGATAGAAGGCCTGGGTCACCATGAAGGTGCCGCGCAGGTGGACGCCGATCATCCGGTCGAAAGCGGCGAGCGAGATCTTCTCGAACGGCACGTCGTCGCCGATGCCGGCGCAGTTGACGAGGATGTCGACGGGCCCGAGCGCCTCGGCCGCCCAGGATGCGAGCGCCGCGACATCGCCCTCGAGGGCGACGTCGCAGGCGGTGTGGACGACGTGGTGGCCCCTGTCGGACAGCGAAGCGGCCAGCGCCGCGGCATTCTCCTCGTCGCGATAGTGGCAGAAGCCGACCTTGGCGCCGTGCTCGGCGAACAGCGCGACGATCGCAGCACCGATGCCGCGGCTGCCGCCGGTGACGAGCGCGGTGCGGCCGTCGAGGCTGAAGAGACCCATGATGCACTCCGGGGCGGGCGCGCGGCGCGCGCGCCGGCCGGTGGGGAAGGGAGGTGGCGGTCGGGCGAGCCCGGAGGCGCGGCTATTTCTTGTAATAGGTCTGGGCGACCTGATCCTCGGTGTTCTTCCCGCACGAGATCGGCGGATAGCGGGCGGGGCGCTCTGCCGTGACGCAGGTCGGGAAGGCGTCGAGGGTGGCGTCGTAGTCGACGCCGAAGAACTGCACGATCGAGTAGCGGTGCTCGGTGGTGAGGTTCACCACCCGGTGCGGCCGCGACAGGAAGACGTCGTTGCTCCATCGCTGCATCAGGTTGCCGAGGTTGATGACGAAGGTGCCGTCGATCGGCGTCACCTCCACCCAGTCGCCGCCGACGCCCTTCACCTGCAGGCCGGGCTGCGGCGACTGCCAGACGGTGGTGAACAGCTCGTAGTCGCGATGGGCGCCGATGCCGATCTTCGACAGGTCCCAGTCGGGCTGCTGGGGCGGGTAGTAGCAGGCCCGCATCCGCGACATCGGCTTCGTGTACATCGCGTCGAAATAGTCTTCCGGCAGCTCGAGGGCGAGGGCGAAGGCGCGCAGCATCGTCTTGCCGAACTCGAGCTGGGTGTCGAAATAGGTGCCGAGCGCGGAGGCGAACTCCGGCGGCGCGTCCGGCCACTGGTTCGGACCGTAGAACTTGATGCCCTTCAGATAGTCCGGATCGTCCTCGGGCAGGTCGTGCGCGGCCTCGAAGGCCTCGTGCATGTCGTTGCCCTTGAGCTCGTGGTCGGCGTTGATGTCGCCATTGCCGACATAGCCGCGGTGGTTGGGCGTCGACATGTAGTGGCGCTTCATCTTCTCGGCCGCCGGCAGCGCGAAGTAGCGCTGCATCGCCTGATAGGCGCGGCGGATCACGGCGTCCGGGATGCCGTGGTTGACGAGGTAGAAGAAGCCGACGTCGGTGCACGCCTTGCGCAGGGCAGGGGCGATCTGCTTGCGGATCTCCGGGTCGCTCGACAGCATCGGGCTGAAATCGAGCACCGGGATGATGTCGCTGGTATTGCGCTTGAAGCGGATACCCTTGCCGGCATCGACGATGGTCTCAGAGCTCATGGACATTTGACCGCTCCCCGCGAGGCGTTCTTGCGCGGCGATCTCAGCATTCGTCGCCGCCGGCGGCTTGGTGCAGACTGCACGGGCTTTCGTCAGCGGGTGCCCTCGCGGCGGCGTGCGATCGCCGGAGGGGCGAGGCCGGCGCGGGAATGCTTCTTGCTTTCCTTTCAGACTGGGTTTGTCGTGACGGGACGGAGATCTGGAGCAGGCCATGCCGAACGAGATCGTCACCCGGGGAACGGGCGGTGCCGCCGAGCGGGAGTGGGAGCGGGCGATCTCGGCGACGTATTATCTGCAGGAGGTGCGCTCCGCCGGGGGGCGTGACTTTCGCGGGCGCCTCTCGGTGCAGCCGGTGGGGGCGGTATCGTTGTCACGCATCGTCTCGACGCCGGTGACCTACCGGCGCCGGCCGCTGCAGATCGCCGCCCACGCCGAGGGCTACCACCTCGTGACGATCCCGCTCCGGGGCGACCTGTTCTTCGAGCAGCAGGCGGCGCACGCCCACTGCCCGGCGCAGTGCTTCCTCACCGAGCGCGGCGACCTGCCCTACGAGCTCCACCAGCCGGGCGACAACGAGCTCCTCGTGTTGCGGCTGCCGGAATCACTGCTCGACGGCTTCCTGCCGCGCGGGCGCGCCTTCCAGGGTCGCACGGTCGGCCGGCCGGAGGGCTTTGCCGGGCTGTTCATCGACTTCGCACGCTCGGCGATGGCGAATGCCGACGGTCTCGATCCGGTGCGCGCCCCGGTGGTGGCACGGCAACTCATGGAGCTTCTGGCGCTCGCGCTGTCCGAGGGCGAGCGGGACACCGAGAGCGGCGAGAGCGCGGTGGCGGCGGCCCACCTTCGACGCATCAAGGCGGCAATCCGCCGGCGCCTCGCGGACGCCGACGTGACGCCGGCGCTGATCGCCGCCGAGTGCGGCCTGTCGGTGCGCTACCTGCACCGGCTGTTCGCCGGCGCCGGCACGACGATGGGACGGTGGACGATCGAGCAGCGGCTCGCCGAGGCCGACGGGGCGCTGCGAGACCCGCGCCGGCGGGGGTCGCTGGCGATGGTGGCCCAGAGCCACGGCTTCTCCGACCAGTCGCAGTTCTGCCGTCACTACAAGCGGCGCTTCGGCCGCACGCCCGGCGAGACGCGCGCCGAGGCGGCCGGCGCGGCCGGCCACAGGAACTAGGTGCCGCCCTGCGGTCGGCCGGATGGGGACGCCGCTAGTGCCCCGTGCCGATCGAGACGATGCGGGAGGTGGCGTGTTCGGTGATCCACATCGCCCCGTCCGGGCCGGCGGCGATGCCCTGCGGGGCGGATTCCGCTGTCGGCGTGGCGTACTCGGTGATGGTGCCGTCCATGGCGATCCGTCCGATCTTGTGGCCGCCCCATTCGGCGAACCACATGGCGCCGTCCGGTCCGGCCGCGATCCCCCGGGGGGCGGCGCCCTCCGTCGGCACCGGGTACTCGGTGACCGTGCCGTCCATCGCAATGCGGCCGATCTTGTTGCCGGCGCGCTGGGTGAACCACATCGCCCCGTCCGGGCCGGCGGCGATGTCCTGCAGGACGGCGCCGGGCGTGGGCACCGGGTATTCGGTGATGGTGCCGTCCATGGCGATGCGGCCGATCTTGTTGCCGCGCCACATGACGAACCACATCGCCCCGTCGGGTCCGGCCGCGATGCCCCACGGCAGGGAGCCGGCGGTCGGGATCGGGTACTCACTGAATTCGCCGGCCATGGTGACGCGGCCGATCCTGTTGCCCTCGGACTGGGTGAACCACATCGCCCCGTCCGGCCCCGCTGCGATCCGCGCCGGGGCGGACCCGGCGGTCGGCAAGCGGTATTCGGACATCTCGCCGGCCATAGTGATGCGGCCGATCCGGTTTCCCCGCATCGCCGCATACCACATCGCCCCGTCCGGGCCGGCGGCGATGCCGAGCGGGATGGCGCCTGCGCCGGGGATGACGTAGTCGGTCACCACGCCGTCCATGGTGATGCGCGCAACCTTGTTGCCGACATACTCGGTGAACCACATCGCCCCGTCGTGGCCGGCGGCGATGTTGAGCGGGACGGCGCCGGCGGGCGGGACCGGGAACTGGGTGACGGCTCCGGCCGTGGTGATCCGCCCGATCACGTTGGCGCTGCGCTCGACGAACCACATCGCCCCGTCCGGGCCGGCGGCGATGCCCTCGAGCACGGCGCCGTCGGTCGGCACCGCGAACTCGGTGATCGTCCCGTCGGTGGCGATGCGGCCGATCTTGTTGCCGGCGAACTCAGTGAACCACAGTGCCCCGTCGGGGCCCGCCGCGATCCCCTCCGGGGAGGCGTCCGCCGTCGGCACGGCGAACTCGGTGAATTCGCCGGCGGTCGTGATGCGCCCGATCTTGTTGCCCTTCCCCTCGGTGAACCACAGGGCGCCGTCCGGCCCGGCCGCGATCCCCTCCGGGGCAGATTCGGCGGTCGGGATCGCATACTCGGTGACCTCTCCAGCCATGGAGATGCGGCCGATCAGGTTCGCCTTGACCGCGGTGAACCACATCGCCCCGTCGGGGCCGGCGGTAATGCCGCGCGGTGCTGCGCCGTCGGTCGGCACGGCGTATTCGGTGATCTCGCCGGCCATCGTGATGCGGCCGATCTTGTCACTGAACTGTTCCGTGAACCACATCGCGCCGTCCGGGCCGGCGGCGATGCCGCGCGGCGCCGAGCCGGCGGTCGGGACCAGGAACTCGGTGATCTCGCCGGCGGGGGTGATGCGGCCGATCTTGTTGCCCCAAAGCTCGGTGAACCACATCGCGCCGTCCGGCCCGAGGGCGATCGCAAAGGGTACCGACACGGCGGTCGGCACCGCGAACTGCGTGATCTCGCCGGTGGAGGTGATGCGGCCGATCTTGTTGGCGCTGCGGTCGGTGAACCACATGGTGCCGTCGGGCGCGAGCGCGATCCCTTGGGGACCGGCGCCACCCTTCATCGCCTCGAACGTCCGGAATTCGCCGAGGGGCTGGCCGGCTCCGGCCGCCAGCGACCCGGCCGCCACGCCGAGGAGGGCCACGAGAAACACAAGCGTACGCTGGGCAAGGCGAACAGCAGTCAGGGCGCGCATCACGACCTCCCCCGGTCGACCGCCGGCGGGACCCTCTTCCCCAGCCCCGCACCCGGCGTGTCGTCGTGCAGTATCACCATCACTCGCGGCCGCAGGCAACGGCTGGCCGGTGTGCTCAGCGCGGAGGCGCGCGTCTGGCCGCGAGGGCGCGGGCGAGGGCGACGGCGATCGCCGAGAGGGTCACGAGGCAGGCCGCGAGCGGCAGCCACGCCGCGGCCTCGCCCATCGTCCACAAGGTGACGGCACTCAGCGCGCACCACAGCAGCGGGACCGGCACCAGCGCCCAGACCATCGGCCCGCGCAGCGTCAGCACGAGGCCGAGGGTGGCGATGGCGGTCGGGTCGGGAGTGAGGGCGAAGACCTCCACTGTCGCCCAGCTTCGCCCGAACAGCGGCGCGGCGAGGGGCATCGCCGCGGCGAGGGCGACGAGCAGCCAGCCGACGAGGCCCACCGCGCCGCGCCGGCCGCCCGCAAGGCCGCCGAAGGCCGCGACGAAGACGAGGAGGAGGGCCTCGATGGCGAAGAGCGGCGCCAGGTATTCCGCCGCCCAGTTGATGGTGGCGTAGCGGGTCCAGACGAACGACCAGCCGGTGAAGACCCAGGCGAGGCCGAGGCCGGCGGCGACGAGCCGTGCGTGGCCGGCCGGGCGCGCGGCGGCGAGCCAGACGAGGACGGCGAAGAGGGCGATGGCGGCGATCTGAGCCGGCCACAGCGCCTCGTTGTGGAGCTCGAACAGGCGCCAGTAGACCCGCGGCGAGAACAGCAGGAAGTCTTCCGGACGATAGGTCCACCACTCCGACATCGGCGCTCAAAGCGCCGCGACGTCGGCGGCCATGCGGGCGCGCAGAGCCGCGTCCGGCAGCGGGCCGGCGCTCGCGGCAAGGTTCTCGCGGACGTGGTCGACGCGCGTCGTCGCCGGAATGACGGTGGTGACGGCCGGGTGCGAGAGGATGAACTTCAGGATCGCCTGCGCCCACGTCGTGGCGCCGATCTCGGCCGCCCAGCCGGGCAGGGGCTCGCGTTCGAGGCGGCGCGTCAGGGCGCCCTGGCGGAAGGGGCGGTTGATGATGACGGCGATGCCGCGGTCCTGCGCCAGCGGCAAGAGGCGCGCCTCCGCCTCGCGGTCGACGATGTTGTAGGAGAGCTGAACGAAGTCGAGCCGCTCGCGGCGCATGATCTCCTCGAAGAGATCGTGGCGGCGCCCCTCCGAGGTGGTGATGCCGAGGGTGCGCAGGCGACCCTCCGCCTTCATCTCGCCGAGGGTGGCGAGGTGCGCCTGCCAGGCCAGCAGGTTGTGGACCTGCACGAGGTCGAAGGCGGGCACGCCCCAGAGTGTCCGCGACTGCTCGATCTGGGCCGGGCCGGCGGCGCCGTCTGAGATCCACACCTTGTCGGCGGAGAACAGCCGCTCCGGCCGGCCGAGGCGCTGGAGGCCGTCGCCGACGACGGCCTGCGCCGAGCCGTACATCGGCGAGGAATCGATCATCTGGCCGCCGGCGGCGAAGAAAGCGGCCATGACGTCGGCGCACTCGGCGCGCAGCACCGGGTCGTCGCCGACGTTGAAGGTGATCCAGGTGCCGAGCCCAACGGCGGTGATCGTCTCGCCGGTCGAGGGGATGGTGCGCACGGCAGGGGTCGGCTGCGCGCCGGCCGTCTGCGCTCCCGCCGGCCGGGGCGGCAGCAGCGCCGCCATCGTGGCGCCGAGGCCGGCCGCCAGTACGTTCCGCCGCGTCGTCGTCATCCGACGGCGTCCTCCCAAATCCCTGTTTCCGTTCCTCCGCACCCGGCACGAAACACGGGCAGACGGCGATTTTGTGGGAGGGGACTGCGAAGTCGTGGGCGGGAAACAGAAACGGGCCGGCGTGCTGAACGCCGGCCCGTTGGTTTCGTCCGCGAGGGTGATCAGACCGCCGGCATGCCGGCGGCGACCCAGGCTTCCGTCTCGTTGAGGGCAGCGCCGAAGCGCTCGACGATCTGGTCGATCTGCTCGGGCGTGACGATCAGCGGCGGGCAGAAGGCGATGTGGTCCTGGATCGCCCGCAGGATGACGCCGTGCTCCTGGGCGCGCTCGAAGAGATAGAGCGCCACCTTGCCGACCGGATCGAACTTCGCCTTGGTCTTCTTGTCGGCGACGAGCTCGACCGCGGCGATCAGGCCGACGCCGCGGACCTCGCCAACCAGCGGGTGGTCGGCGAACTTGCGCAGCGCCGCCTGCAGGCGCGGGCCGACGACCGCGACGTTCTCGACGAGGCCGCGCTCCTCGATGATCGCGAGGTTCTCCAGCGCCACGGCGGTCGCGACCGGATGGCCGCTCGTCGTGAAGCCGTGGCCGAAGGTGCCGAGGCGCTCGCTCTGGTCGGCGACGCCCTGGTAGATCGCGTCGCTGAACAGCACGGCGGCGAGCGGCTGGTAGGACGAGGTGATCTGCTTCGACAGCACGAGGATGTCCGGCTTGATGCCGTAGGTCTCGCAGGCGAACAGCGTGCCAATGCGGCCGATGCCGTTGATAACCTCGTCGGCGACGACGAGGACGTCGTACTTGCGGCAGACGGCCTGGACCTTCTCCCAGTAGGTGGCCGGCGGCACGAGCACGCCACCGGCGCCCATCACCGGCTCGCCGATGAAGGCGGCGACCGTCTCGGGCCCCTCGGCCAGGATCGTCGCCTCGAGCTCGGCGGCGAGCCGGTCGGCGAATGCCTCCTCGCTCTCGCCGGGCTCGGCGAAGCGGTAGTGGTGCGGGCAGGTGACGTGGCGGACGAAATCGAGCGGCAGGTCGAAGCCGCGCTGGTTGACCTGCAGGCCGGTGAGGCTGCCGGAGGCGATGGTGATGCCGTGGTAGCCGCCGTTGCGGGCGATGAACTTCTTCTTCTCCGGCCGCCCGATCGCGTTGTTGTAGTACCAGACGATCTTGACGACGGTGTCGTTCGCCTCGGAGCCTGAATTGGTGAAGAAGACGTGGTCGAGGCCGTCCGGCGCCATCTTGATGAGCTTCTCGGCCAGATCGATCGAGGGCTCGTGCGACTTGTGCGAGAAGGTGTGGTAGTAGGGCAGCTTGCTCATCTGCTTGGCGGCCGCCTCGACGAGACGGTTCTCACCAAAGCCGACGGCGACGCTCCACAGGCCCGACATCGCCTCGATGTACTCACGCCCCTGGTCGTCATAGACGAAGACGCCCTTGCCGTGGTCGATGACCATCGGGCCGAGGCGCTCGTGCCGGCGGGCGTTCGTGTAGGGATGCAGGACGTAGGCGACGTCGCGCGCGTGCAGCGAGTTCGGAATGGCGGTCATGGCGTTTGTCCCGTCGTGTAGTGAGGCTCGTTCCGACGGCGGTGGCCGCCACGAGCGGTTCGTCGCATTCTACGGTTTACCGCATGCTACTGCTTTATCCCGTTCTACTCGGCCGCCGCCAGTGCGGTGGCGTAGACGGTGCGGGCCTGCTCCTCGGTGATGAAGCCGTCGGCGAGGTCGTCACGGACGCGGGCGGCGTCACGCTCCTCCGGCGGGCCCCAGCCGCCGCCGGCGGGCGAGGAGATCTTGATGCGGTCGCCGGGGGCGATCGGCACGTTGGCGAACTTCGACGGCGAAACCTTGTTGAAGGCCTGGGTGATCGTCAGCCACTCGTCGCTGCCGGCGCGCTTGATGAAGAGCTCCGCCTTGGCGCCGTGGTGGCCGCCGTGAATGCCCCAGGGGGCGACCTTCTGGCGGTCGCTCATGTAGCTGAAGGTCATCGGCGTGTCGGTGCAGCGCACCGTCTTCGACAAGGCGAGGCCACCGCGGAAGGTGCCCGGGCCGCCGGAACCCTCGACGAGCTTGAACTCCTCGACGTGCCACGGATAGCGGTACTCGAACACCTCGACCGGGATGTGCGGGCAGTTGCCGTTGATGCCGCCGACGGCGTTGTTGCCGTCAGCGAAGCTGCGGCCGCCCCAGCCGACGGGGGTGAGGTCGTAGCAGCAGAAGAACTCGCCGGTCTTGAGATCGGTGCCGCCGAACAGGAAGTTCGAGTGGGTGGCGCCGTCGGTGGCGGCGGAGCGGTCCTTCAGGCCGGGGGCGAGCGCGCCCATGACGACGTTGGCGATGCGGCAGTGGGTCTCGGTGTTGCCGCCGACGGAGGGGCCGGGGAAGTTGACGTTGACCATCGAACCCGGCTCGGCGAGCACGCGGATCGGCCGGAAGCAACCTGAGTTCTTTGGAATGGTCGAGTCCGTCAGCTGCAGCACGGCGTTGTAGGCGGCCCCGTGGGCGACGCCGAGCGTGCCGTTGATCGGCCCTTTCGCCTGGGGCGAGGAGCCGTGATAGTCGACGATGAGGTCGCTGCCCTTCACCGTCACCTCGGCCCGGATCGTGTAGACCTTGTCCTCGATGCCGTCGTCTTCCATGCAGTCTTCGAAGGTGTAGCGACCGTCCGGGATCTGCTCGATCTCGGCGCGCATCCGACGCTCGGAATAGTCCATCAGGGCATTGACGGCCTCGCGGAACTCGGCGACGCCGTGCTTGCGGGCGAGGTCGGCCATGCGGCGCTCGCCGAGGTCGATCGAGGCGATCAGGGCGCGGAAGTCGCCGTAGTTGTAGCGGGGGGTGCGGACGTTCGCGAGCAGCAGCCGCCAGACGTCGTCGACGTCCTTGCCGGCGCGCTTGATCTTCACCGGCGGCACGCGCAGGCCCTCGTGGAAGACCTCGGTCGCCTCGCCGGCGAAGCCCGCCGGCGCCATGCCGCCGACCTCGCAGACGTGGCCGATGGCCACCGCGAAGCCGATCAGCGAGCCATCGACGAACACCGGCTTGAAGAAGGTGTGCTCGGGAGTGTGCAGGCCGCCGCGATAGGGATCGTTGTGGAGGATGACGTCGCCCTCCTCGAGATCGTCCATCGAGATCTCCTGCACGCACGAGCGCAGCAGGAGCGGCATGCCGCCGATCATCGAGGGGCAGAAGTCGCCGGTGGCGACGAGCTCGCCGGTCGGCAGCGCCAGCCCGCAGGTGAAGTCGAGGGATTCGGAGAAGATCGTCGAATAGGACGTGCGCATCAGCGTGACGCCCATGTCCCGGCAGATCGAGACGAGAATGCCGCCGACGATGTTGAGTGAAACCATGTCCATGGGAGTTCTCCCTTGCGGTCTTGTCGGGGGCGTCAGGCGGAGATGAGGAGGTTGCCGTAGCGGTCGACGGTGAGCGACTTTGCCGGGTCGAGGACCGTGACGGAGGCATTCTCCTCGATCAGCGCCGGCCCGGGAATGGCGTGCCCGGCCTTGAGGTCGTCGCGGACGTAGACCGGCGTCTCGACCCAGCCACCGGCAAACCACACCGGCCGGCTCGACACCGACACGGCGGGGCCGGTCGCCTCCTCGATCACCGGGAACTCGAGCTCGCCCGTGCGGGCGGTGCCGGTGACGAGGAAGTTGACGATTTCCATGTGGTCGGAAAGGCGGAAGCCGAAGCGGGCGTCGTGCTGGCTGTGGAAGGTCTCGAGCAGCTCGGCCACCTCGGCATCCGTGAAGCTCTCGGCGACCGTCGGGATCTCGAGCTCGTAGTTCTGGCCGAGATAGCGCATCTCGACGCTCTTCGTGATGGTGACGTCGTGGTGGCCCTGGGCGGCGAGCTCGGCCCGGCACTCGCCGACGAGGGCGGACATCGCTGCCGCCGCGCGGTCGCGGTCGAAGAAGCGCGAGTTGAGCTGCACTGTGCGATAGCGGTCGACGCGGGCATCGGCCATCGTGAAGCCGAAGGCGGAGAACTGGCCGGGGAAGTTCGGCACCAGGCCCTTCGGAATGGAGGCTTCCGTCATCAGGTCGCTGACGTGGGGCGGGCCGGCGCCGCCGAAGGCGACGAGCACGAAGTCGCGCGGGTCGAGGCCCTGCTCGGTGAGCACGGTGTGCAGCGCGCCGACCATGTTGTTGTTGGCGATGCGGACGATGGCGAGCGCGGCCTCCTCGACCGACAGCCCGAGGGCCTCGGCGATCGGGGCGACGGCCGCGCGCGCCGCCGCCGCGTCGAGCGCCATCGCGCCGCCGAGGAAGTTCGCGGCGCTGATGCGGCCGAGCACGACGTTGGCGTCGGTGACGGTGGGCTTGGTGCCGCCCTTGCCGTAGCAGGCGGGGCCCGGATTGGCGCCGGCGCTCTCCGGGCCGACGACCAGCATGCCGCCGGCGTCCATGCGGGCGATCGAGCCGCCGCCGGCGCCGATGGTGCGGATGTCGATCATCGGCACCTGGATCGGACGGCCCCACTCGATCTCGAAGTCGGTGGTGAACTTCTCCTTGCCGTCGACGACGGTGGACACGTCCGTCGACGTGCCGCCCATGTCGAGGGTGACGAGGTTCGGCAGGCCGAGCAGTTCGGCCGTCCGCTTTGCCGCAATGACGCCCCCCGTCGGGCCGGAGACGGCGATCTGGATCGGTGAGCCGGTGGCGGCCTCGAGCGTCATCTCGCCGCCGTTCGAGCGCATCACCACGGCCTTCGCCTTGACGCCGTGCTGGTCGAGCTGGCGGCGCAGCGAGCCGAGCTGGCGCTCGACCACCGGCTTGATGAAGGCGTCGCAGATCGTCGTCGAGGAGCGGAAGTGCTCCTTCCACTTCGGCAGCACCTCGTAGGAAATCGACACGGGCACGTTCGGCAGGCGCTCGGCGAAGATTTCCTTGATGCGCTGCTCGTGCACCGGCGTCAGGTAGGAGTGCAGCAGCACGACGGCGATCGCCTCGATCTCGCCGGTCTCGGCGAAGCTGTCGGCCAAGGCTGCCACACCGGCCTCGTCGAGCGGCTCGACGACGTCGCCGGAGGGGCCGACGCGCTCGTCGACCTCGACCGCGTCGCGGCGCATGACGAACGGCTTCGGCTTCACCCAGGCGAGGTCGTAGTGGTGGCGGCGGTTGCCGCGGCCGATGAACGGCACGTCGCGGAAGCCGCGCGTCGTCACATAGGCGACGCGGGCGCCCTTGCCCTCCAGCAATGCGTTGGTGGCGACCGTGGTGCCGAGGCGGATGCCGGCGATGTCGTCGAAGTCCTCGATCTCGCGCAGGCCCGTCATGATCGCCTGGATCGGGTCGTGCGGCGTCGACAGGTTCTTCCAGGCCTTCAGCGCGCGGTTCGATTCATCGTAGGCGACGAAGTCGGTGAAGGTGCCGCCAATGTCGATGCCCAGTCTGTAGCCCATGATTTTCTTGCTCTCGATCGGCGTGGGGTGGGGAAGGCGGCGCGGTCCAGGCTCTAGGCGCTGGCCGGCTCGGCGAGGGAGTAGTCGACAGGCGTCGCGTGCCAGCCCTCGGCGCGGCGGGCCCAGTAGGCGTCCTGGACTTGGCTCGAGATCGGCCCGGGCCGGTCGTTGCCCATGCGGCGCCCGTCGATGCGCGACGCCGGCATGACGCCGCCGGCGGTGGTGGAGAGGAAGATCTCGTCGGCCTCGCGGAGCTCGTCGGCCGGCACCGGTCGGACCTCGATCTCGAGGCCGAGATACTCGCAGAGCTCCAGCACGGACTGGCGGGTGAGGCCCTCCAGCACGCCGGCATCGGGCGTGGCGATGCGGCCGTCTCGGACGGCGAAGACGTTGAAGCCCGGCCCCTCGGTGACGTTGCCGTTCTCGTCGAGGAGGATGCAGAAGTCGGCGCCGCGGTCGTGCGCCTCGAACTGGCCACGGGTGAGATCGGCCCAGTGGAAGTTCTTCGCCTTCGGATCGACGGAGCCGGCCGGGATGCGCAGCGTCTCGGCGATGACGAGGTGGGCGCCGCGGGCCATCTGCTCGGGCTTCAGGAGCGTCACCCAAGGGATGGCGAAGGCGGCGATGTAGTTGCGCGAATAGGCCGGGTGGTAGGGCACGCCGGCGGGCGGGCGGCCGCGCAGGCAGTCCATCGCTACGTAGGCATCGCGCAGGCCGGTCATCGCGACAAGGCGGTGCAGGATCGCGCGGATGTCGTCGTCGCTCTCGGCCGGGGCGAAGCGGAAGGCGTTCATCGAGGCGCGGAAGCGGGCGAGGTGGTCGTCGAGGCGGAAGAAGGCGCCGTCGCGGACGCCGACGACGTCATAGGTGACGTCGGAGCGACGGTAGCCCCAGTCGGTGATCGGGATGGCCGCCTCGCCGACCGGCATGTAGCGGCCGTCGATGTAGGCGGCGCCGGCGGCGAAGCGGTTCGGCGGGGGTGCGGCGTTCATGCTCGCCTCCTCGATGGGTGCCTTCTAGCGGGCACTGGTTGGGCTTTCGGAGAGCTGCAAAGCGGCGTCCGGCGCGACCGCAGGAGGGGCGTCCGGCGCGGCGCTGAACAGCCGGATCTCCTTGCCGCGGGCGAGGCCGGACGGCCGGAAGATCAGGATCAGCGCCATGACGACGCCGATGCTAATCTCCTCGCTTCCGCTCGGCAGCGAGAAGTCGGTGTCGCCGCAGCCCGTCCCGCGCTCGAGCGCCCGCAGGATCTCGACCACGGCCGTCACCACGACGACGCCGACGACGGCGCCCGTCAGGCTGAACATGCCGCCGACGACGAGCATGGCGAGCGTGATGAAGGAGAGGCTGAGATAGAACGGATCGACCGTCAGGATGCCGAGGAACTGGGCATAGAGGCCGCCGCCGAGGCCGACGAGGGCAGCACTCAGCACGAAGGCGGCGAGCCGCATCCGGAGCACGTGCACGGCGGAGGCGCGCGCCGCCACCTCGTCGTCGCGGGAGGCGCGCAGCATCAGGCCGATGCGCGAGACCTGGAACAGGTAGGCGACGATGATCGCCACCGCCGCGAAGGCGTAGGCCGTCCACGGGCCGACGACGGTCGGGATGCCGATGATCGAAGAGACGCCGGCGGTGACGGAGTCCCAGTTCGAGTAGACGCTGTTGACGATGATCAGGAAGGCGAAGGTGGCGATCGAGGCGGCGGTGCCGGAGAGCCGCATGATCGCGAAGCCGAGGATCAGCGCCACCGCCGCCGGCAGCACCATCGCGCCGGCCATGGCGCCGAGGAACGGGTACTGGGCCTCCTGCAGGAACACCGGCAGGCCCTGCAGCATGATCTGCTTGAAGGTCGGCTCGGCTGTCGCCCACGCCGCGGCGTAGGCGCCGATGCACATGAAGCCGATCTGGCCGAAGGAGATGATGCCGGAATTGCCGATGAAGACGTAGAGGCCGATCACCACCACGACGCGGATGAACATCTCCGTCAGCGTGACGTGCAGTGCGTCGCTCTGCCCGACGAGACTGACGCAGGCGATGATCGCGAGCAGCACGATGAGGATCGCGGGCGTCTGGTGGCGGGCGAGGGCTCGGCTGAGGGGCATGCGGCGGTCTCCGGGGGTTCCCAAGGAGGCTCTCAGACGCGTTCGAAGGTGCTGCGCGACGGCACCAGGCCGGCGGGCCTGACCAGCAGCACGAGGATGACGAAGGCGAAGGCGAAGGCGTCGCGGAAGGCGCGCAGGTCCGGTGGCAGGTAGGCCTGCAGCATCGTCACCGTGATGCCGATGACGAAGCCGCCGACGACCGCGCCGACCAGACTGCCCATGCCGCCGACGACGACGGCGACGAAGGCGAAGAGGGCGAGCGGCACGCCCATGACGTGGCTGAGCGAGCCGGACTGGGTCGTGTAGAGGAGCGACACGACGCCGGCGAGGATGCCGGAGACGGCGAAGGCGATGCCGATGACGACGTTGCCGCGGACGCCGAGATATTGCGCCATGCGGAAGTCCTCGGCGGCGGCGCGCATCTGGATGCCGTAGGAGGTGCGGCGCAGGAACAGCGTCACGGCGACCATCAGCACGAGGGTGACCGCGAGGGTGATGAGCTGCAGCATCGGCACGCGCAGGTCGCCGATGAACACCTGGCTGTTGGCGCCGCTCCAGAGATCGACCGACTTCGGCCGCGAGCCGTAGGCCATCAGCACGCCGTTCTGGATGATGTAGCTCACCGCGAACGAGGCGATCATCAGGGTCGGCGAGGTGGCGCGCCGGAGCGGCCGGAACACCGCCGCGTCGGTGAGGAGTGCGGCGATGACGACGATCAGGCAGATCGTCGGGATCAGCACCGGCCACGGCCAGTCGCCGATCAGGAGGCGCGCCGTGACGTCGGCGGAGGGGACGATGAGGGCGTAGGCGCCGATGGTGATGTAGTCGCCATGGGCGAAGTTGATGAGGCGCAGGATGCCGAACAGGAGCCCGACGCCGAGCGCCACCAGGGCGTAGATGCTGCCGAGCGCGACGGCGTCGATGAGGTTCTGGATGAACTGGATCATGCGGGGATCTCCGCCTTGGCGGTCGCGCCGTCCTCGAAGCCGAAATAGGCGCTGCGGATCGCCTCGCCGTCCTGCAACTCGGCGGCAGTCCCCTCGAGCTGGATGCGGGCGCTGCGCAGCACGTAGATGCGGTCGGCGTGCTTGAGGATGCGGTTCGAGCTCTGCTCGTTGATGAGGAGCGTGAGGTTCGCCTGGTGGCGCAGGTCGAGCAGCATCTCGTAGATCTGGTCGACGATGCGCGGGGCGAGGCCAAGGGAGGGCTCGTCGACGAGGAGGAGGCGCGGCCGGGTCATCACGGCACGCGCCACCACCAGCATCTGCTGCTCGCCGCCGGAGAGCCGGCCGGCCGGCATGTGGCGGCGCTCGGCCAGCCGCGGGAAGAGCGTGAGCATGCGCTCGAGGTCGGCTTTCGCGGCGGAGCGGTCGCCCTGCACGAAGCCGCCGATCTTGAGGTTCTCCTCGACCGTCAGCGTGCCGAAGACGTGGCGGCCCTCGGGCACCAGCGACAGGCCGAGACGGGCGATCTGCTCGGGCTGCTGGCCGAGGATGGACTGGCCGGAGAGGCGGATGTCGCCGGAGAAGGGGGTGACACCGCCAGCGATGGCGGCGAGCGTCGTCGACTTGCCGGCACCGTTCGGGCCGATGATGCAGACGACCTCGCCCTCGGCGACGGTGAGCGAGACGTCGCGCAGGGCGACGAGGTTGCCGTAGCGGACGTTGATGCGGTCGATCTCGAGGAGCGTAGTCATCGGGGCGGCCTCAGAGCCTGTTTGGAAACTGGAGGCGGTCGTGACGCGAGCAATTCGACCGATCCGCCAGGAGGTGGCCGCAGCCGATGCCCGCGGCATCGGCAAGGGCGCCGACGCCGCGGGCGGCCGAATTCCTCGCGCCGGAGGTGGAGTTCCGGCGGCCGCCTGCAGCGTCGGAACGG
>CAZDCR010000030.1:0-20413 GCA_964503995.1 uncultured Segnochrobactrum sp.
ATCGGCAGGCAGGTGGCCGGCCAACTCGGCTCCACCGCCGCCCGCGCGATCGTCCGCGGCGTTCTCGGCGGGATGCTGCGACGTTAGGCGAGGGCAGGCGCGCCCAGCGGCTCCCGCACCGTCCTTCTCCCAGCAGCGCTGGGAGAAGGTGCCCGAAGGGCGGATGAGGGCCTGCGCGAATGCGCGGGTGCAGCGCGTGCAAGCATCCGCGCGGCTCACGCCGCGCGCCCTCATCCGGCGCTTCGCGCCACCTTCTCCCGCCAAGGCGGGAGAAGCGACCTGAGGGCCCGCCTCATACGCGCTCGCCGACCTCTCGCAGCACGAACGCGGCCCGCTCCGTGACGGTCGCCCTCGGCAACTCCACCACCTCGTAGCCATACTCGGCGTAAACCGCCCGCATCGCCTCGCAGGTGCGCACCGCCTCGGCGAGGTCCTGGCGCCGCTCGGCGTCGGCGTGAAAGATCTCCGGCCACGGCGGCGCGACGAAGACGCGGCGGTGATAGCGCAGCCGGCTAGCGGCCTCGTCCAGCGCGGCGGACACCGGCAGGCCGACGAGGCGGCGGTAGCCGGCGACGTCCGGCACGCCGCGGTCGAAGAAGACGGGGCCGTCGCGGACTGACGCGTCTACGCTGGCGACCTCGTACGAACGCCTTTCCCATTCCAGCATGCGCCCTGCGAACGCCTCCCGGTCGCCCCAGGGCAGGGCGGTGCCACCGGTGGCGACCTCGGCCCGGATGATCGCGCGGCCGGCCTCGATGGTGCGGGCGAACCCTGCCGCCTCCAGGGCGTCGATCAGCGTCGTCTTGCCAGAGCCGGGGCCGCCGGTGATGACGACGAAGCGGTCGATAAACGGGTGGTGCATGGCAGAACGCTCGGGCAGTCTGCCGCCATCCGGGGCCTTTCGTCCGGGCAGCGCAATGGTCTGTTGCCGACACGCCTCCGACCGACGGCCTCGCCCGAGACCAGCCAGACGTGCGACAAGCGCCGCTCTCGACACCCCCTCGTCCGTCGCCCCGCTGTCGGGACCAGAGACCCCCTCATGCTCTCCGCCGAAGCCCTCGTCGCCCTCACCGCCTTCGCCTTCGTCGCCTCGATCACGCCGGGGCCGAACAACCTGATGCTGCTCGCCTCCGGCGTGAACTTCGGCCTCGCCCGCACGGTGCCGCACATGCTGGGCATCGCCATCGGCTTCGTGCTCATGATCGTCCTCGTCGGTCTCGGCTTCGTGCAACTGTTCGTGCTGTTGCCGTGGCTGCATCCGGCGATGAAGGTCGCCGGCATCCTCTACATGCTGTGGCTCGCCTGGCGGATCGCCAACGCCGGCGAGGTCGGGTCCGGTGCGGCGTCGGGCAAGCCCTTCACCTTCCTGCAGGCGGCTGCCTTCCAGTGGGTGAACCCTAAGGGCTGGGCGATGGCGCTGACGGCGATCGCCACCTATTCCGATCCCTCGCACTTGCTGGCGGGCGTGCTGATCGTGGCCGCCGTGTTCGGCGTCGTCGGAACGCCGAGCATTGCGGTGTGGGCGCTGTTCGGCGTCGGGCTCAGGCGCTTCCTGTCGAGCCCGCGCACGGTGCGGGTGTTCAACATCGTGATGGCGCTCTTGCTCGTCGCCAGCCTCTGGCCGGTGGTGACGGACCTCGTGCCGGCGTGAGGACCCGCCCCCTGCGCGCGTGACGACTGGCGCGGGCGGGCCTATTGTCCGGCCCGCCGCAGCTGCCCCGGTCGATACGGGCGGCATGATTCCGGAGCCCGCCGCCATGCTCGACGCCGTCCTCGCCCGTGCCGACGCCAACCTCGAGGCGAGCCTCGACCGGCTGTCGGCGCTGATCCGCATCCCGTCGATCTCGACCGACGCGGCCTATGCGGCCGAGTGCGCCCGGGCGGCGGAGTGGTGCCGGATGGAGCTTTCGGCGATCGGGTTCGACGCCACGGTGCGGCCGACGGCCGGCCGGCCGATGGTGGTCGGCCACCGCACCGATCCCGGCGCCACGGGTCCGCGTGTGCTGTTCTACGGCCACTACGACGTGCAGCCGGTGGATCCGCTGTCGCTGTGGAAGACCGACCCCTTCGAGCCGACCCTGCAAACGCGGCCGGACGGATCTCGCGAGATCGTCGCCCGCGGCTCTTCCGACGACAAGGGCCAGCTCCTCACCTTCGTCGAGGCCTGCCGGGCGTGGATCGAGGCGACCGGCTCGCTGCCGGTGCCGGTGAGCGTGCTGTTCGAGGGCGAGGAGGAATCCGGCAGCCCGTCGCTCGGCGCCTTCCTCGACGCCAATGCCGACGAATTGCGGAAGGACGTCGCGCTCGTCTGCGACACCAACATGTTCGACGCCGACACGCCGGCGATCGCCATCTCGCTGCGTGGCCTCGTCGGCGAGGAGATCGAGATCCGCGCCGCCGACAAGGACCTGCACTCCGGCTACTTCGGCGGCGCCGCGCGCAACCCGATCCACGTGCTCGCCGACATCCTCGCGGCGCTTCATGACGCCGACAACCGCGTCACCGTGCCGGGCTTCTATGCCGGTGCCGACGAGCCGCCCCCGGAAGTCGCCGAGCAGTGGGCGTCGCTGCCGTTCTCGGCGGAAAAATTCCTCGGCGGCGTCGGCCTGAAGATCCCGGCGACGGAGCGCGGCCGCAGCGTTCTGGAGGCGATCTGGTCCAGGCCGACCTGCGAGGTGAACGGCATCTTCGGCGGCTATACCGGTGCCGGCTTCAAGACGGTGCTGCCGGCGGTGGCCTCCGCTAAGGTGTCGTTCCGCCTCGTCGGCACGCAGGATCCGGCGGCGATCCGCGAGGCGTTCCGCGCCTTCGTGCGGGCGCGGGTACCGGAGGACTGCTCGGTCACCTTCCACCCGCACGGCGGCAGCCCGGCGCTGACCATCCCGATCGACAGCCCGGCGCTTTCGAGCGGCAGGCGGGCGCTGGAAGCCGAGTGGGGCAAGCCGGCGGTTATGATGGGCATGGGCGGCTCGATCCCGATCGTCGGCGACTTCAAGCGCCGGCTCGGCATGGACACGCTGCTCGTCGGCTTCGCGCTGGAGGACGACCGCATCCACTCGCCGAACGAGAAGTACGACCTGAAGAGCTTCCACAAGGGCATCCGCTCGTGGGCGCGCATTCTCGGCGAGCTGGCAGCGTGATGAAGGCCGTCTGCGTCTATTGCGGCTCGAACGCCGGCGTCCGCGAGGACTATGGCGTGCTCGCCCGCGCGCTCGGCACCGAGATCGCCCGCCGCGACATGGCGCTCGTCTATGGCGGCGCGCGGGTCGGGCTGATGGGGCAGGTGGCGGATGCGGCGCTCGCCGCTGGAGGCCGGGTCGTGGGCATCATCCCGCAGTCGCTGGTCGACAAGGAGATCGCCCATTCGGGCCTCACGGAGAGCCACATCGTCGGCTCGATGCACGAGCGCAAGCGGATGATGGCCGATCTCTCCGACGGCTTCGTGGCGCTGCCCGGCGGCATCGGCACGCTGGAGGAGATCTTCGAGATGTGGACGTGGGCGCAACTCGGCTACCACGCCAAGCCCTGCGCCCTGATCGACACCGCCGGCTACTGGACGGGCCTCGCCACCTTCCTCGACCATCAGGTCCAGGAGGGCTTCGTCCGCGCCCCGCACCGCGAGATGCTGATGGTCGACGAGGATCCGGCGCGGCTCCTCGACCGCATGGAGGCGTACGAGCCGCCGGTGGTGACGAAGTGGATCAAGGCGGGGGAGCGGTGAGGGGGGCGGCGGCGCCCTCATTCCCCGCGCCAAGCGAAGAGATTGAGCGTCGGCGCACCGAGTATCGCGAAGTCATCGACATTCCGCGTGGCGACGATCAGGCCGTGCTCGAGCGCGGTGGCGGCGATCATCGCATCCTCGGCGAGGTGCACAGGCCTGCGGTGCATGAGGCGGGCGTAGCAGCGGAAACTCCGCGCGTCCATGGTGAGGACGTTGAAGGTTCCAGCGATCTTCTCGAGCCAGGCTTCGATCTCGGCTGCCTTGGCCGCGTCCTGCTCCCGGGCTCGTTCGATACCCGCCTGGATCTCGCCGATGGTCACGGCTGACACGAACAGGTGGCGGTCGTCGACGCCGGCGATCCAGGCCAAAACGGCGCCGTGGGGACGAGGCTTCCGCAACTCTGACACGACGTTGGTGTCGAGAAGATACATCGACTACGCGAAGTCTGGCGGCTGGCGCCGCCCTACCTTGCCGCGCTCGGGAATCTGAAGATCAAATCGCGGTCCGTCGCCGAGTAGCAGGTCCTTCAGCGTCGGCCTTGCCGCACGATTCAATTCCTGCCAGTCCGAGAGGGGGACGAGAACCGCAGTCTCGGCTCCCCGCTTGGTGACCATTTGCGGCCCTTCCTGAAGGCACGTTTCCAGCAGTTCGCTGAACCGCGCCTTGGCGTCCTGAACCGGCCAGTTCCTCATGCCCCACCCCTCGGTGAAATCTAGTCAGAAATCTAGTCAGCTGAAGCCGACCGCACAACCGCGCACCGTCGCCGCACTCACCCCAGCCCCAGCAACCCCTCCAGGCTCGGCAGCACCGCCGCCGGCGGCAGGTCGGTGTACTCGTCCGGCTGGCCGGTGCGGTTGAGCCACACCGTCCGGAAGCCGGCGACTTTGGCGCCGGCGACGTCCCAGCGGTTGGAGGACTGGAAGGAGACGGCCTGCGGGAAGACGCGGAAGCGCGTCGCCACCAGTTCGTAGACGGCCGGAGCCGTCTTGAAGGTGCGCACCTCGTCGACGGAGATGATCTCGTCGAGGACGTCGTCGATCTTGGCCGAGGCGGCGGCGGTCGCGAGCATCTTCGGCGAGCCGTTCGAGAGGATGGCGAGGCGCACCCCCGTCGCCTTCAGGGCGGCGAGAACCTTCGGCACCTCCGGATAGACGTCGAGGGTGCGGTAGGCGTCGAGCAGCGTCGCCCGCATCGCCGGATCGGCGGAGGGCACGGCGGCGAGGGCATAGTCGAGCGCCTCCTCGGTGAGGACCCAGAAATCGCGGTAGCGACCCATCAGGCTGCGGACCCACGAGTACTCCAACTGCTTCTGGCGCCACAGGTCGGAGAGGCGGGCGGCGTCGGGCCCGACGGCCGCGGCGTGGCGGCGCACCGCCGCGTGCACGTCGAACAGGGTCCCGTAGGCGTCGAAGACATAGACCGAGCAGTTCATCGTGCCACTCCCGTCGACGAGGCACCCGGCCACGTCGCTCTCCCATCGGGGCGGAGCTTCCCGCACCGGCGCCCGCCTGCCTAGCCCCGCCAGTGCCGCGGGCCCGCGCCGGTTGACGCGACGCCCGATCGGCGCGAGTGATCGCCTCCCCGCGGCGGTCGCCGCGGACGGCGGCGCCGCACGCGACCGCGGGTGATCGAGGGAGTGCCGGAGATGGCGGAAGGTTCGACGACGCTGCGCCTGCCCGAGGGTTTCGGTCAGCAGCAGCCGGAGACGGACACCTGGTCGTGGATCGACGGCGGCTGGCATGCCGGCAACGTCGCCATCATGGGCGTGCGCAGCCATGGCGCCTGGCTCGGCAGCACCGTGTTCGACGGCGCCCGCGCGTTCGAGGGGGTGATGCCCGACCTCGACCGACATTGCGAGCGCGTCAACCGCTCGGCGGAGGCCCTCGGCCTCGCGCCGACGATGCGGGCCGAGGAGATCGCCGAACTCGCCGCCGAGGGGCTCGATCGCTTTCCAGCCGGCACCGCGCTCTACATCCGCCCGATGTACTGGGCGGAGAACGACGGTCTCGGCGTCGTTATGCCCGACCACGAATCGACCCGCTTCTGCCTGACGATGTACGTCGCCGCGATGCCGCAGCCGACCGGCAGCGCGCTCACCCTGTCGCGCTACCGCCGGCCGACGATCGAGTGCATGCCGACCAACGCCAAGGCGGGCTGCCTCTATCCCAACAATGCCCGGGCCCTGCGCGAGGCGAAGGCGAAGGGCTTCGACAACGCCATCGTCCTCGACATGCTCGGCAACGTCGCCGAGACGGCGGCCTCCAACATCTTCCTGGTCAAGGACGGGGTGGTGGCGACGCCGGCCCCGAACGGAACCTTCCTCGCGGGCATCACGCGAACCCGCGTCATTGAACTTCTGCGTGGCGCCGGCCAGCGTGTCGAGGAGCGCGCGCTCACCTATGACGACTTCCTCGCCGCGGACGAGGTGTTCACGAGCGGGAACTACTCGAAGGTCGCGCCCGTTACCCGCATCGATGCGCGGGATTTCCAGCCTGGGCCGGTGGCCCAGCTCGCGCGCGGCCTCTATTGGGAGTTCGCCCACCAATGACGATCGAGGGAGACCGGCGCGACCGCCGAGCACCCAGCCGGCGCGACACACTCGTGATGCTGTCCGTTGCCGCCGCCACGCTCTCCCCCTATGTTGCCGCGCGAGCCGACACTGCGGGCGCCGGAGGCGGCGCCCAGACCGATCCGACCGAAAAGGAGACCCCCATGGCCTTCGAACTGCCGCCGCTGCCCTATGCCTACGACTCCCTGCAGCCGTACATGTCGGCGGAGACGCTTGAGTACCACCACGACAAGCACCATCAGGCTTACGTCACCAACGGCAACAACCTGCTGAAGGGGACGGAGTGGGAGGGCAAGAGCCTCGAAGAGATCGTCAAGGGCTCCTACGGCAAGAACGCCGGCCTCTTCAACAACGCCGGCCAGCACTACAACCACATCCACTTCTGGAAGTGGATGAAGAAGGGCGGCGGCGGCAACAAGCTGCCGGGCAAGCTGCAGGCGGCGGTCGATTCCGACCTCGGCGGCTACGACAAGTTCCGTGCCGACTTCATCGCCGCCGGCACGACGCAGTTCGGCTCCGGCTGGGCCTGGCTCGCGGTGAAGGACGGCAAGCTCACCATCACCAAGACCCCGAACGGCGAGAACCCGCTCGTCCACGGCGGCTCGCCGATCCTTGGCGTCGACGTCTGGGAGCACTCCTATTACATCGACTACCGTAACGCCCGGCCGAAGTACCTTGAGGCCTTCGTCGACAGCCTGATCGACTGGGACTACGTGCTGGAGATGTACGAGAAGGCCGCCTGAGCGCGCCTCCTCGCAACCGGATCAAAGACGGAAAAGGGCGCCTCATGGCGCCCTTTTTGATTCTGCCGATGGAGGGCGAGCGCCGGAGCGTTACTGGCGCTGCTCGCAGCTGTTCTGAACGATGCGGTCGTCGATGAGGCCGCTACCGCGCTCACGCCAGGCGTTGCACTCCGCCTCGGTGGCGAAGCAGCCGACGAACGACACCGGCTCGACATTGTCGGTCGGGTCCTCGTCGCTCTCGCCGGAAACTCGACCGATCCACGGCAGCGTCGGATTGGCGTCGCAGGAGGGCGACGCCTCGCGGAAGCTGTTGACGTCCTCCTGGGCGAGCGCGGCGCCGGGCAGGGCGAGGGCGGCGGCGAGGATGGCGGCGGCGATCCGACGCGAAAGGGTCATGGCTCAGGCTCCCTTGTGAGCGGGTCCGGCACCGGTTTCGGCGCCTGCCCACACCTTAACCGCCCGCAGCGGGGACGGCACCCTGCGATGTCGTGAGCCGCGCGATGTGCGCCGCGCCGCCGGCTTCAGCGGCGGCGGCAGGAATTCTCGACGATCCGCCCGTCGATCAGGCCGATGCCGCGGCCGAGCCACTTGCGGCACTCGGCCTCGGTGGCGAAGCAGCCGACGAAGGAGACCGGCACCTGCAGGTCGCTCATCAGCGAGGTCGTCTGGCCTGATGCGCGGCCGATCCACGGCAGGTTCGGGTTGGCCTCGCACTTCGGCGTCGCGGCGCGGAAGGCGATCACCTGATTGTAGTCTGCCGCAGCTGATGCGGCGGAGAGGACAACGGTAGCCGCGACGGCCGCCAGGATGGTGGCGGCGCGCGGCAGGGGGTGCGACGGAAGGGACATGGACGAGGCTCCTTGCAACGTCTCCGGCCCCGTCTGGACACGGCACGAGGAGGCGTCGCGACAGCAGAGGCCCCGGCGGAACGCGGGAGCCGATGCTGCCGACATAGGGTGCCGCGGGCGTGGCACAACCACCGCCGGCCTCACGCCTGCGTCAGGCGACCCGGCACTCGTTGTAGATGATGCGCCCGCTCACGGCGATGAGGGCGAAGCGGCGCCAGGCGTTGCACTGTTCCTGGGTGGGGAAGCAGCCGACCAGCGACACGACCTTCGTCCCCGGCATCAGCAGCATCTGTCCCGAGACGCGACCGACCCAGGGACCTGGGTTCGCGGCGCTGCAGGCGGGCGTCTCGGCCTGGATGCGCGCCAGCGTGAACGGGCTCGCGTCGAGCACGGGGGCGCAGGATGCGGTCAGCAACGCGCCCACGGCGGCGACCCCGGCAATCACCGGGAGCCGGCGAACTCTCGACACGTCCTGCACCATCGACCCGGCCCTTTCGCGAATCACGCACGCCACCCGTCGTCCCGTCACCGCCCAAACTAGGCGCAAATGCCGGAGGGGAAAAGGCGGAGCCTGCCCGACTGCTGTCACGCGCCCCACGGCCCAGTACCGCAGCAATGGGAAAGGGGCGGTCCCATGGAACCGCCCCTTGCTCGACCCGCATCGGCGCGTGGTCGATGCGTCGGTTCGGCCGTCGACGGCGCGTGGGCTCCGTCTATTGCCGGTCTCTCAGCGCGTCACTTGCCGCGGCGGCGCTGCTGGCCGAGGCCCATCTTCTTGGCGAGCTCGGAGCGAGCGGCCGCGTAGTTCGGGGCGACCATCGGATAGTCGGCCGCCAGGCCCCACTTCTCGCGATACTCTTCCGGCGTCAGGTCGTAGTGGGTGCGAAGGTGCCGCTTCAGCGACTTGAACTTCTTCCCGTCCTCGAGGCAGACGATGTAGTCGGGCGTCACCGACTTCTTCACCGGGACGGCCGGCTTCAGCGGCTCCGGCGCGGCCTCGACCTCACCGGTGTTCGTCTTCTGCAGCGCGGCATAGACGTCCGAGATGAGAGCGGGCAGATCGGCGGCCGGCACCGTGTTGTTGCTCACATAAGCCGAGACGATGTCGGCGGCGAGATCGATCAGATCGGCATTGTCAGTCATATCGTTCATCGCAGGTTCGCTACGTTCGTTGTTTCTGAGTGGATCGGATGGAATCGCGTCGCAGTCGTGGGTGCGTCGTCCGCGTCGAGAAGAAGCATCGTCCGGCTGCGATGGGCCCGAAAAGTGGCCACCGAGGGTCGGCAGTCGCGGCAAACGTATAAATGTATTCCGAGGGAATACAAGTCTTCTCGACCCTGTGGCTGTGGGTCATCACCAACTGTCATGCTGATGCAATTCGCCGCTGGGCGCGGGGCACTTCCCCCACAGACCTTTGCGGCGATGCCGTCAATGCGCTGGGCTTCCGGTGGGTGATTCTCCACCGGCCGCTGGCGCAGGACTGCTGGGCGCGGCGGGCGGTGACGACGCGAGCGCATCGACATGGGTGGCGGCGCAGGGTCGGTAGCCGACCTGGTAGGCGGCGCGGGCAAGCAGATGGGCCGAAATCGGCGCCGTCAGCATGAAGAACACCACGCCGGCGATCGCCCGCGTCACCACGTCGAGCTCGAGCGAATGCACCGCCACCGCGATCAGCGCCATGCCCGAGCCGAGCGTGCCGGCTTTGCTCGCCGCGTGCATCCGCATGTAGACGTCCTGGAGCCGCAGGATGCCGATCGCCGCCACCAGCGTGAACAGCGCACCGCCAAGCAAAAGCAACCCGACGACGACGTTGAGAATGTCGGTCATGGTGCTCCCTCGATCCGGCGGTCACCCGCATTGGGTTCGCCGTCCGCGCCTTCGCCGCCCTCTTCGCCGGCCCGACCCCGCGAGAGCACGAAGCGGGCAAGCGCCACCGTCGACAGGAAGCCGACGAGCCCGAGGGCGATGGCGATGTCGACATAGAGCGTGAAGCCCGCCTTCACGCCCATGGTCGCGATGAAGCCGATCACCGCTGCGATCAGCATGTCGAGGGCGAGGATGCGGTCCGGCAGCGTCGGGCCGCGGACAATGCGCACGACGATCAGCACGAGGGCTGCCGAAATCACCAGCAGCGAGACGTTGATCGACCACGCCAGGAAGCTCTCGCTCCAGTTCATCGGAACACCTCGCGGATGCGCCGCTCGAAGCCGTCGCGGATGTCGGCGATCGCCGCATCCACATCCGGCACGTCGATGCAGTGCACGTAGAGGATCTTGCGGTCGTCGGAGACGTCGATCGACAGCGTTCCGGGGGTCAGCGTGATCAGGTTGGCGAGCAGCGTGATCTCGATGTCCCGCTCCAGCGACAGGGGGAAGGCGATGATCCCCGGCTTCAGGTCGAGGCGCGGCGTCAGCACCGTGATCGCCACCTTCACCGCCGATTTCACGAGCTCCTTGAGGAACAGCCAGATCAGGCCGATCACCCGGTAGCCGCGGCCGAAGTAGCCGTCGGTTCCGAGCTGCTCGCGGATCAGCGCCAGGCAGAAGGCGCCGAGCACGAAGCCGAAGGTGAGATTGAGGACATCGAAGGAGCCCGTCATCGCCCCCCAGGCGAAGGCGAGCAGGATGTTGGCGAGGAACAGCGTCATGGCCGCGCCTCCGGGAAGACGGACTGGAGATAGGCGGCGGGAGCGATCAGCCCCCTTGCGCCTTCCGAGGCGACGGCGACGAGCGGTTGCGGAAGGACGCCGAGAATGGCGATGACGGCGGCGAGGCCGGCGCCGACGAGCGGCCCGACGATGCCGGCCGATCCCGGCGCCGGGCGGCCCTCGGGCGCGTCGCGCCAGATCGCGAACAGGAAGACCCGGCCGAGCGCCAGCGTCACCAGGAAGCCCGAGACCAGGATCGCGGCGGCGATCCAGCCGGCGTCGGCCGAGAGCGCCGCCCGCACCAGCATCGCCTTCGGCCAGAAGCCGGAGAACGGTGGCAGGCCGGAGGCGGTCAGAACCATGACGAGGAACAGGGTCGCGACCAGCGGACTTGCCCGCCAGATGCCGCCTGCCTCGTGCAGGGACGAGGTGCCGGCGATGCGCTCGACGAGGCCGAGCGTCAGGTAGATCGCCGTCATCGCCAGCATCGAGTGGACCGCATAGGCGATGGCGCCAGCGTAGCCCGCCTCGCTGCCGAGGGCGAGACCGGCCAGCATGTTGCCGATGCCGGCGATGACCACCCAGCCCAGCGTCCGGCGGATCTCGCTTTCGGCGAGCGTGGCGAGCGCCGGCACGAGCAGCGTCAGGATGGCGACCCACGTGATGATGTCGGCGAGCATCAGGCGCTCGCCCGGCATCAGCATGGCGAGGATGCGGATCAGAGCGTAAACGCCGACCTTGGTCAGGAGACCGGCGAAGACGGCGCCGACGACGATCCGGGGCGTGTGATACGAGGCCGGCAGCCAGAAGCCGAGGGGGAAGGCGGCTGCCTTCATGGCGAAGGCGAGCAGGAACAGCAGGGCGATGGTGGTGATCGCGCTGTCGTCCGGCAGGGCTGCGACCTTGGTGGTGATGTCGGCCATGTTGAGGGTGCCGACGAGGCCGTAGAGCGCACCGGTGGTGATCAGGAACAGCGTCGTGGCGATCAGGTTGAGGATGCCGTACTTCACCGCACCGTCGAGCTGGCGCGGCTCGCCGCCGAGCACGATCAGCCCGAACGACGCGATCAGCAACACCTCGAACCAGACGTAGAGGTTGAACAGGTCGCCGGTGCAGAAGGCACCGGAAACGCCGGTGACGAGGAGGAGCAGCAGCGGATAGAAGCCGAAGCGGCGGTCTCCCGCGGTCAGGTCGGTGGCTGAATAGAGGGCTACGGCGAGGCCCGCCACGCCCGTCGTCAGCGCCAGCACGGCCCCCAGCACATCGACGGTGAAGGCGATGCCGAAGGGCGGCAGCCAGCGGCCCATCACCATCGTCAGCGGCCCTTCGGCCAGCACCCGCGACAGCAGGCCCACTTCGCAGACCACGAGCAGGGCAAGGACCGCAATGGCGATCACCGGCTGCAGGCGCGTCTGGTTGCGCAGGAACAGCGCCAGCGCCCCGCCCAGCATCGGCAGCGCGACCGGCACGACAATGAGCACGTCTGCAAGCCGCACCGGCGTCATGACGAAGGCGCGGGTGAGATCGACGGCGGTGGCGTCGACGGCCATCAGTAGCCCCCCGGCGGTGGCGGTTCGTGCGCCGGCTCGGCGAGGCGCATCTCGTCGACCTCGTCGGTGCCGAGTTCCTGGTAGGCGCGGTAGGCGAGCACCAGCAGGAACGTGAAGAACGAGAACGAGATGACGATGGCGGTGAGGATCAGTGCCTGCGGCAGCGGGTTTGCGGTCGCCACCTGCGGGACCATCGCATCGATCGGGACCACCGGTGGCACTTCCCGGACGAGGCGTCCCGCCGTGAAGATCAACAGGTTGACGGCGTTTCCGAGGATGGTGACGCCAAGCATGATGCGGATGATCTGGCGCGACAGCATCAGATAGATCGCCGCGGTGAAGAACACCCCGATCAGGACGGCGAAGACGTCTTCCATCAGCCGTCCTCCCCCGGGTCGATATCGCGCTCCTCAAGGCCGAGCAGGATCGAGGTGATGGCGCCGAGAACCACGAGATAGACCCCGATGTCGAAGACGAGCACGGTGGACAGCGGCAGCTCCGTGCCGAAGACGGTCGGGTAGGTCCACAGCGCCGTCAGGTAGGGCTGGCCGAGAGCCAGTGCCGGAAGGCCGGAGAGTCCCGACAGGAGCAGGCCCAGCGCCGAGATCGCCACCGGATGCAGGACCATTGCCCGCCGCACCGGCGCGACGCCGCAGGCGATGCCGTAGATGGCGAGCGCCGAGGCGCCGATCAGGCCGCCGATGAAGCCGCCGCCCGGTTCGTTATGGCCGCGCAACAGCACGAACACCGAGAACACCATCATCAGGGCGGTGAGGAAGGGCGCGATGGCGCGGAAGATCACCGTGTTCACGGACGGGCCTCCATCGTCGCCGGGACTGGTGCCGGCGTCGCCGCGACGGGCCGGCGGCGAGTGCGCAGGCCGATCAGGGCCAGCACGGCGAGGCCCGTCACCATCACCACCGCGATCTCCCCGAGGGTGTCGAGGCCGCGGAAGTCGACGATGATGACGTTGACGATGTTGCGCCCGTGCGCGATCGCCCGGCTGTTTTCTGCGAAGAAGTCCGAAAGCGCGCTGTTGAAGGGCTGCCCGACGACGGCGAGCAGCAGCACCGTGAAGCCAGCACCCGCGGTGCCGGCAATGACGAGGTCACGCGCCGCCGCCAGCGGCGGCCGGTGGTCGGCCGGCTTGAGGTCGAGGCGCACCATCACGAGCGCCAGGATGACCACCGACAGCGTCTCCACCATGAACTGCGTGAACGACAGGTCGGGCGCACCGAACAGCATGAACAGCACCGCTACCGCAAAGCCCTGGATGCCGAGCGCGATGATCGCGACGAGCCGGCTTGCGGCCGACATCACGACGATCAGCCCGAGCACGGCGATGCCGAGGATCGCCCACTCGTAGATCGCCACGTCAGGCCAGACGGGAGCGCGGACGGCGACGCCGAGCAGCAGCGGCGGCGCCAGGAGGGCCGCCACGACGAACAGCATCGTCGTGGTGATGTAGACCTCGAGGCCGCCGGGCTGCACGATCCGGCGCACCATCGTGGCGAGGCGGACGAGACCGGAGACGGCCTGGTCGAAGCCGCGGTCGGGGCCCCAGCCGACCCCCGTGATGACCGCGGCGACAGCCGCGCGCAGGCGGGCGAGCCCGAGATAGGCGACGATCCCGAGCGCGATCGTCACCAGCGACAGGATTACCGCCGCGCCGATGTAAGGGGGGATCAGGTGCAGGTCGGCCTCGAACGGCCGGCCGAGGATGCTCGTCGCGATCGGGCCGGCGACGTTGGTACCGGTCCAGGACGTCGCGAGTGCTAGCCCAAGTGCGGTCAGCGCCAGCACCATCGGACCGAGCCACAGCGACGGCGGCGCCTCGTGGGCGTGCTTCGGCGTGTGGACCTCCGGCCCGGCGAAGGGCTTCAGCGCGACGGCGAAGGCGATGGCGAACATCAGCACGTTGCCGATCACCGCGACGGCGACGAGGATCGTCGCGCCGTCAAGGTTGGCGAGCCCGTCATAGAGCACTTCCTTGGCGAGGAAGCCGATGAACGGCGGCAGGCCGCCCATCGACAGCGCCGCCAGCATCGCCGCCACGAAGGTGATCGGCATCGCCTTGCGCAGGCCGCCGAGCTTCGTCACGTCGCGCGTGCCGGCCTCGTGGTCGATGCCGCCGGCGACCATGAACAGCGCGCCCTTGAACAGCGAATGGGCGACGAGATAGAGCGCCGCGCCCTCGATGACGCGCGCGTCGCTGGTGCCGATCAGCATGACCAGCAGGCCGAGCGAGGCCACGGTCGTCTGCGCCAGCATCAGCTTGAGGTCGGTCTGGCGGACGGCGAGCAGTGCACCGGTGAGCAGCGTCAGGCCGCCGAAGAGCGGCAGCACCGTCGTCCACAGGGCGGTGTCGCCAAGCGCCGGCTGCATGCGCATCAAGAGGTAGACGCCGGCCTTCACCATCGTCGCCGAATGGAGATAGGCCGACACCGGCGTCGGCGCCTCCATCGCGTTCGGCAGCCAGAAGTGGAACGGCACCTGCGCCGACTTGGTGAAGGCGCCGGCGAGCACCAGCACGAAGATCGCCACGTAGAACGGGCTCTCCTTCAGCCCGCCGCCGAGCGCGAGCAGCCCCGACATCGAGGTGACGCCGCCGACCCAGCCGGCGAGCAGCAGGCCGGCGAGCAGCGCCAGTCCGCCGCCGCCGGTGACCACCAGCGCCTGCAGGGCGGCGCGGCGGGCCGCGGCGCGCGCGTGGTCGAAGCCGATCAGCAGGAACGACGTGATCGACGTCAGTTCCCAGAACACGAACAGCGACAAAAGGTCGTCGGCGAGCACGAGGCCGAGCATCGCGCCCATGAACATCAGCATGAACGAGAAGAAGCGCCCTTGCTGCGGATGCCCCTTCAGGTAGCCGCCGGCGTAGACGATGATGAAGGTGCCGATGCCGGTGATCAAAAGCGCGAAGATCAGCGACAGCCCGTCGATCAGCATCTGGTAGCGGACGCCGAGGGCGGGCACCCAGTCGACGCCGAAGACGAAGCGCTGGCCCTCGGAGACGGGGCCGAGATAGCCGAGGAAGTGGACGAACATCGCCGCCGGGACGAGCGCGAGCAGCCAGCCGGCATTGTGCCGCAGCACCGACGTCAGTAGCGGTGCGAGGAGGGCCGCGACGAACGGCAGAAGAGCGACCGCGAGCGTTGAGGCGTTCGCGGCGTCCTGCATGTCCGGTCGGCTCCGTCGCTGTGGGCGATATGGTCGGGCAGTCCCCCGCCGCCGACACGCTCGGGTCATAGCGGCGCCGTCCGATCCCCGCAAGCGTGCAACCCGTCGCGCCCCCGGATTAGCGGCAGCACTGGCCCGGTTGCCGCAAGTCGATCGGAAGCCTATCTCTGGCGGCGAAGGCTTTGTTCCCGTCAGCAGTGGAGAACGTGTGATGACCGCGCCCGCATCGTCCGCGCCGAAGGTCGTGAAATCCGACGACGAGTGGCGCTCGCAACTGACACCGGAGCAGTTCTACGTCACGCGGCAGCACGGCACCGAGCGGGCCTTCACGGGTCCGCATCTCGACGAGAAGCGCGACGGTACCTACGCGTGCATCGCCTGCGGCACGCCGCTGTTCTCGTCCGAGACGAAATATGATTCCGGCTCCGGCTGGCCGAGCTTCTTCTCGCCGCTGAACGACAATTCGGTGCGCGAGGTCGAGGACGTCTCGCACGGCATGCGCCGCGTCGAGATCCGTTGTGCCACCTGCGACGCGCATCTCGGCCACGTCTTCCCCGACGGGCCGGGGCCAACCGGCCTGCGCTACTGCATGAACGGCACGGCGCTCGACTTCGACCCCGAGAAAGGCTGAACCCGCCTCCATGCTCGTCCGCCACACCCGCGCCCGCCCGCCCTTCGCCACCGCTCCCGCCGACCCGCGTCCACCCACCGTGGAGCCGCGGCCGGTGGAACTGACGGCCCACGGCGACACCCGCCTCGATCCCTACGCCTGGCTGCGGGCGGAGGACTGGCGCGCGGTCATGCGCGACCCCGCGGCGCTCGCCGGCGACATCCGGACCTATCTCGAGGCCGAGAACGCCTATGCCGATGCGATCCTCGCGGACCGCGCGGAGCTGCGCACGCGCCTCGTCGCCGAGCTCCGAGGGCGTATCAAGGAAGACGACAGCTCGGTGCCGGCGCCGGACGGCCCGTTCGCCTATGCCATGAAGCACCGTGATGGCGGCGAGCATCCGATGCTCGTGCGGACCGCGCGCGACGGTGGTCCCGAGGAGGTGCTCCTCGACGGCGACGCTCTCGCCAAGGGGAAGGCCTACTTCCGCCTCGCCGCCGCCGCGCACGCGCCGAACCACGCACTCGTCGCCTATGCCGTCGACGAGACCGGTGGCGAGGCCTTCACGCTGCGCATCCGCGACGTCACCACCGGTGCCGACCTCGACGATGTTGTGCCCGACACTTCCGGCCGTGCCGTCTGGTCGGCCGATTCGCGCTTCGTGTTCTACGTCCGCCTCGACGAGGAGCACCGCCCGGCACGCGTCTACCGGCACCAGATCGGCACGCCGGCGGCGGATGACGTGCTGGTCTATGCCGAGGCCGATCCGGGCTTCTTCGTCTCGGTGTCGCGGACCCAGTCCGGCCGCTTCATCCTGGTCGACGTGCACGACCACGAGACGTCGGAGGCGCACCTCATTCCCGCCGATGCGCCCGAGACGGCGCCGCGGCTGGTGGCGCCGCGCAAAACGGCCGAGCAGTACTCCGTGGACCACGGCGGCGGTGCCGCCGACGACCGGCTGTTCATCCTGACCAATGCCGACGGGGCCGAGGACTTCAAGGTCGTCACCGCCCCGGTGGCGGCGCCGGACAGGGCAGGGTGGTCCGACCTCGTGCCGCACGAGCCCGGCCGGCTGATCCTGTCGATCACCGCGCTCGCGGGCCATCTCGTCCGCCTCGAGCGGCGCGACGGCCTGCCGCACATCGTCGTCCGCCGTCTCGCCGACGGGGCCGAGCACGAGATCCGCTTCGACGAGGAGGCCTATTCGCTCGGCGTCGTCGACGGCTACGAGGCCGAGACGACGACGCTGCGCTTCACCTACTCGTCGATGACGACCCCGGCACGCGTCTACGACTACGACATGGAGAGCCGCGAGCGGGTGCTGCGCAAGGAGCAGGAGGTGCCGTCGGGCCACGATCCGTCGCTCTACGTGACGCGCCGCCTGCACGCCGTCGCGCCGGATGGCGAGGAGGTGCCTGTGTCGCTGCTGTATCGCCGCGACACGCCGCTCGACGGCTCCGCGCCGATGCTCCTCTACGGCTACGGCTCCTACGGCATCTCGGTGCCGGCCGCCTTCCTGACGAACGCTCTGTCGCTCGTCAATCGCGGCTTCGTCTACGCCATCGCCCATGTGCGCGGCGGCAAGGACAAGGGCTTCCGCTGGTACCGGGAGGGCCGGCGCGAGGGCAAGGAGAACACCTTCACCGACTTCATCGCCGTCGCCGAGCACCTGATCGAGGCCGGCTATACCGCGCCCGGCCGGATCGTCGCCCAGGGTGGGTCAGCCGGCGGCATGCTGATGGGGGCGGTCGCGACGATGCGGCCGGACCTGTTCGCCGGCGTCGTCGCCGAGGTGCCGTTCGTCGACGTGCTCAACACCATGCTCGACCCGACCCTGCCGCTGACGCCGCCGGAGTGGCCCGAGTGGGGCAACCCGATCGAGGATGCCGAGGCCTACCGGCGCATCAAGCGCTATGCCCCCTACGAAAGTGTCGGAGCGCAGCCCTATCCGCCGCTCCTGGTGCTCGCCGGCCTCACCGACCCGCGCGTCACCTACTGGGAGCCGGCGAAGTGGGTAGCGCGCATCCGAGCCCAGCGCACCGACGACGCGGTGCTCTTGCTCCGCACCAACATGGAGGCCGGCCACGGCGGCGCCGCCGGGCGCTTCGGCCGTCTCGAGGAGATCGCGCTCATCCAGTCCTTCGCCCTCGGCGTAACCGGAGTGGCCTGAGCGCAAACCTGCCAGACATACGGCGGGCGCATCGCCGGCCGGCTTCGACGACACCCGCCGAGGAGGACCCTGATGCGCCAGCCCCGTCTTGCCGCCGCGATCGCCGTACTTTCCGCTCTGTTCTTCGTCACGCCGGCCATCGCCGAGGAGGTCGACGTCGAACTGGTGCTCGCCGCCGACGGCTCGGGCTCGATCGACAATGACGAGCTCGCCTTCCAGCGCCAGGGCTACGCCGAGGCGGTGATGAGCACCGAGGTGCTGAACGCCATCCGCGACGGCATCCACGGCTCGATCGCCGTCGCCTACATTGAGTGGGGCGGGCCGGCCTCGCAGCACACCATCGTCGACTGGATGGTGATCCGCGACGAGGCCTCGGCCTCGGCCTTCGCCGAGGCCCTGGTGACGCGGCCGCGCGCCGCCTGGGGCTACAACTCGATTTCGGCGGCGATCGACTACTCCGTCCACAAGCTCGAGACGAACGCCCACGAGGGCATCCGCCGCGTCATCGACGTCTCCGGCGACGGCCCGAACATCGGCGGCCGCTCCATCCACGCCGCCCGCGATGACGCGGTGGCGAAGGGCATCGTCATCAATGGCCTGGTGATCCAGCGGCCGGGTGGGCAGCCGCGCATCGCCGGCGGCCGGCCGCTGTCTCTGGTCTACGAGCAGGACGTCATCGGCGGGCCGGCGTCGTTCGTCATGGTCGCCGACGAGAACGTCTCCTTCGCCGACGCCGTCCGGCGTAAGATGGTGCTGGAGATCGCCGGCCGGCTTCCGGACGTCCCGACCCAGGCGGCGGACGCGCAACCGGATGGCATTCCGACGGTTAGGTAGCGAGCCGGTCGGCACGAGCCGGTGACGCGCAGGGAGTGGCGTTGAATGTCTCGCAGTCGTATCCGGGGTCGCGGCGCACTCGCCCTCTCCGCGACGCTTGTCCTGGCGCTCGCATCCGCGGTGCCGGTCGGCACGGTCGGGGCGCTGGCCGCCAACGCGCCGCCGCCGATCAAACCGCGCCCGACGCCGCTCGAGTGCAAGGCGGCCGCCGCCGAGTTCGGCGCCGCCAACCTCTGGTGGGGGCAGTTCGCCGGGCGGCGCGAGACGCTGTTCGACATGTTCAACACGACGTCGCAGTGGGCGTGCTTCCGCACCGAGGTCGACTGCCGCAACTGGCTCTACTGGATGAACTCGACTTGGCAGGACTGGCAATGGGTCAGCCGCTGCGACAAGGGCTACAGGCCCTGAGCGGTTTTGCCTTCGCCCGCCCCGGACGGGGCGGGCCTGCGGTGCGGGGGCGGGAAGCCCGGCCTGTCGCGCCTCAGCGCTCGGCGCCGATGACGCGCTGGTAGTCGACGACGAACAGCTTCGGGTCCGCCTTCACGCCGGTCTGGACGTTGTAGATCGCGACCGTCGTGTCGAGCCCCTGGGCGTCGGTGACGATCCACTGCTTCAACTCGCTGGTGGTGCTGTCGAAGAACAGCGTCAGCTTGCCGTCGCCGAACACCGTCGATTCCTGGATGACGATGACGGTGGTGTCGCCCTCGGTGCGCACGTCGGTGACGTTCGCGTCCTTCAGGAGGTCGATCTTGTCGGCGAGCAGGAAGCGCAGCGGCGTCTTCGACAGCGGCCAGACGTCCTGGGTGGCACGCCGGCGGTCGCGCACCACCACCGACTTGCCGTCGGCGACAATGTCGATGCGCGCCGGCGGCGAATAGTCGAATCGCACCTTGCCGGGCCGGGCGATGACGAACGAGCCTTCCGCCCGCCCGCCCGTCGGGCCGAACTGGATGAACTCGCCGGACATCGTGCGGATGCCGTTGAAATAGGCGTTGATGCGCGCCAGCGTTTCGCCGCTCGTCTCGGTGGCGGCCTGGGCCGCGACCGGCAGCGGGGCAAGCACCGTCATGCCACCGGCGGCAAGCGCCATCACGGCGACCGCCCCCAGGGCGGCGCGGCGGACGGCGGCGCGGCGGAACGAATGGGCCATCTGCAGTCTCCTTCTTGGCGACGCGCCGGCACCGCGGCACGCGTCGAGCGCATCGATCACTGGCCTCGGCGATAGCGTGCGCCTGTGGCCGGGTGAAGGCGCGGGCTGGGCCGCCGCGCGGCCGCGGGCAGGCAGATCGTGGACGTCCGGGCAAGCGCCCGGACGGCGCAGGCTGGTCGGTCAGGCCGCCTCGCTGTCGCCGCCGACGAGGATCTCGCGCTTGCCGGCGTGGTTCGCCGGGCCGACGATGCCCTCGCGCTCCATCCGCTCGACGATCGAGGCGGCGCGGTTGTAGCCGATCTGCAGGCGGCGCTGGACGTAGGACGTGGACGCCTTGCGGTCGCGCAGCACCACGGCGACGGCGCGGTCGTAGAGGTCGGCGGATTCCTCC
>CAZDCR010000031.1:0-20267 GCA_964503995.1 uncultured Segnochrobactrum sp.
CGATGGCGATCGTGCTGGTCGAGCAGTATTTCGACTTCGCCCGCGACCTCGCCGACGACTTCGTCGTGCTCGACCGCGGCGAGGTGGTGGTCGCCGGCGACCGCGCCGTCATGGCCCGCGACGAGGCGGAGGTGCGGCGCCACCTGACGGTGTAAGGCGGCAGGCGAAGAGGGTCAGGCGGTCGCGAGGGATGGTGCCGACACCGGCACGGGGGCGGGAATTGGCGCCGGCTGGCCCGGCTGCGGGACAAGACCGAGCAGGCGCAGACGGTGCAGGTCGATCCGCGAGGCGCGGGCCTCAAGGGCCACTTCCGCCTGGATCGCCCGGCTGAGCTCCTCCTTCAGGTCGGGGCGCTCTGCCAGATAAGGCGGCACCTTCTTGTCATAGCCGAAGTTGATGTGCTCGAAGCCGAACTCGTTCCGCTTGCGGATGAATTCCGGGATTTCGTGAACGTTCTCGACGACGATCGTCATATGCCCGACGATGATGACCTTCGCTTTCGTTTCCTTCTTCGCTGTGATCATGCGTCCGACATTGCGAAGCACTTTCTCAAACCGGGAGCCGGCGTTGACGGTCTCGTGGATCTCCTTTGTGGCGGCGTTCAGCGAGAAGGAGATGATGCTGAAGTTCTGGGCGATCTTCGTCGCCATGTCCTCGCTCAGCGCCGTCCCGTTCGTCAGCAGCGCCATCTTCGCGCCGTGGCCGGCCCAGTGATCGATGAACCGCTTTGCCGACTTCAGGATCAGCGGCTCGCCGCCGAGCAGCGTGACGGTCGGCCGGGACTTCGGGATCTCGACGTTCTGCGTGATCACCTCTTCCGTCAGCTCGACCCGGCTGTCGTGGTTCTGCGAGCACATGATGCAGCGGATGTTGCACTTCTCGCCGAAGCTGAAGAGCAGTCTCTTCAGGTCCTGGTCGTAGTCGTGCTCCAGCATGGGCTCGACCGGCGAGACCTGCGGCAGGGTGCAGCCCTTCAGGCACTTGAGCGTGCCGTCGATCTCCTGGCGCCGGAATTCCTTCACCCGCTCATCGTTGTAGATGGTCTTCAGGCTGGTCTTGTAGATGTTTCCGACGGCGCCAGGCTGCAGGTGACAGCAGGGGAAAACGTCGCCGTTTTCCCGGACGTACAGGCTGTCGTGGACCCACGTGCAACGCTTCCGGTCGGTCATCAGGCGCTCCGGGTTGGGGGAAGTGTCCCGGCTTCGTTGGAGATGGCGCGGCAGGCGTTGGAGTCTAGGCGGCCTCGGCGTGCAGTTCAATCGCAAACGGCCCCCCGCCGCCCGACAGGCCCACGCAAGCCCCGGCGGCTTCGCTGCGGCGCGCCTTGACGCTCCCTCCGGGGCGTGCGCCAAACTGGGCTCTCTCCGGGGGAGAACAGCCATGTCGACACGCCTGCCCGTCCTCATCGCCGGTGCTGGCCCGACGGGGCTGACGCTGGCGCTCTCGCTCGCCCGCCACGGCATCGCCTGCCGCGTCGTCGACAAGAACCCGCAGCCGACCGAGGTGTCGAAGGCGCTCGCCGTGTGGAGCGGCACGCTGGAGGCGTTCGCGGCGCTCGGCGTCATCTCCTCCTTCCTCGATGCCGGGCTGCATCTGACCGAGCTCAAGGTCAGCGACGGCGGCCGGCAGCTCGCGGCGCTGAAGGTGGCCGAGGGTGTCGACAGCGCCTATCCGTTCACGATCATCGTGCCGCAGTCGAAGACCGAGGCGATCCTGGCCGAGCACCTCGCCGCCGCCGGCGTCCGGATCGAGCGGCCGGCCGAGCTCATCGCCGTCGAGCCTGCCGGCGAGACCGTGCGGGCGGTGCTCAAGCATGCCGATGGCACCGAGGAGACGGTCGAGGCGGACTTCGTCGTCGGCTGTGACGGCGCCCGCAGCACGGTGCGCGGCGTTCTCGGCGTCGAGTTCGACGGCATCACCGAGCCGCAGACCTTCATCCTGTCGGACACCCGGATGGCGGGGGATCTCGACCCGACGTCGATCTACATCAGCTGGGGTCCGGGCGGCAGCGTCGCGCTGTTCCCGATCGGCGGCCACGTGTGGCGGACGTTCGCGATGCGCGGCCAACCGGCCGGGGACGCGGCGCCGACGCTCGAGGAGATCCAGGCGCACCTGACAGCGAACGGGCCGCCGGGGATCGTGGCGAGCGATCCGACGTGGCTGTCGACCTTCCACGTCAACGAGCGGCTCGCCTCCGGCTACCGCAAGGGGCGGGTGCTGATCGCCGGGGATGCCGCCCACATCCACAGTCCGGCGGGCGGGCAGGGGATGAACACCGGCATCCAGGACGCCTTCAATCTCGGCTGGAAGCTCGCTGCCGTCATCCGCGGCCAAGGCGAGGCGGCGGCCCTGCTCGATTCCTACGAGGCCGAGCGGCGGCCGGTGGCCTACGGCGTGGTGACGCGCGCCACCCAGCTTCTGCGTGTCGGCATGGTCGCCCACGGCGCCGCCGTGCGGCTGGCGCGGGAGGCGATGGTGACGATCATCTCGCACATCCCCGCGGCGCGCCGGAAGCTGCAGGCGCAGATGTCGGAGACGGAGATCGTCTACGCCGACGGGCCGCTCGTCGAAATCGGCAAGAGCACTAGTGGCCATGGCGAGCCCGCCGTCGGTGCGCGCGCGCTCGATGCAGAGATCGTCGACCCCGCCACCGGCACCCGCGGACGGTTGTGGCCGCGCCTGTCGGCGGTGCGCCATACGCTGCTGGTCTTCGGTGACGCGGCCCGCCAGTCGGCGCTGATGGCGGAGGCGGTGTCGCACGTCGACACGGTGGAGATCGTCGTGCTCGACGATAGCTCAGACCCCGACGGCGTGGCGGCCGAGCGCTACGGCATCAGCACCGCCGGCTGGGTGCTGGTGCGGCCGGACCAGTTCGTCGCCGCCCGCGGCGCCGCCGGCGAAACGCGGGCCTTCAGCGCCTACGCCGGCCGTGCGCTGGAGCGGCGGGCGGCCTGAGGCGCCCCGGCCTCGCCACCCGACGCGGGCAGCGTCGAGGTCACGGCGCGACGTTGCCGACCTGCGTCTTCAGCGCCTCGAGCCCTTCCGGCGTCCAGGCGGGGGCGTCGGTGAGGGAGGCCCACGCGTCGACATAGTGCGGGAAGGCGTAGACGTGGCCGTAGCCCTTCGGCGGCACCACGGCCATCATGATGTCGGCGATCAGCTGAAGCTGCGTCACGACGGGGATCCAGACGAAATCCGGCGAGACATCCGGACCGATCGGATCCGCCATCCAGTCCGGCCGGCGCCACGCCGCCTGCGGATCGAAGAAGGTCACGGCGTCGCTCGCGTACTGCAGGTAGATCACCCGGTAGGGCCCCCACGGCGCGGTGGCGTCGTCGAGATGGTTCTTCTGGGCGGTGAAGCGGATCACCGAGCCGTCGCGGAAGGTCGGCAGCCACTCCGGTGTGCCGGCGTTGCGCTCGGCGGTGACGGCGGTCCAGGTGCGGCTGTTGAACGGCGGGCCCGACCACAGGGCGCCCTGGTAGGGATCGCCGATGACCTGGTGGAGGTCGTGGCTGCGGTCGGAGTTGAAGGCGCCGAGGCTGAGGCCGTGCAGGTAGAGGCGCGGCCGCGTCTCGGGCGGCAGCGAGCGCCAGTGATCGTAGAGGGCTGAGAACACCTCGCGCGCCGTCTCCACCCCGTAGTCGGGATCGGCCAGCATGGCGATCCAGCTCGCCACATAGGAATACTGCACCGCCACGCTGGCGACGTCGCCGCGCAGCACGTATTCGAGCGCCGCCTGGCTCTCCGGATCGACCCAGCCGGTGCCGGTCGGCGTGACGATGACGAGGTTCTCGCGCTCGAACGCGCCGATGCGGATCGCCTCCTCGAGCGCCAGCGCCGCCCGCTCGGCCGGCGTATCGGCGGAGTTCAGACCGACATAGACGCGCAGCGGCTCCAGTGCCGGAGCGCCGGTGGCGGCCTCGATCGCGGCACGGTCGGGTCCGGCGGCCACCATGCGCCGGCCCGCCCGGCCGAGGCTGTTCCAGCCGACGAAGGAGCCTGGCCCGCCGGACTTCGCCGCGTCGGTCGGCTCGGGGCTGCCTTCTTCGAACTGCTGGTCGAGCTCCGCATAGATGCCGTCAAGGAAGCGCAGGGCGCCGTCGACGAGCAGGCCGTTGCCGATCGACCAGAACACGAGCGCGGTGAACCCGAGGGCGAGGATGATCGCCTGCCGCCGCGGCAGCCAGCGGGCGAGCCAGTCGGACAGGCGGCGGGCAAGGAAGCGGAAGACGCGGGCAAGGAGCAGCAGGAGCACGAACACGCCGAGCGCGGTGGCGGCGATCGTGACGGGGCCGGCACTGTCGATCGCCGGCATCTCCATCAGGGCGCGCAGGCGGTTCTGCCATTCCGTCGCCCACCAGAGGCACAGTCCGGCGGCAGCCGCGCAGAGGATGAGGGCCAGGGCGACGAGAAGGCGCCGCACGCGGTCGCCGAGCGCCGGCAGCTGCAGCCAGAGCCAGCTTGCCCGCACCAGCACACCGGCGCCGTAGCCGACGGCGAAGGCGAGGCCGGCCAGCGCACCCTGCACCACGGGTGGGCGGGGGACGAGGCTCGGGGTGAGGGCTGCTGCGAAGCACAGCGTCCCGAGCACGACCCCGAGGGCAGAGATGGACAACAGGCCCGGGATGCCGGTGCGCACGGTCATCAAGCACGCCTCTTTGTTACCGATGGAAAGGGCTTGTCCCAGGGAATGCGCCGCCACCGAATCGCGGCGCCGCGCCGTCGGAGGGTAGCCGACATCCTGGCCGGGCGCGTCGTGTCGCCGCCGCTGCTCGCAGTGCGCGCGACAGGCTCGGACAAGCTTCTTCCGGCAGACCGGTTCGACGAAGCCGCAAGGTGGCTCAAGAGCACCGAGCCGGTTGACGAGATGCGAGGGGATCCCGATGACGACGGCATCGCAGACAGCCGCGGAGACCAGGAACGACATCCCCCCGTCGCACGCGACTGCGGCGTCGACCGAGCCGAGGGCGCTCGCGGCGGCCGTCGATGCGTCCGTCAATCTCAGCGACGTGCTGTGCCTGATGGCGTGGTCGAGCGGCAACGCCCGCAAGCTCACCGGCGAGACCGCCGCCGCCTCCGCCGGCGTCGGCGAGATGGCCAAGACGGTCGATGACATCGCCGAACTCGGCAGCCGTGCCCAGCGCCATTCCGAGGAAGCGCGAAGGCTCGTCGCCAACGGCGCCGACCGCACCCGCTCCGCCGGGAGCGCGATGGCCGGCATCGCCGACGCCTTTGGGACGCTCGAGGGCAGGCTTTCCGAGTTGCGGACGGCCACCGACAGCATCGGTGGTTTCGCCCAGGCGATCGGCAGCGTCTCCCGCCAGACCAAGCTGCTCGCCCTCAACGCAACGATCGAAGCGGCGCGCGCCGGCGAGGCCGGCCGTGGCTTCGCCGTCGTGGCGGCGGAAGTGAAGGCGCTGTCGGAGGAAGCCTCGGCGACGACCAACCTGATCCGCGAGCAGCTCAACGCCCTGTCGTCGGTGATGACGGGAATGCTGGCGGCGATGGCCTCCGGCGCTGCGAAGGTCCGCGAGGGGCGCGAGGCGGTGGACGCCGTCGTCGTCGACATGGACGGCATCGGCGTGCGCGTCGGCGAGACCGCCGTCGGCGTCGGCCAGATGGCCGGCATGCTCGGCGACCGCCGTCAGGCCCTGCGCGACCTCGCCGAGCGTCTCGTCGAGATCGCCCGCCTCGCCAGCCAGAACGAAACCGACTCGCGCTCCGCCGCCGAGATCGTCGGCCGCACCGATGCGATCGTCACCTCCCTCATCGACGACAGCGCGACGGCCAGCGACAGCCGCGCCACCGTGCAGCGGCTGCGGGCCGATCACATGGTCTGGAAGCGCTCGCTGGCGGAGGTGCTCGCCGGGGTGCGACCGGCGGCATCGCTCGGCAAGGGCGCCATCCTGCAGGCGCTCGGGGACCATTTCGCCCGCATCGACGACAAGGCCGTGCTCGCCACGGCGGAATACCGCAGCACGGCCGAGGCGGCGGGGCGGCTCGCGCAGCACGGCACCGCCATCGTCGAGAAGACCATCAAGGGTGACATCGGCGGAGCGATCGACGCCTACATGGCGATGGAGGCGCTGTCCGGCGACGTCATGGAGCTCCTCAAGACGCTCGCCACGCACAGACCGGCACAGCCGGCGCGCGCCCACTGACGGCGGACGGCGTCGCGAGGACGCCGACGGCCCGGCATCCAGCAGGCGGACGCGGGAAGGCGGGGCGAACGGGTCTGCGCCGTCTGCCCGGCCCGGCGTGGCCCGGGAGGGTCAGCGGTAGACGTATTCCGTCCGGTAGAGCTGGTCGACGAACTCGCCGGTGCCGTCCCGCAGCAGCAGGTGCTCGGGGATGCCGTCCGGGCGCTTGCGGTCCGGCGGGATCGGCGAGACGTAGGGGCGGCCGGCGCGGCGGCGGTCGAAGTCCGCCCTCGCGGCGGCGCGCAGGTCCGCGTCCGTCATCAGGTCGTAGCCGACGCCGGCCATGACGCGGGCGGTGTCGAGCGAGGCCTTGTCGCCGATCGACATGCCGCCGCAGGCTGTCACCGGCCAGGTGTGCAGGCCGACGCCGAGCGGCATCGTGGTCCAGCCGAACAGCCCCGTCGGCGTGTTGTAGGAGACGTCGCCGACGTCGGTGCCGCCGCCGGTGGTGATCTCCGGTAGCATCGGCAGGATGTCGGTGGCGAGCCCCTTTTCCGGCAACCCCGAGGCTGCCTGGCAGGCGCGCGCGAAGGCCTGTTCCTCGTCCGTCCAGTCGAGGCCGACGGCGTGGAGGTGTCGGTTGATCTGGGCGGCCAGCGTCTCGTTCGGCAACAGGTCGTGCAGGCCGAAGAAGTGGTCGACCTCGGCGCGCGTCTGCGTCGCGAGCGCCGCCGCCTCGGCGATCTGGCGCACCCAGGCGGTCATCGCCACCACACGGTCGCGATCGGCGTCGCGGATCATGATCAGCGCCTGGGCACGGTCGGGCACGACGTTCGCCGCATCGCCCATGCGCGGGTAGATGTAGTGAAGCCGCGAGGTCGGCTCGATGTGCTCGCGCATGAAGTTGACGCCGATGCCGAACATCTCCGCCGCCTTCTGGGCGCTGCGGCCCTCCCACGGGGCGACGCCGGCGTGCGCTGTGCGACCATAGAAGTCGACGCGGACGATGTCGGCGGCCGCCGTGCGCAGCAGCCCCGTCGCGGTGATTGGCGCCGGGTGCCAGGCGAGGCAGGCGTCCATGTCGTCGAACAGGCCGTCGCGGGCCATGTAGACCTTGACGCCCTGGGTCTCCTCCGCGGCGCAGCCACAGACGCGGATGGTGCCGGGCGTGCCCGCGTCCGTCATCATCTGCTTCAGGGCGAAGGCGGCCCCGGTGCAGCCGGCGCCGAGCAGGTTGTGGCCGCAGCCGTGGCCGACCTCGACGCCGGTCGGGCCGGGCGTCTCACGCGGCTCGGCGGCGTTGCCGAGGCCGGGCAGCGCGTCATACTCGGGCAGGAAGCCGATCTTCGGGCCGCCCGTGCCTTGCGTCCATTCGGCGACGAACGCGGTCGGCGTGCCCGACGTGCCCGTGCTGACGATGGTGAAGCCGGCGGCGCGCAGCTCGCGCAGGTGGATCTCCGACGATTTCTCCTCCTCGAGCGACAGCTCCGGCGTCGCCCAGACCTCGCGGGAGATGCGCAGGATGGCGTCGCTGACAGTGTCGACGGCGGCCGAGGCGGTGGCGGCGGAGGCCGGCGGGCCGGGTTCTGCGGCGGCGGCGGAAGCGGTGCCCATGGCACCGGCGACACCGGTCGCGGCGGCGATCACCGTCGGCGCACCTGCGACCGCGAGCGATGCCTTGAGGAACTCTCGCCGGCCGAAGCCGATCCGGATGTGATCGCTCATGGTCGATCCTCCGTCGGGCGCGGGGGCGCCCGTGCAACCGCACGCTAGCCGAAGAAGACCGCGGCGGCGAGGAGCGCGACAACCACACGTACGTGAGCGCGAGGAAAGCGCTCGCGGACGGAGAGACTCAGGCGGCCGAGACGGCGGCCGCCTGCGTGTGGGCCGGTGCATGGGCCTGCGCGTGGGCCGGGGCGTGGGTCGGCATGTGGGTCGGCGCCGGCGGAGTGCCGGGAAGCGCCGTCGGCGCCGTCCAGGCGCCGCTCTCGACGGCCTCGATCTTCTCTGCGATGGCGCTGACGACGTGGCGCGAGAAGGGCCCGAGGTGAGCGTAGAGCGCCGACATCTGCAGCACCGCCTTCAGCGCCAGCGGGTTGCGCAGCGCCGTCACCACGATGGTCTTCCAGAACTCGCCGCGGAACTGCGGCTTGCGCAGCGTGATCGCCGTCATCAGGCGCACGACCTGGACGCAGTCCTTCCAGGCGGCGCCGGGATTGATGTCGCCCGCCGACATCCTGATCTTCAAGGCCTGCCCGACGCGGCGGACACGGCCGAAATAGTTCTTCGGGTCGTAGACCGAGTCGACGACGGCGCGGTAGTCGGCGAGGATCTCGGCGCGCGGGCGCAACGTGTCGAAGTTGAGGCCGGAGAGGCACTGGTCGGCCGAGCCGTCGTCCATGTCGACGCCGTGGTCGGGATGCAGCCGGCCCTCCTTGGCGAGGCGGCGCGTCAGCTGCGTGTTCGGCAGCGCGTAGAGCATGCCGACCATCGCCACCGGGATCGCGGCATCCTCGATCAGGTCGGTGATCGGGGCGGAGACACGGCCCTTCTCGCTGTCGAAGCCGACGATGAAGCCGGCGAGCACGAACATGCCGGAGCCGTAGATCTTGTGGACGCTCTCGGAGATGTCGCCGCGAGTGTTCTGCTTCTTGCTCGTCGCGGCGAGCACCTCGGGGTCCGGGCTCTCGATGCCGACGAACACCGAGAAGAAGCCGGCGTTCCGCATCAGCTCCATCAGCTCGCGGTCCTCGGCGAGGTTGAGGGAGGCTTCGGTCGAGAGCTCGAAGGGGTGGCGGTTCTTCTTCTGCCAGTCGGCCAGATGCGGCAGGAAGGCCTTCACCGCCTTCTTGTTGCCGATCAGGTTGTCGTCGACGAAGTCGACGTGGCCGCGGTAGCCGAGCGCGTGGAGAGCATCGAGCTCGGCCAGCATCTGCGGCGTGGTCTTCATGCGCGGCCGGCGGCCGTAGAGTTCGATGATGTCGCAGAACTCGCAGGTGAACGGGCAGCCGCGCGAGAACTGCACGCCGACGTGGAGGTAGCGGTCGAGCTTCAGGAGGTCGAAGCGCGGCACCGGGCTCGCGGTGACGTCGGCCTGGAACTTCGGCGCGACGAAGTCGCCGCTGCGCGTGCCGGCCGACCACGCGGCGAGGAATTCCTCGATGACGCTCTCCGCCTCGCCGAGCACGCGGATGTCGGCGACGGCGTAGATGTCCGGGCTCGAGGTGACGTCGGGGCCACCGACGACGACAGCCTTGCCGCGGCCCTGGGCCCGCTCGATCAGCATCAGGCAGTCGCGCTGCTGCGGGAGCATGCCGCCGGTCATGACCATGTCGGCCCAGTCGAGGTCGGCGTCGCTCAGCTCTTCGACGTTGCGGTCGACGAGGCGGACGTTCCACGACTTCGGCAGCATGGCGGCGACGGTGATCAGGCCGAGCGGCGAGGCGGGGTACTTCGCCCCGACCATCTCGCAGGTCTCGCCATAGTTCCAGAACGAGGCCGCGTTGAACTTCGGATAGACGAGGAGGACATTCTGGGCGTCGGCCGGCAAGAGACGGTCTCCTCGCATCGCTGCGTATGGGTGAGCATGGCGCCCGAGAATCTTACGCTAATGCGAAGAGCAGCGCCAATAAGGCCGAAGCGCGGCAACTGCCGAACGCTCAGGCCGCATCGTGGAAGATGATTCCGAGCGTGTGACGTCGGCCGGAGCGGATGCGGCTGACGCCGTGGCGTAGCGTCACCCGGTAATCGCCGCGGCTGCCAGAGTGCGGCCGGTGGGACACGGCGAAGATGACACCCTCGCCATGCGTGAGCGGCACCACCTCCGCCCGCGACTGCTGCCGCGGCCGCTGCTCCGTCAGAACGAACTCGCCGCCGGTGAAGTCTCGACCCGGGTCCGACAGCAGAATCGCGACCTGCAGCGGAAAGACGTGTTCCCCATAGAGGTCCTGGTGCAGGCAGTTGAAGTCGCCAGGGCCATAGCGCAGCAGCAGCGGCGTCGGGCGCGTCTGTCCGGCGTCGTGGCAGCGGGCGACGAACTCGGCGTGGGCCTCGGGATAGCGCACGGAATTCCCGAGCCGCTCGTTCCAGCCGTTCGCGACCGGTACGAGGCGCTCGTACAGCCGCTCCCGCAGGGTCGCGACCGCCGGCGGCAGCGGGAGGGTGAAATACCGGTACTCGCCGCTGCCGAAGCCGTGGCGGGCCATGACGATGCGGCTGCGGAAGCGGCTTTCGTCGTCGTAGAGGGCGGCCAGCATGGCGCACTCGTCGGGCTTCAGGAGTGGGCCGGTGGTGGCCGCGCCGTTGGTATCGAGATCGGCAGCGATCGCCGACCAGGCGAGGCCGTCGATGCGATCGGTGAGCGGCGTGCGCACCGCCGGCTGGTGGGCGGTGAGCAGCGTCAACGGGCGCCCTCGCGCTCGAGGAGGGCCCGCTTGCGCTCGACGCCCCAGCGGTATCCGGAGAGGCTGCCGTCGGTGCGCACCACCCGGTGGCAGGGGATGGCGATGGCCGCCGGGTTGGCGCCGCAGGCCTGCGCCACCGCGCGCACCGCCTTCGGCATCCCGATCGCCGCGGCGATGTCGGTGTAGGTGGCCGTCGTGCCGGCGGGAATGGCACGCAGCGCCTGCCAGACGCGCTCCTGGAAGGCGGTGCCGCGGACGTCGAGCGGCAGGTCGAGCCCGTTCGCCGGCGCCTCGACGAACCCGACGACCTTCGCCACCAGCGCCTCGAAATCCGCGTCGCCGCCGATCAGCGTCGCCCGGGGGAAGCGGTCCTGCAGGCCTTCGACGAGGGCTTGCGGATCGTCGCCGAGTTCGATCGCCGCGATGCCGCGCTCGCTCGCCGCGACGATGATGGCGCCGAGTGAGCAGCGTCCGACGGCAAAGCGGAGCACGACATTGCGCCCACCGTCGCGGAAGGCGGCCGGCGTCATGCCGAGGCGTTCGCCGGCATGCTCGTAGAAGCGGCTACTCGACCCGTAGCCGGCGTCGAAGATCGCATCGGTGACACGCTCGCCTTGCTCCAGTCCGGAGCGCAGGCGCGCCGCCCGGCGGGCGCTCGCATAGGCCTTCGGCGTGACGCCTGTCGCGGCCTTGAAGACGCGGTGGAAGTGGTAGGGCGACATCCCCGCGGTTGCGGCGAGAGCGGCGAGGGGCGGTGCCTCCTCGGCCGCGTCGATCGCCCGGCAGGCGACGGCGATCGCGGCCGCGTGGCGCGCGGCAAGCGGCGGCTTGTCGGGCCGGCATCGCTTGCAGGGCCGGAACCCCGCGGCCCGCGCTGCAGCGCCGTCGGCGTGGAAGACGATGTTCTCGCGGCGCGCCGGCCGGGCGGTGCAGGACGGCCGGCAATAGACGCCGGTGGTGGCGACCGAATAGACGAAGCGGCCGTCGGCGGCGGCGTCGCGGGCGCGCACGGCGGCGAGCCGGGCCTCGTCGGAGGCGTAGGGCTGCGAGGCCGACGTCGGCGACGGATGAGGCTCGGCCGGGGCCGTGGCGGATATGGGAGCGGACGAGAGAGTCACGGCGCATCTCCTGGCACCGGCGGCATCAGCGCGCCGGACACTCGTACCATGACGCGTCCGCCGCGCCGCCGCACTCCGGGCCTTGCGCTTGAATTCATCGGCCTACCGTGAGGAGAGGGAACGCGTCAGCGGTCTTCGCTCGGCGTGATGTCGACCCCAGCAATCGCAGCCGAGATGCCACGATCTGCGGCGCGATGCTTGACCTCGTCGGCGTCGCGCGCGCTGTCGGCCTGCTTCGCCTCGTCCTCGCCACGGGCGTCATCGCCGTGGTGACGGCGGGCCGGGGGTACGTCGGCGAGAAGGGCACTGTCGCGCCCGTCGCTTTCGGCGGCCGCGGAGCCTGCGCGCGGCGACGGGCGCTGCGGCGTGCCGGCGTCGCCGGGCTGCGGACGATCGTCGGCCGGATCGGGCCGTGGCGGGGTGCTGGTGGATGTCATCGGCGCTCTCCGGTGCGGCCGCTGCGGTGCCGGCCGGCCCGACGTTGCGACGCGCTACAATCAACGCGGCGGGGAGGGCGCTCGTTCCGCGAAGATGGCGGCGGAGAAATCACTCCGATTGGACAATCAAATCTGGTGCGATCGGGGAATTCTATGGTTTGATGGGAATTGGCTATCGACGCCTCTCCCAAGGCGTCTCCGGCCCGGCCTGGCGCGGCGCAAGCCTGCAGCCGGCCGCACTCTTCCGACCGGGGGTGGTGTGAGCAAAGCTCGCCTGCCCCCGGTCGTCATTCCAGGGGTTGGATTTACGTTTGAATCGTGACGATCGGCGGAACGCGCTCGCGCCATCGGAAGCCCGTCGAAGTGTGATGGTGGGCGTCGCGTCGGGTGCAGCGGCACCGACGCCGCCCGCGTTTGCGGTCCGGCAGATGTCTATGCGGACGCTGTCCGGCCGAATCAGCCGGAGGTGAGGCGGCGGTGGTTGGCCTTCACCGCGCGCCGGTAGGGGCGGAAGGCGGCGGCGGCGACCGCCTCGCTGCCGCGCCCGCTGGCGATCGCGAGCCCGGCCGCCAGCTGCGAGCGCCAGACCGCCTCGGCCTTCTCGGCGATCATGCGCTGCGTCTCGACCGCCGCCTCGCTCCCGCCGGCGGAAATGCGCAGCAGCCTGAGCGCCATGACCGACTGCACCTGGAAAGCGAACTCGAAGGCCTCGAGCATGGCGGCGGCGGGGTGGGCGGACGGTCGGCGCATGGCGAACTCCTGGCCGCACCCCGGTTTCGCCGGCGATGGCCGGCCCGGACGTGGGGTCTGTCGAAAGGGGAAAGATGCGCGCTGGCAGGCTCTCGGGGCGGGACCGGCGACGGCGAGGCGGAGGGCCGCTTTGGTCATCGTCGGTGTGGCGGGATCATCCGTCCGAAGGAAGCGCTGCGCAAGCCGGCTTGGAAGCCGGAGATCAAACGCGCAAGTCCGAGGCAAGCTCCCCGACCGGGCGCGGCGATTGCGCACGGCGGCCTCGTGTTGGGAGAACTCGGGACGGGAGAGGATGACGGGAGGGGCGCGCGTGGCGCAGAGTTTGGAGGCGACGGCCGGAATCGAACCGGCATACACGGATTTGCAGTCCGCTGCGTAACCATTCCGCCACGTCGCCAACGGGGCGGATGTTTAGAGGCTGGCGGCGGCGGAGACAAGAGGATGGGTGATGGCTGACGGCGGTACGATGGACGATCTCGCATACATGCCCGCCCATCGGCTGGCGCCGCTCATCCGCGCCGGTGCGATCTCGCCGGTGGAGAGCGTCGAGGCGGTGCTCGCGCGCATCGAGGCGGTGGAGCCTACGATCAACGCCTTCGCGGTCGTCACAGCAGAAGCGGCGCGGGCGGAGGCGAAGCTGGCGGAGGCTGCGGTCAGCGCGGGCGAGCCGCTCGGGCCCCTGCACGGCGTCACCGTCACGATCAAGGACCTCGCCGGCATCACTGGCCTGCCGACGGCGCGCGGCTCGCACATCTTCGCCGGTGAGATCGCTGCGACGACGGCCCCGTTCGTGCAGCGCCTCAAGGCCGCCGGCGCCATCGTCGTCGGCAAGACGACGACGCCGGAGTGCGGCTGGATCGCGCTCGGGCGCAGCCCGCTCACCGGCGACACCCACAACCCGTGGAAGCATGGTTTTACGCCCGGCGGCTCGTCGGCGGGTGCGGCCGCGGCGGCCGCGGCCGGCTGCGGGCCGCTGCACCAGGGCACCGACGCGGCGGGCTCGATCCGCGTGCCGGCGCATTTCTGCGGGCTCGCGGGCCTGAAGCCGAGCTACGGGCGCGTGCCCATGGTGCCGGTCGGCCTGCACGACCTCGCCTCGCACGGCGGGCCGATGGCGCGCACGGTGCGCGACGTGGCGATGATGCTGTCGGTGATGGCCGGCCCGCACCCCGAGGACCACACCTGCCTCGATGCACCGCCGGCCGACTATCTCGGCCGGATCGGCGAGGGGATCGCCGGCAAGCGCATCGCCTTCAGCCCGGATCTCGGCCACATCCGCGTCGATCCCGAGGTGGCGTCTCTGGTGCGGGCAGGGTTGTCGGCGTTCACCGAGGCCGGCGCCATCGTCGAGGAGCCGGGGACGCCGTGGGGGGCGGGGGGAGTCGATCTCGCCCGCTTCTTCTGGAAGGCGCATTTTTCGGGCTTCGCGCGCTTCCTGCCGGAGTTCCGCGATCGCATGGACCCGCACCTGGTCGCCTGCATCGAGGACGGCATGGCGGTGACGGCCGCCGACTATCAGCTGCAGCGCGAGCGCAAGTACGCCTGGTGTTCCGAGATCGGCCGATGGTTCGGCGACTGGGACTTCCTCGTCACGCCGACCGCCTCCGTGGCGACGTTCCCGGTCGGGCATCTCGCGCCGGACGGCTGGCCGCAGCATCGCTGGGACTGGCTCGAATGGGCGGAGTTCTCCTACCCGTTCAACTTCAACGGCGCGCCGGCGGCGTCCGTGCCGTGCGGGATGACGGCGGAGGGGCGGCCGGTCGGGCTGCAGATCGTCGGCCGTCGCTTCGACGATCTCGGCGTCCTGCAGGCCGCCGCCGCCTTCGAGGCGGCGCGCCCGTGGGAGCACTTGCGCCCGCCGCTGTGAGGCTGGCTACTCGGCCGCTGCGAGCGCCGGCTCGCGCTCGCGCGCGTCGGTGCCGCGGCCGAGGCCGAGGTCGGGGAACTGATCGGAGAGGCGGCTGCCGGGATAGTAGGCCTGGGCGTAGGCCGGCCGGGCCTGCAGGTCGGCGAGCCACTGCGCTACGCGCGGGTAGCGCGCGTCCCACAGATAGGCGAAGCCGAGGTCCTCCATGCGGTCGATCAGCGGCGCCACCGCGACGTCGGCGAGGGTCAACTGGTCGCCCATCAGAAAGGGCCCGCCGTTCTTCTCGAGCAGGAGGTCCATGCGGCCGGCGGTCTTGACGATGTCGGCGAGCGCCTTGTCGATGTCCTCGCGCGGAAAGCCGTTCCGGCCCATGCGCTTGTAGAACTCGCCCTTCAGCGGCCGGAGCGCGACGCTCTCGGCGAATTCCGCGTCGGTCATCGCCAGGAACTTGCGGATCAGGCCGCCATACTGGAACGACGGGTAGCGCACCGCCGGCGTCGGCACGGCGTCGACGAAGGCGAGGAAGGCGCGCATCTCGGCCCGCGCCATCGGCGTCGGCGGCGTCAGCGGCACCGGCGGGAAGATCTCGTCCAGATATTGCACGATCACCGAGGACTCGATCACCGGCGTGCCGTCGTGGATCAGCGTCGGCACGACGCCGTTCGGGTTGAGCTTCAGGTACCAGTCCGACAGGTGGTCCTGGTTCTTCGAGACGAGCACCCGGTCGACCCAGTCGATGCCCTTCTCGTGCATGGCGAGGCGGACCTTCAGGCTGCAGGTGGACTGCGCGAAGTTGTAGAGCTCGAGCACCGGGGCCTCCGTCATATTGTCGGACAGTCATACGCCCGCGTCGCCTGCCGGTCCAGATCGCGCGCCGCCGCGGGCACTCCCGTCGACCCGACATCGATGCCGCCGCCTTCGCAGGCGCAGCACCGAATGCCTCTTTACGGCGGGCAAACGCGAGCATAGCGTGCCCGAACTGGTATGACAGGTATACCAATGCTCGACACGGCAGTCCGTCAGCGCAAGCTCTACGAGGAGGTCGCCGCCCGGCTGGAGCGGATGATCGCCGAGGGCCATTACGCCGCCGGCGACGCGCTGCCCTCGCAGCGGACGCTGATGGAAACCTTCGCCGTCGGCCGCCCGGCGATCCGCGAGGCGCTGTTCCATCTGCAGAAGATGGGGCTGATCGACATCCGCTCCGGCACCCGGGCGATCGTGACGCTGCCGACGCCGGCCTTCGTGGTGGATGCGCTGGCGGTGACCGCGCGGCACATGCTGGCAGCGCCGGGCGGAGTGCAGAACTTCCAGAGCCTGCGCGTTTTCTTCGAGGTCGGCCTCGCCAGACACGCCGCCGAACACGCGACCAAGGACGACCTCGACCGCTTCCGGGCGGCGCTGGAGGAGAACCGCGCGTCCCTTGGCGACCTCAAGCGCTTCGAGCGCACCGACGTCGACTTCCACTATGTGCTGGCGGTCATCCCGCGCAATCCGATGTTCACGGCGATCCACGCGGCACTCGCCGAGTGGCTGCTCGAACAGCGCCAGACGACGCTCGCGCCGGGCAAGGACAAGGTCGCCTACGAGGCGCACCGGGCGATCTACGAGGCGGTGAAGTCGCGCGACGCCGACCGCGCCGAGGCGGCGATGCGCGACCACCTCGACTACGTCACCCGGCGCTACAACGCGGTGGTGGAGAAGCGGCGATGAGCGGCTACGTCATCCTCGTCGATTTCCAGGTCGTGCCCGGCGAGCGCGCCGCCTTTCGCCGCCTGATCGACGACAACGCCCGCGAATCCTGCCGCACCGAGCCCGGCTGCCGCCGCTTCGACGTGCTGGAGCCCGCCGGCGAGCCCGACCGGGTGCTGCTCTACGAGATCTACGACGACCGGGCGGCCTTCGAGGCACACACGCGGACGACCCACTTCGCCCGCTTCGATGCCGCAAGTGCTGCCCTCGTCGCGGCCAAGGCCGTCACCGAATGCGCCCTCGTCTGCGAGGGCGGCACCTAGATCGAGACACCTTCGACCGGCCGAAGAGCCCGGGCGGAAGACGACAGGGAGAGACGCATGGTGGACGCGAGTGTGGCCGGTCCGGGCCTGAAGGCGATGGCCGGCACCCGGGCGCCGAAGTTCGGGCACTTCATCGTCGAGTTCGCGACGCCTGGGATCGGCCACATCCTGAAGTCGGCCGGCTGCGACTTCGTGCTGTTCGACCTCGAGCACTCCGGCTTCGGCTTCGAGACGGTCAAAAGCGCCATCCGCTACTTCGAGGCGGCGCAGGTGCCGGTGATCGTGCGGGTGCCGTCGAAGGAATACCACCACATCGCCCGCGCCATGGACATGGGCGCCGAGGGGCTGATGGTGCCGATGGTCGGCTCCGCCGAGGAGGCGCGCCAGATCGTCCATTCCATGAAGTACCATCCGCAGGGCGGCCGCGGCGTCGCCCTGCAGGTGGCGCACGATCGCTACCGGCCCGGCGCGGTCGCCGACAAGTTCACCGCCACCAACGCCCGCACCACGCTGTTCTGCCAGATCGAGACGGCCGACGGCGTGAAGAACTGCGAGGAGATCGCGGCGGTCGAGGGCGTCGACTGCCTGTGGGTCGGCCACTTCGACCTGTCGGTCGGCCTCGGCATCCCCGGCGAGTTCGAGCATCCGGACTTCAAGGCGGCGATCGACAAGACGGTGAAGGCCGCCCGCAGGCACGGCAAGGCGATGGGCCGGCTGGTGCCGACGGTGGAGGTCGGCATCGAGCTCTACGACGTCGGCTTCGACTTCATCTGCTATTCCGGCGACGTCTGGGTGCTGCACAACGCGCTGGCCGAGGCGATCGGCAAGCTGCGCGAGGGCACGAAGGCGAGCGCCGCGAAGAACGCAGCCGCCGGGTCGAAGGCCGCGGGGAAGCCCGCTGCTCCTGCGAAAGCGAAGGCTCCGGTGAAAGCGGCTGCCAAGGCTCCCGCGAAAGCGGCGGCGAAAGCTCCGGCGAAGGCCCCTGCGGTGGGGAAGGCACGCTCATGAGTGGACCATTCCGCGTCGCGCTGTCCGGCGACTTCAGGAAGCCGGACGGCTCGCCGACCTACCCGGACTTCGACCTCGCGCCGCTGCGCGCCGCGCCGAACGTCGAGGTCGAGTTCCTCGAGGTGGCGAACCCGCTCAGGGCCAAGCAACTCGAGGACTTCGACGCCCTCATCCTGCTCACCCACCGCTTCGGCCGCGACAGCGTGCCGAAGAGCGGCCGGCTCGCCGTCATCGCCCGCTTCGGCGTCGGTTACGACACCGTCGACGTGCCGGCCTGCACGGACGCCGGCATCGCCCTCGTCATCACGCCGGACGGCGTACGGCGGCCGGTGGCGGTCTCGATCCTGGCGCTGATGCTGGCGCTCACCGGCAAGATGATGGTGAAGGACCGGCTGACGCGCGAGGGGCCGACCGGCTTCAATCAGCGCTCCGACCACATGGGCGTCGGCCTCGTCGGCCGCACGCTCGGCTCGCTCGGCATCGGCAACATCGGCGCCGAGTTCTTCCGGCTGGCGAAGCCCCTCGACATGCGCTTCATCGCCCACGACCCCTTCGCCGACACGGCGGTGGCGGCCGAGCTCGGCATCGAGCTCGTCAGCCTCGAGGAGGTGTTCCGGCAGTCGGACGTGCTGTCGGTGAGCTGCCCGCTGACGCCGGAGACGCACCACCTCGTCAACGCCGAGCGGCTCGCGCTGATGAAGAAGACGGCCTACCTCATCAACACCGCGCGCGGACCCATCGTCGACCAGAAGGCGCTGACGAAGGTGCTTCAGGAACGCCGCATCGCCGGCGCCGGGCTCGACGTGCTCGAGCAGGAGCCGCCGGACGCCGACGACCCGATCCTGAAGCTCGACAACGTCATCCTCGCGCCGCACGCGCTGTGCTGGACCGACCAGTGCTTCGCCGGCAACGGCGCTGCCGACGTCAAGGCGGTGCTCGAGGTGCAGCACGGCCGCGTCCCGCGCGGCGTCGTCAATCGCGCCGTGCTGGAAAGTGCCGCCTGGACGCGGCGGCTCGACGACTTCCGCAACCGGTTCGGGACCTAGACGGAGAGGGCGGAGGGCAACCGCCCCGTCAACAAGGGAGTGCCTTCAGACCGGGCCGCCGGGCGGCGGCCCCACTTTCGGCAACACGACGGCTCGCCGGGGCGCCCGCGCCACGAGCCACCGGAGACCGCCGGCGAGAACGCCCGGACAGACCGTCCGCGCCGTCCGACCGCGCGGCCCATCAAGGGAGGAGTGAGGACCATGAACGATCGCGACAGGCGTGACTTCGAAGCCGGCCTCGCACAGGAGGTCGATGCTCTGCTGCGCGGGGAACCGACGCGGCGCACCTTCATCACCCGCTTCGGCCAGATGACGGGCATGCTGGCCCTGAGCGGCCCGATGCTCGGCGCGATGACCGACTGGGCGCTCGCCCAGGCCAATCTCGAGCTCGCCGACCCGTCGACGCCGCTCGGCAAGGCGCAGGCGCTGGCGATGCAGGCCTCGATGGAAGGGCCGACGGACGGCTCCGCCTACCGGGCCGTGCAGGCGGCGAAGCAGTATTCCGGCGTCACCTTGTCGATGACGTCAGAGGCGGGCCTGCAGGCGCTCGACCCGCGCAACTTCTCCGGCCCGATGTGGGAACAGCTCACCGGCATCAAGTCGAATGTCGTCGAGCTCTCCAATCCGGACCAGTACTCGAAGGCGGTGGCCGAGCACATCGCCGGCTCCGGCGCCTTCGACGTCCTCGACATCTCGCCGGCGTGGACCCCTTCGCTCGCCGACGGCGGCGTCATCGCCCCGCTCGACGACTACATCAAGGAGTACATGAACCCGGCCGACCTCGAGGACTACCATCCGCTGTATCGTGCCCTGCCGACCTACAAGGGCAAGATCTGGGGCTTCTTCGACGACGGCGACATGTTCGCCCTCTATTACCGCAAGGACATCTTCGAAGACCCGAAGCTGATGGCCGCCTACGAGGCGAAGTTCGACAAGAAGCTCGCGCCGCCGACGACGTGGGAGGACTACGCCCAGATCGCGCAGTTCATCACCGACCAGATGGCCCCGAACGTCTACGGCGCCGGCCACTTCCGCAAGGCGGGCAGCCCGGGCAACCAGTTCGACTTCCTGCAGCAGTTCCGCGCCAATGGCGGCCAGCTGTTCGACGACAACATGAAGGCGCAGCTCGCCACGCCGGCCGGCGTCAAGACGCTTGAGAACATGATCGCGGCGAACAACGCCTCGATCCCCGGCAACAACGAGCTCGACGCGGTGTCGCTGTGGGCCGCCTTCCTCACCGGCAAGGTGGCGATGATCTACTCGTGGCCGCCGTCGGGCCGCATGGCGGCGAACTACTCGCAGACGGCGACGGCGATCAACTTCATCCCGCAGTCGCAGATCGCCGGCAAGGTCGGCTACGCCGTGGTGCCGGGCAATCCGGAGCACGCCACCGGCTTCAGCAAGGCCTTGTCGGCCGACAGCGCCAATCCGGTTGCGGCTTACCTGTTCATGCAGTGGGTGACGTCGCCACCGGTCTCGCTCG
>CAZDCR010000032.1:0-20173 GCA_964503995.1 uncultured Segnochrobactrum sp.
CTCTGCCGGGACGAGGAGACGGTCGACGTGCTGCCGGCCGACGACCTCGTCGCCAACGAATACTGGACGGTGAAGTACTTCGCCGTCGGCGGCGACGGCATCGCCTACCTGCCGCGCTTCTTCACCCGCATGGAATGCGCCCGCGGCCATCTCGTGCCGGTGCTGCCGGAGTGGCTGTCGGAGGAGCGCTTCGTCCACCTCTATTTCCCACGCGGACAGGACAGTTCGCGCAAGTCCGCCGCCTTCCGCGACTTCTGCGCCGACTATTTCCGGCCGGAATTCGCCTTCGACGGGCCGGAATACTACTTCGAGGCCCTGAGCGGGCCGGACATGAAGGGGCCAGCGACGACGGGGCCCGAAAGGAGAGTGGCATGAAGGTTCTGGAGACGGGCAACGGCGCCCGCGCCGTGGCGGCGGGGCTCGAGCCGCGCCAGGCGAGCCGCGAGGAGATCCCGATCCTCGACCTCGAGCCGATGTTCACGAACAGCCCGGCCGGCAAGGCGGAGCTCGCCGCCGCGCTGCGGCAGGCGTGCACGAATTCCGGCTTCTTTTACATCCGCAACCACAACGTGCCTCAGGCGGCGATAGAAGGCATTTTTGACGCGGCGCACGGCTACTTCGCGCAGGACACCGCGGCGAAGATGGCGACCCACGTCGCCAAGTCGCGCAACAACCGCGGCTATGCGGCGCTGCTCGAAGAAAACACTGACCCGACGGCGCGCGGTGACCTGCACGAATCCTTCGACATCGCGCTGGAAGTGCCGGCGGACGATCCCGACGTGCTCGCCGGCAAGGTGCTCTACGGCCCGAACCAGTGGCCGGCGGGCGACCCCGCCTTCCGCACCGCGCTCGAGACCTACCACAAGGAGATGATCGCGCTGTCGCATCACCTCCTCCACGCCTTCGCGCTCGCCCTCGACCTGCCGGAAGACTATTTCGACGGATCGGTGAAGAAGCCGCTCGCGACGCTGCGCGTGCTGCACTACCCGCCGCAGTTCGGCGAGATCGACGACCGCCAGATCGGCATCGGCGCCCACTCCGACTACGAGTGCTTCACCATCCTCGCCCAGGACACGGTGCCGGCCCTGCAGGTGCTGACGAAGGCCGGCGAGTGGATCGCGGCGAACCCGATCCCCGGCTGCTTCGTCGTCAACATCGGCGACCAGATGGCGCGCTGGACGAACGACCTGTTCGCCTCGACCGTGCACCGGGCGATCAACCGCTCCGGCCGCGAGCGCTATTCCGTGCCGTTCTTCTTCGGGCCGGACTACGACACGCTGGTGGAGGCGCTGCCGTCGTGCGTGTCGGCCGAGCGGCCGGCGAAGTACGAGCCGATCACCTCCGGCGACTACGTCAACGGCCGCTTCGCCGCGACCCTCGCCCACTACGACCCGACCTCGAAGGCGCCCTGAGGGCCGGCCACTCCGCCACACCATCACAGCCTGACCGCGGCCGCCGATCACCCGATCGGCGGCCGCTGCCGTCAAGAGGGCACGGCACGACCTACACTTTTTAAGTGTCTAAATGCATTAATACACTTTTAACTTGCGCGCTCGCATCCCCTGATGGAAAGTGGCCCGTCACTCCAGGGGGGAGGAGCGGGGCGCAATGGCGGGGACCGGCAAGCTGCGGACTGTGCTGATCGGCACGGTCGTCGCCACGATCGCGCTGCAGGGGTGCGCCACCACGTCGGGAACGCCCGGTGTCGCCGGTTCGACGGCGACGGAACAGGCGATCGGCCAGTGCGCTGCGAGCCTGATCATCTCCGCCGGCGTCGGCGCGCTGCTCGGCGCGGCCATCGGCGGCAGCAACAGCGCCGGCACGGGTGCACTGGTGGGGGCCGCGGTCGGCGCTGGCGCCTGCGCCGTGCTGCTGCAGGTGGCCGACGAGGAAGACAAGCGGCAGATCCGCGAGGCGGAACGCGCGGCGGTGCTGGCGAACGCCAGCCGCTCGAAGACGATCCGAACAAAATCCGGAAAGACCGCCGAGGTCACCACCAAGGTCACGTCGGCGCCCGTGCCCCGCGCGGCGCCGGCGGACACGGGCACGACCACCGCCGTGGCCTCCTCCGAGCCGCCGCCGGCCTTCACCAACTGCCGCTACTCCGAGCAGACGATCTCGGTCGACGGTCAGTCGGCCGGCAGCGGCAAGCAGCTTTGGTGCCGGCTCGACACCGGCGACTGGCAACCGATCAAGTCGTAGGAAGGCGCGCCCGTGTCCCACTCCTTCGACCAGATGCCGCGCCCGCCGCTCCCGAGCATGGTGCATGCCTATTCCACCATCGATCTGTCGACCGACGGCGAGCCGGCCCGGAGCCTGTTCGCCGAGGTGGACGACGAGGCGCGCAACACGGCGATCCAGCTGACCGACCATGTCGGCCCGCTGCCGGGCAACCTCACGCCCGCGATGGCGCGCTGGTACGCCGCCCACGTCGCCGGCCCGCGCAGCGCAGCGCTCGACGAAGTCGCGGGCGTTCTCGGCGAGAACAATGCCGAGGCGGGCACGCGCGGCACCTTCCTCGAGCGTGAGATCTCCAAGGCCGAGGACCAGCGCCTCGTCGGCAAGCGGCAGGTCGTCAAGGCGCACCGCGAAAAGCACGAGGCCGACTACGAACGGCTCGCCGAGGCGCGCATCCGCTGGCAGAAGGCCCGCAACGCCTACGACGAGCTGCACGCCCGACACGGCCGCGAGGCACGGCGGCCGCCGTGGTGGTACATCCCGTCACTGTTCGTCATCGGTATCGCCGAGATGCTGGTGAACTACGAGAGCTTCGCGGCGGTGAAGATCTTCACGCCGGCGATCGCCACCGGCACGACGATCCTCGTGGCGCTGGCGCTCGCCTGTTCGTCGCACTGCTACGGGACGTTCCTCCGCCAGGTCGAGTCGCGCTTCGGCGCCTTCCGCCGCGACGGCGACCGGGCGGCGGCGGCGCGCATCCTCGGCCTCGGCACGGTGTGCCTCTCGCTCGTGCTCGGCGCCGTCTGGTACGCGCGAACGAGCTACCTCGCCGACGAGCTCATCGAGATCGCGGTGATCGGCGGGGCGGCGCCGAGCTGGATCTCGGTCGTCGGCGGCTCGATGATCACCAACATGGTGGTGTGGATCGTCGGCGTCATCCTGGCGTTCTTCGCCCACGACGAGGACCACGCCTTCCCGGTGGCGCTCGACGATCGGGACAAGGCCGAGAAGGCGATGCGGGCTCTGCAGAACCGCATCAACCAGCCGATCCAGCGCCAGTTCGAGGCGATCGACGCGCAGTGCGACCGCAACATCGGCCAGTTGCGCACCAAGGAGCAATCGCTGGCGAACTCGCCCCGGCACGCCGACGGTCGCAAGCTGTTCGCCCGCATCAAGGAGCAGGATGCGCGGGTGCTGTCGGTGATCGACGCCTATCGCGGCAGGCTGCGAACCCGCGCCCGCGACAGCGCCATCGTCTTCAAGAAGCAGCCGGAACTGCTGCCGCAACCGGCCGACACGCTCGATGCCGACCAGTACGCGGCCGAGCCGATCGTCATGAAGTACACGTGAGAGGTGGCCGGATGAAAGCCTCGCTCGCCCTGGCTCTCCTGTGTGTTCTCTCCCCCCTCGTCGCCGGCGCCCAGACGCAGGTCGACGAAGGCAACTGCCGGGCGGCGGCACCGGACCAGCACCGGCGCCAGACTGTGCTCATCGTCGACGGCGGCATAATCGTGCCGGATGGATCCGAGGGCCCGTCGGAGGCGAACCGGCCATGGCGTCACTTCGTGTCGCTGTTCGTCGATGCCGAGAACCCGGTGATCCAGCAGCTCGTCGGCCCGGCCGAGCGCCTCACCATCGCGATCGCCAACGCCGACGGCTCCGGGCTCACCACCTTGTTCGGCGGCTGCGTGCCGCTTGTCGACCCGGAGCAGGCAGCCCGTCTCGACGGCGAGACCTCGAGCGTCGCCACCTTCTTCGGCACCGACTGGCGGAGCCAGCAGGGCAAGCTCGCCGAGAGCTTCGCGCGCTCGGCCCGGTTGTCGCTCGTGGAAGGCATCGGCCGGGCGAAGGTCGGCGCGCCGTCGCGGCAACCGTTCGCGGGCGGCGGCCTCGTCCGCTCGCTCGCGAAGTTCCGTGGCTTCACGCTGGAGGCGGGACTGCCGCGGCTGGTCGTCGTCACCAACGTCGGCCTCTACGAGTTTCCGAATGGCACCGTCGAGGCGGCGCGGCGGCAGGCGCGCGCCGACGCGGAGGCCTCCGGGCTCGACCTCGCCCGGGCGGAGGTCAACTTCTTCAGCGTCGGCCCCGATGCCACGGACGCCACGGCAGCCTACCTCTCGGCCTTCTTCCTCGCCGCCAAGGGCAAGCTCGAGACCACCGGCGGGCTCGGCGGCACGCCATCGTCGAACAAGCTGCCGATCGTCGTCGACGTCTACCAGGGCTCCGTCGCCTATCCCGACGGCGACTATCCCGTGCGCATGCGCCTCGCGCGCGACCGCAACGGCTCCGTCGTCCACTCGTGGCTGGAGGTGCAGTCCGACCGAGCCCGCTTCGTGCCGTTCGCGGGGCTGCTCAACTGCACCGGGCCGAACGACTGCGACTATGTCGGCGACCGGGTGTTCGCCCAGATCTGGAGCGACAAGCCGGACCCGGACCCGGAGTGCGAGGCGTGGATGCCGTTCGCCGGGCTGCGGGAGCTCAGCTTCCGCATCAACGGCGACGGCCTGTCGGGGAAGATCACCGATTCCGGCTGCTACGTCGCCGGCAAGGAGGACGGCCTGGAATTCCAGATGAAGCGCGTGCCGAATGGGGTCTTCTAGCCGCCTCGCCCGCCTCGTCGTGATACTGGCGCTCGCCTGCCCCGGCCCGGGAGCGGCGTTCGCCCAGTCGTCGTGCGGGTCCGGCATCCCCGCCGGCCTGCCGTGCGTACAGGAGCCGTGGCAAACGGTCGGGCTCGAGCATCGCGACCGCGTCGCCCGGCTGCACCGCCTCGCCGACCGGCGCGTCGGCTTCGAGTTCCTCGAGGAGACGATCAGCTCGCAGGAGCACGGCCTCGCCGACTTCCCGACCGAGATCCCGATCCTGCGCATCGTCGCCCGCCAGGACGTCTTCTTCGACAGCGGCCGCGACGTCATCCGGCCCGAGGCGCTGCCGCTGCTCGACATCATCGCCGAGAGCCTGAAGCGCGAGCCGCCGGACGTGGCGCTGTTCGTCGCCGGCCACACCGATTGGGACGGATCGGACGGCTACAACATGGAGCTCGGCCTCGCCCGGGCCGACCGCGTCGCCTCGGCGCTGGTCCGCCGCGGCGTCTACCAGGCGGCCATCTACCGCGTCTCGTTCGGCGAGCACGTGCCGATCGCCTCGAACGAAAGTCGGGCCGGCAAGGCCCGCAATCGCCGCGTCGAGTTCCTGTTCGGCGCGCGCACGGAGGCGGTGACACAGTACTTCGTCAGGCAGAAGGTGGACTTCTGTCCCGAGCACCGGCGCGACCCGTTCGGATCCTGCCGGATCGGCGTGGTCACCGAGGCGGTGAAGGTCTCGGTCTCGATTGAGGACGCGGCCGAGATCAGCCGCCTCGACAATGAGGTGAAGTCGCTGACCCTGCGCTCCGATCTCGACCAAAACGAGATCGTCACGCGCCGGCAGGAGATCGAGCTGAGGAGGGACAAGATCCCCGTCACCCTCAGCACGAAAAAGATCATCGTCGAGCTCGAGTGATGGCGCGGCTTGCGGGGCGGTTGGCGGCCGTCGCGTTGCTCTGTGCCGGGGGAACCGCGGCGCCCGGCACGGCCGAGACACGGGTCGCACCGATCGACGCCTTCGTCGATGCCTGCCGGGGCGCGGGCGCGGACGCTGCGCCGAATCCGAACGCACCCGGGGGCTGGCGGCTGACCCGCGTCGGCGGCTCCGACGTCCTGTGCCTCACCGGCACGCTGGAGGACGTCCGGGAAAACGACGTCGGGACCGCCCTGCGCCGGACGCAGGCCCCGCTCACGGTGGTGGTCCGGTCGACCGGAGGCCCGGTTCCCGTCTGGCTCGGCCTCGCCGAGCGCCTCGTCGGCCGCGTCGGGCTGCTCGTCGTCGACGAAGCCTGCATGTCGAGCTGCGCGAACTACATTGTGCCGCTGGGCAAACCCGTCCTCGCCACCCCCGACAGCCTCGTCGTCTGGCACGGCGGACCGGTCGGGACTGCCGGCGCGATCGAGCGGCAGGGCATCGCCGACATCGGCACGATCGTCGCCTACGACGACCTCGCGCTGCGGACCGAGGCGCTCTATGCGCGCCTCGGCGTCGACACCGCGATCCTCGAAGTCTCGGCCGAGCCGCCGGCGGGCGGCAAGCTTCGACGGACCCTCGAGGCCCTCGGACTTCAGCACGACGCACCCCGCACCGTCGGCGGCTACGCCTTCGCTCCATCCCGGCTCGCACGCTGCTTCGGCTTCCGCAATGTCGGGCGGATGTGGCACGCCGGCGACGACATCGCCGTCGCCCGACTGGCCGGACAGCGCGCGCCGGGCCTGCTCATTCTCGAAAGCCCCGGCGACCCTCCGGCCGCGTCCGCAGAAGCGCGGCCGCCGTGCTGAGCCACCGCCGCATCCATCCGCGGCTTGCGGGCGGCGGCCGCCGCAGTACGGCTGCCGCGCCCGCTGGTTGCCCTCAGAAGCCCGACAGCACGATCTTGCCGATGCTGGCACCAGCTTCGACCGCGGCGTGGGCGCGGCGGAGGTTTTCGGCGTTGATGGTGCCGAAGTGGGCGTTCGCGGTGGAGCGCAGCACGCCGGCATCGACCAGCGCCGAGACCTCCTCGAGGATGGCGCCCTGCTCGGCCATGTCGGGCGTCTCGTAGAGCGAGCGGGTGAACATCAGTTCCCAGTGCACCGACAGGCTCTTGCGCTTGAAGGGCAGGATGTCGAGCTTTTCGGGGTCGTCGATCAGGGCGAAGGCGCCCTGCGGGGCGAGGGCTTCCAGGATCGCCGGCAGGTGGTGGTCGGTGGCGGTCAGGCCGGCGACGTAGCGCACCTGCGGCAGGCCGATGGCCGCAAGGCCCTCGTTCAGCGGCTTGCGGTGGTCGATGACGTGGTGGGCGCCCATCTTGCGGCACCAGTCCACCGTTTCCGGCCGCGAGGCCGTGGCGATGACGGTGAGGCCGGTGAGGCGGCGGGCGATCTGCGTCAGGATCGAGCCGACGCCGCCGGCGCCGCCGATGATGAGCAGCGCATCGCCGCCGCGCTTGTCGCCATAAGGCAGGCCGAGGCGATCGAACAGCAATTCCCAGGCGGTGAGCGAGGTGAGCGGTAGCGCCGCCGCATCTGCAAACGACAGGCTCTTCGGCTTGAGGCCGACGATGCGCTCGTCGACCGCCTGCAGTTCGGCGTTGGAGCCCGGCCGCTGCAGGGCGCCGGCGTAGAACACCGCATCGCCGACCGCAAAGCGCGTCACCTCAGGCCCGACCGCCTCGACCGTCCCGGCGGCGTCGAAGCCGAGCACGCGGGCCGTGCCGGCCGGCGGCGTGGTGCGCTGACGCTGCTTCATGTCGACGGGATTGAGGGCGATCGCCTCGACCCGCACCAGGAGGTCGTGCGGACCGATCTCGGGCGTCGGCAAGTCGAGATCGACGAGCGCCTGCGCATCGTCGATCGGCAGCGGGCGGTGGAAACCAACGGCCTTCATGCGGCTCTCCTCCTCGACGGGCTGCATCGCGGCGCTAGGCCGGGCGACCCTTTTGCTATAATAATTCTAAACTGATGATCATCCGCAGCCTCGGCGGTCGACCGGGGCTGGCGCCAGCGGCGCCGCCGACAGGAGTGCCCCATCCCCGTGTCCGGCGCCATCGCCTTCCTCCGCTCCGGCCAGGGCCTCCTCGTGGTGGCGATCGCCGTGGCTCTGGCGGCGGGGCTGGTGCTGTCGGGGCTCGGACGGCCAGAGCTCGCGGCGTTCGCCTACCGGGCCGGCACGGCCGCCGTGCTTGCCACCTTGGTCTTCTCGATTGTCGCCAGCCTCCGTCGCGGCCAGTTCGGCCTCGACATCGTCGCGGCCCTCGCCATGGCCGGCGCGCTCGCCGTCGGCGAGAACCTCGCCGCCGCCGTGGTGGCGCTGATGTATGCCGGCGGCCAGGCGCTGGAAAGCTATGCCGACGGCCGCGCCAAGCGGGAGATGACGGCGCTGCTCGCCCGCGCCCCGCGCACCGCCGTCCGCCACCGCGGCGCCGGGCTCGAGACGGTCGACATCGACGAGATCCGCCCGGGCGACCGGCTGATGATCCGCCGTGGCGACGTTCTGCCGGTGGACGGCACCGTCGCCGGCGGCCGGGCGCTCATCGACACGGCCGCGGTGACGGGGGAATCGCTGCCGCGTTCGCTCGCCGACGGCGCCGCGGTGATGAGCGGCACCACCAATGTCGGCGACGTCTTCACGCTGCTGGCGACACGGCCGGCGTCCGAGAGCACCTATGCCGGCATCGTCCGGCTGGTGCGCGACGCCATCGAGGGCCGAGCCCCGATGGCGCGTCTCGCCGATCGCTTTGCTCTCGGCTTCCTCGCCGCAACCGTGATCCTCGCGCTCGCCGCCTGGGCGCTCTCCGGCGACCCGGTGCGGGCAGTGGCGGTGCTGGTGGTGGCGACCCCCTGCCCGCTCATTCTCGCCGTGCCGGTGGCGATCGTCGCGGGCTTGTCCCGCGCCGCCGGACGCGGCGTGCTGGTGAAGGGCGGCGGCGCGCTGGAAGCGCTCGCCCGCGTCCGCGTCATCGTCCTCGACAAGACCGGAACCCTCACCCACGGCGAGGCGCAGCTCTCCGATGTCGAAGCCTTCGCGGGCTTCGACCCAAACGAGGTGCTGCGGCTCGCCGCCTCCCTCGACCAGGCCTCGCCGCACGTCGTGGCGCGGGCCCTGATCGCCGCCGCCACCGAGCGCGGCCTGGCGCTCGCGACGCCGGAGGCCGCGACGGAGACCCCCGGCGAGGGCGTCGACGGCCTCGTCGATGGCCGGCGGGTGCGGGTCGGCGGCCGTGCCTATGTGCTGTCGGCGCTGCCGCCGGAAGCGGCGGTGCCAGTCCGCCGGCCCAGCGCGAACGTCGGCGTCGTCGTCGCCGTGGCGGTGGACGGGCGGCTCGCCGGCCGCATCTTCCTCGCCGATGGCGTCCGCGACGGCACCGAGGCGCTGCTGGCGCGGCTGCGCGATCTCGGCATGCGCCGCATCGTGCTGGCCACCGGCGACCGTGCCGACATCGCCGAGGCGGTGGCGGGCGGCCTCGGCTTCGACGAGATCCACGCCGGCCTGACGCCGGAGGGCAAGATCGCCGTCATTGCGGCGGCGCGCACGGCCGGTCCGGTGCTGATGGTCGGCGATGGCGTCAACGACGCGCCGGCGCTGGTGGCGGCAGACGTCGGCATCGCCATGGGCGTGCGCGGGGCGGCCGCCTCCGCCGAGGCGGCCGACGTGGTGCTGCTCTCCGACAGCCTCGACGGGCTCGCGGACGGCATCGCCATCGCGAAGCGGGCGCGCCAGATCGCGCTGCAGAGCGTCGTCGCCGGCATCGGGCTGTCGGTCGCCGGCATGCTGGCGGCGGCGGCGGGCTACCTGCCGCCGCTGCAGGGCGCGCTGCTGCAGGAGGCGATCGACGTCGCCGTGATCCTGAACGCCCTGCGCGCCCTGCGCTGAGTGCTCGGCGCGCCCCTTGCCGAAGACCGACCGCCTCAGGGCGTGATTGCCACCTTGAGCACGCCGTCGCGCTGGTTGGCGAACAGGGCGTAGGCCTCCTCGATGGCGTCGAGCGAATAGCGGTGCGTCACCAGCGGCCGGGTGTCGACGCGGCCGGAGGCGACGACGTCCATCAGCCGCCGCATCCGCTCCTTGCCGCCCGGGCAGAGCGTCGTGACGATGGTGTGGTCGCCGAGGCCGGCGCAGAAGGCGCCGAGCGGGATGTGCAGGTCGCCCGAATAGACGCCGAGCGAGGACAGCGTGCCGCCGGGCCGGAGCACCTTCAGAGCCGCCTCGAACGTCGACTGCCGGCCGAGCGCCTCGATCGAGACGTCGACGCCGCGGCCGTCGGTGAGGCGCATGATCTCCTCGACCGGATCGGTGGCGGCGAAGTCGACGACGTGGTCGGCGCCCATCTCGCGGGCGATGGCGAGGCGCTCCGGCACGGTGTCGACGGCGATGATGGTGGTCGCCCCCATCAGCCGCGCGCCGGCGGTGGCGCAGAGCCCGATCGGCCCCTGGGCGAAGACGGCGACCGTATCGCCGATACGCACCTTGCCGCTCTCAGCACCCGAGAAGCCGGTGGACAGGATGTCCGGGCACATCAGCACCTGCTCGTCGGTGAGCCCGTCCGGCACCGGCGACAGGTTCGCCATCGCGTCCGGCACCAGCAAGTACTCGGCCTGCGAGCCGTCGATGGTGTTGCCGAAGCGCCAGCCGCCGAGGGGCTTGAAGCCGTGCTTCGTACCGGCGCCATCCTGGGAGTGGCAGCCGCACAGGCAGGCGTTCGAGTAGCCGCTCGGCGTGATGGCGCCGGCGATGACGCGCTGGCCCTCGCTGTAGCCGGCGACGGCCGAGCCGAGCTTCTCGATGATGCCGACCGGCTCGTGGCCGATGGTGAGGCCGCGGGCGACGGGGTACTCGCCCTTCAGGATGTGGACGTCGGTACCACAGATCGTCGTGGTGGTGATGCGGATCAGCGCGTCGAGCGGGCCGACCTCGGGGATCGGCTTGTCGTCGAGCACGATGCGGTTCGGTTCGACGAAGATCGCGGCTTTCATCTTGGCGGCCATGGTCACTCCTCGCTTCTGTCCGGGGTGGCGCCGGCATCCTGTCGAAGGCCGGCGGGCGGAGCCATTCGGGCGGCGCCCCTAAGGGAGCATCCGGACTTGCACGCACGGCGTGCGGCTCATTGCGCTTTCAACAATGCTGTCCGGAAGCGCATCCCGGCGAGCGCCAGGAAGACGAGGCCGATCGCCAGCAGGGCCGCCATCTGCGGCCAGACGATCTCGAGGCCAGCGCCGCGGTAGAGGACGGCCTGGGAGAGCTTGACGAAATGCGTCGACGGCGAGGCCTGCATCGCCGTCTGCAGCCAGTCCGGCATGCTCTCGAGCGGCGTCGAGGAGCCGGACAAAAGGTTCATGACGATCAGCACCGGCATGACGACGAGGCCGAACTGCGCCATCGAGCCGGCGATGGTGGCGACGAGGATGCCGAGCGCCGTCACCGAGAACAAATAGACGACGGTGGCGGCGATGAAGAGCGGGATCGAGCCGGCGATCGGCACGCCGAGCAGGCCCTCGACGACGAAGATCAAGGGCAGCGTCGGGCCGACGACGATGACGAAGCCGTTCGCCCAGATCTTGGCGAGCATGATCTCGATCGGCGTCACCGGCATGACGAGCAGGTGCTCGATGGTGCCGTGCTCGCGCTCGCGGATGAGGGCGGCGCCGGTGAGGATGACCGACAGCATGGTGACGTTGTTGATCACCTGCATCACCGCCATGAACCAGCCGGACTTGAGGTTGGGATTGAAGGCGACGCGCACCACTACGTCCACGGGTGCTGCGACGGCGGCGGCCGGGAACATCGCCAGCACCTCGCGCTGGACGATCTCCTGCAGGTAGCGGGCGCCGTTGCCGGCCTGGGACATCGCGGTGGCGTCGACCTCGATGCCGACGGCGGGGGAGCGACCGGCGACGATATCCTCCTCGAACTTCGGCGGGATCTGCACGACGAAGCCGAAGCGCCCGGCATCGAGGGCCGCATCGACATCGCGCACGGAGATCGCCTGCGGGGTCTGGAAGAACGGCGCGAGCAGCGCGTCCTTCAGGCGGGCCGACAGGCGCGAACCGTCCTCGTCGACGATGGCGACGGCGGCGTTCTCGACCTCGAAGCGGGCGCCGGAGGCGACCGTGTAGATGGCGAAGGTGAAGGTGTAGACGATCAGGAAGAGCATCACCGGGTCGGCGCGCAGGCTGTAGAGCTCCTTGATGCCGAGACGGACGATGCGGGCGAGCCGGGCGATCATGGCGGGCCGTTCCTCACTTGGCGCGCTTGCGCAAGGCGAGCGCGGAGGCGGCGAGGAAGCCGACGCCGAACAACGCGAGGACCACGATGTTCGGCCAGAGCGTCGGAAAGCCGAGTCCCTTGGCGAAGGTGCCGACGGTGACGGGCTGGTACCAGGCCGACGGGAAGCCGAGCCCGACCATGCGGGCGCCGCCGGTGAGCGAGGAGACCGGCACCAAGAGGCCGGAGAAGTTCACCGCCGGGATGATCGCGAGGATCGCGGTCGCGAAGATCGCCGCGACCTGGCTCTTCACGAAGCTCGAGACGAACAGCCCGAAGCCGGTGGTGGCGAAGACATAGGCCAGGGAGCCGACGGCGAGCGCCGCGAACGAGCCGGTGAACGGCACCGCGAAGACGAGCCGCGCCTCGGCGGTGAGCACGAGGAAGCCGGCGAAGGCGATGGCGAGATAGGGAAGCTGCTTGCCGAGCAGGAACTCGAGCCGCGTCACCGGCGTCGCCCGGAAGTTGGCGATCGAGCCGGTCTCCTTCTCCTTGACGACGCCGAGCGCCGTCATGATCGCCGGGATCAGCACCAGCAGCATCATCATCACGCCGGGCACGATGGCGTTGGCGCTGACGAAGGCCTGATTGTAGCGAAAGCGCGTCACGAGCTCGACCGGGGCCGCGGCGGCACCCGTGCCGGTCTCGCGGCGGGCGGCGTCGCTCCAGTAGTCCTGGGCGAGCCCGACGACGTAGCCGCGCGCCGTCTCGGCCCGGAACGGCATGGCGCCGTCGATGAAGACACCGATCGACGGTGTCCGGTCGCGGGCGAGGTCGCGGCCGAAGCCCGAGGGTATCTCGATCGCCACCGTCAGCTCGCCACTCTTCAGCCGCGCCTGCATCTCGTCGGGCGTCAGAATCGGCGCCCGCTCCTCGAAATAGCGCGAGCCCTGGAAGCCCTCGAGCAGTTGCCGGCTCTGGGTGGTGCGGTCCTGGTCGAGGGCGGCGAAGGAAAGCTTCTCGACGTCGAAGGAGATGCCGTAGCCGAAGGCGAGCATCAGGAGCATCGGCCCGAGGAAGGCGAAGACGAGGCGCGCCGGGTCGCGCGCCACCTCCAGCGCCTCGCGCACGGCGTAGGCCCACAGGCGGCGGAAATCGAAGCGGCGCAGGCGTGCGGGCGCGCTCTCGGTCGCCGGCGCCAGCATCGCCCCCTCCCCGCGGCCCATGCCGGCCTCCTCGAGGACGGCGATGAAGACATCCTCGAGGCTCGCCGTGCCGCGCTCGGCCTTCAGGGCCGCCGGCGTGCCGACGGCGAGCACGCGGCCCTCGTGCATCAGCGAGATGCGGTCGCAGCGCTCGGCCTCGTTCATAAAATGGGTGGAGACGAAGATCGTCACCCCCTCCTCGCGCGACAGCGCCACCAGATTGCGCCAGAAGCCGTCGCGGGCGACGGGATCGACGCCCGAGGTCGGCTCGTCGAGGATGAGGATCTCCGGCTTGTGGAGGACGGCGACGGCGAGTTGCAGGCGCTGGCGGATGCCAAGCGGCAGGCCGTCGGGGCGCTGGTCGGCAAAGGCCTCGAGGTCGTAGCGGGCGAGCATCTCGGCGACGCGCGGGCCGCGCTCGGCGCGCGGCAGGCCGAACAGCTCGGCGTGCAGCACGAGGTTCTGGCGGACGGTGAGCTCGCCATAGAGCGAGAAGGCCTGCGACATGTAGCCGACGCGCCGGCGGGTCTCCAGGTCACCGGCGTCGAGTGGCTTGCCGAACAGCCGCGCCTCGCCCTCGCTCGCCGGCAACAGGCCGGTGAGCATCTTCATCGTCGTGCTCTTGCCGCTGCCGTTCGAGCCGAGGAAGCCGAAGATCTCGCCCTTCGGGATGCGGAAGCTCACATGATCGACGGCGGTGAAAGAGCCGAAGCGGCGCGTCAGCCCCTCCGCCTCGATCGCCGGCACGCCGTCGGCGGCGACCGCGGCGCGGGGTGGAGGCGGCGGCGGCACGGGGGCGCCGCCATCGGCCATCAGGCGGACGAACGCCTCCTCCAGCGTCGCCGCATCGTCGGCGGCGGCGCGCACGTCGGCCGGCGTGCCGCTCGCGAGCAACCGGCCGGCGTCCAGCGCGGCCAGCCAGTCGAATCGCTCCGCCTCCTCCATGTAGGCGGTGGCGACCAGCACCGTCATCGCCGGGCGGCGCACCCGCATGCGGTCGATGAGCTCCCAGAACTGCCGGCGCGACAGCGGGTCGATGCCGGTGGTCGGCTCATCCAGCACGACGAGGTCGGGATCGTGCAGGAGCGCCGCGCAGATGCCAAGCTTCTGCTTCATGCCACCCGACAGCTTGCCGGCCGGCCGGTCGCGGAAGGGCGCGAGGCCGGTGGCGACGAGGAGCTCGTCCATCCGCGCCCGGCGCTCGGACTGTGGAAGGCCGAAAAGGCGGCCGAAGAACTCGAGGTTCTCGGCGATCGACAAGGTGGGCGTCAGGTTGCGGCCGAGGCCCTGCGGCATGTAGGCGATGCGGGCGGCATTCTCCCGGCGGGCGGTCCGGGCGCGCATGTCGGCGCCGAGCACGGCAACACCGCCCGTCTGGATGCGGGTAACACCGGCGACGAGGCCGAGCAGCGTCGACTTGCCGACGCCATCGGCACCGACGAGCCCCGCCGTCACGCCTGCGGGCACTGACAGCGTGACGCCGTCGAGGGCGAGCGTGCGGCCGTAGCAGTGGGTGACGCCGTCGAGCAGGACGGCGGGCGCCGTCATCTTTTCAAGAGCGACGGCGGGCGCCGTCATTGCGGCAGCTTGATCGCCAGCGCCTCCGGCCATGCCGCCGTCGGGCTGGTGCGCACATAGGCGAGGCCGCGCACGCCGATCTTCACGCGGCTCTCGTACTGGCGCAGCAACGCCGGCGGGATGCGCAGCTTGACGCGGAACATCAGCTTCTCGCGCTCGTCGGCGGTCTCCACCGTCTTCGGCGTGAACTGCGCCTGGCCGGCGACGAAGGCGACGATCGCCGGCACGACGTATTCCGGGGCCGGATCGAGGACGATGCGCGCCTCGTCGCCGATCGCGACCCGGCCGGCGGCGCGGGCGGCGAGGAACACCGTCATGTAGACGTCGGAGAGGTCGAGCAACGTCGCGACCGGCGCGCCGGCGCCGACGACCTCGCCCGACTGCACGAGCTTGTACTCGACGCGGCCGCGGCGCGGCGCCTTCAAGACGGCGTCGTCCAGCAGCGAATGGATGCGGGCGACGTCGGCCCGCGCGGTATCGGCGGCGGCGAGTGCCACGTCGAGTCGCGCCTGGGCGGCGCGGTGGGCGGCAGTGGCGGCGTTGAGCTGGCTGAGCCGCCGGTCGAGCTCCTGCATGGTGCCGTGGCCGCGCTTCTGCAGCTGTTCAGCGCGCTCGTGCTCCTGGGCGGCGAGCAGGCTCTCGCTGTCGCGCTGGGCGATCAGCGCCTCGGCCTCGGCGATCGCCTGCTCGGTGCGGCGCACCTCCGCCTCGGCGCCGGTGAGCTGGGCGTCGAGCTCGGCGGTGTCCATGCGGGCGACGACGGCGCCGGCCTCGACGGTATCACCTTCCTCGACGAGCACCTCGAGCACGCGGCCGGCGAACTTCGCCGCCACCAGCACCTGCTCGGCCTCGATGCGCCCGTTGGTGACGACGATGTCGTCCGGCAGGCCATTGCCGGCGACGCGGCCCCACAGCGCCTTCAGCTTGGCGCCGAGGCCGTCACCGGTTTCGGCGTGAGACGGCGCACCTGACGCGGCGAGCGCGAGGGTGACGACGAGGGAGATGAGGACACGTCTGTGCATCGGATCACTCCGCGCGACGGCTCGATCGACGGGCGGTCCGTCCGCGTATGGCCGACGCCTACCGTCCGGGCCGCCCGCCGGCATTGATGCAGATCACGCGGGTGCGTCCGGCCGATGACGCTACCCTAGCGACGTCGGCGCGGCTTGGCTTCCCATCAGATCGACGGGGGCCGATCCGACCTCAAATCAGTTCGTCGGGGACGTCGCCGATCTTGCCGAGGATGACCGGCTCGTCATAGTCGCCGCTCTCCGGATCGCCCGAGCGGCTGAAGGCGACGGCGCCGACGATGCCGGTGCGGTGCGGGGCGCGCTCGAGCAGCAGGCGGGCGTGCGCCTCGTCGCGGGCGGCGAGCGCCGGCGTCGGCGCGAGGCCCATCGAGCGGCCGCGGCGCTTGATCTCGAACGGCTGCACGACGAACACTGTGTGCCGCGGCGGCTTGCCGTTGGTCGCTTCTGCGGTCCGCTGCATGCCGGTCTCCGATTCGCACGTTCGAACTTTGTTCTAGTCATGTCGGAGCGGCAAGTCGAGGCGGCGCGGCTGCGAACGCGTGGCTGTTTCGCGGGCGCGCTCAGCTGTCCGGCTTGTCCGGGGCGAGGCTCCCGAGCAGAGTCGGGATCAGCTCCGAGACGGTCGGGTGGATCGGCACCGACCATTGCAGCACGTCGTACGGCGTGCCGGCGTTGACGGCGTCGAGCAGGCCGTGGATCGCCTCGTCGCCGTTCACCCCGAGGATGCCGGCGCCGAGGATGCGACGGGTCTCGGCGTCGACGACGACGGACATGAAGCCCTGCGTCTCGCCCATCTCCACCGCCCGGCCGACCCGGCTCATCGGCCGCGTCGCGACGAGCAGCGGCCGGCCCGTCGCGCGCGCCTGCGCGAGCGTCATGCCGACGCGGCCGAGCGGCGGATCGGTGAACAGCGCGTAGCCGGGGACGCGGTCAGAGACGCGGCGGTCGGCGCCGTCGAGCAGGTTGGCGGCGACGATCTCGAAGTCGTTGTAGGCGGTGTGGGTGAAGGCGCCGCGGCCGTTGCAGTCACCGATCGCCCAAATGCCGGGAACGTTGGTGGCGAGGTGGTCGTCGACGGTGATGTAGCCCCGCTCGTCGGTGGCGATGCCGGCCGCGTCCAGGCCGAGGTCGTCGGTGTTGGGGCGGCGCCCGACGGCGACAAGCACGTGCGAGGCGACGATGTCCGGCGGGCCCTTCGTGCAGTCGACGCCGACGGCGGCGCCCTCGGCGTGGGGGGCGAGGCGGATGCACTCGGCGCCGGTGCGCACCGCGATCCCCTCGCCCTCGATGATCTCGCGGATCGCGTCCGACACCGCCTCGTCCTCGCGTGCGACCAGCCGCGGCCCCTTCTCGACGACGGTGACGCGGGCGCCGAAGCGGCCGAACATCTGCGCGAACTCGAGCCCGATATAGCTGCCGCCGATGACCACGAGATGCTCCGGCAGCTCGGTCAATTGCAGGATGCTTGTGTTGGTGAGGACGGGCACCGTGTCGATGCCGGGCAGCGGCGGCACCGCCGCGCGACCGCCGACATTGAGGAAGATGCGCGGCGCCGAGAACCGCTCCTCGCCGACGGCGAGCGTGTCCGGCGAAACGAAGCGGGCGTGGCCCTCGATGACGGTGCAGCCGTCCATGCCATCGAGCCACTTGCGCACGTTCGCGCGCGATGTCGCCGACACCGTTGCGGCCCGCGCCTGCACCCGGGCCATGTCGACGCGGACCTCGCCGACGATCGAGAAACCGTACTCGGCGCCGCGGCGGGCGAGGTGCATCGCCCGGGCGCTCGCCACCATCGTCTTGGTCGGCATGCAGCCGGTGTTGACGCAGGTGCCGCCGAACAGATGGCGCTCGATCACCGCCACCCGCTGGCCCGCCGCCGTCAGCCGCCCGGCGAGCGCGGGCCCCGCCTGGCCGGCGCCGACGACGATGGCGTCGAAGCGGCGGCTCATCTGAGCGCCGTCACGATCAGCACGGCGGCGAAGATCGCCACCGCGTCCTCGACCCATGCGGCCGGCGTGTCACTCCCGAACGCGCTCGCCATGCGGGCCCGCGCCGCCCGCCCTCGCAGCGTGCCGACGACCGCGCCGGCGACGCCGAGGCCGGCGCCGACCCAGAGACTGCCGGCGGCGACACCGATCGCAGCACCCGTGAGGGCGCCGCTGGCAAGCCGGGCGCCGAACTGCGTCGGCACGGTGCGGCTCGGCGTCGACGGCAGCTTGTCGGCGACGAACTCGAGGAGCGCGAGGGCCGTGAAGATCCACGGCGTCCATCGCCAGCCGAGGAAGGCGGGCCACGTGTCGCCGAGGTCGAGCCAGCCGAGATGCGCCGCCCAGGCGACCGCCGCCGGTGCCGTCATCGTCCGCAGCCCGGCGACGATGCCGATAAGGAAGGAGAAGACGAGGAGCGTCGTCATCAGATATCGCCTCGCACCGACGGTCCCCGCGCCTTCACCTTAGCTGCTCCGCCAGCCGCCGCAAAACCCGCCGGCGGTCTGTGCCCCGGAACCGCCCGATGGGTTCCGCCGCGCGAGCCTCGCGCAAGCCTTCGCCACGATTGTGCCGCGCAGATATCACGGGGACTTCCATGCAGATTTCGATCCGGACCACGCTGGTGGCCCTGTTCTGTGCCATCAGCGCCATCGTCGCGGCCCTCTGTGCGACCGCGCTCCACGGCGCCTACGGCACCCTCCAGGACGCCCAGCGCGTCACCACGCTCGCCGACATCGACCGCAACCTGTTCGAGGCCGTGTCGAACTTCCGCTTCGAGCGCGGCGAGAGCGCCCTTCTGCTGGCGCAGCCGGCCAGCGAGAGCGCGCAGCTCGGCCGCAATGTCGACATGCGCCGCGCCACCGTCGTCGCGGCGATGGACGCGGGCCTCGCGCGTCTCGTCGAGGCGTCCGAGCCGACGTTCGCCGATCTCACCGCCCGGCTGCAGGATCAGTACGGCATCGTTCAGGCGGCCCGCGAGAAGATCGACGCCGCCCGGGCGCTTCCCCTCGAGCAGCGCGACCCGGCCGTGGCCAAGACGATGATGGCAGAGGGCGGCAAGCTCCTCGACGCCCTCACCGCCCTGATGACCGCCGTCGAGGCGGAGATCCGCACGACCGATCCGCGCCTGTCGCAGCTCATCCTCGCCCGGGCGATGTCCTGGGGCTCGCGCACCTATGCCGGCGTCAGCACCCTCGCCCTCAACGCCATCCTCTCCGACAACCGCCCGGCAACGGCGGAGGAGCTCGCCACGATCACCACCAACGATGCCCGTGCCGACCTCGCCTGGGCGACGACCCGCGAGATCGCGCTCGCCGGCAATGCGCCCGAGGCCCTGAAGGCCGCGGCCGAGGCCGCGCAGGCGATGTACTTCTCCGGCGCCTTCAAGGAATACCGGGATGGCATCCTGAAGGCGCTCGCCGCCGGTGAGCCGTCGCCCGTGCCGCTGCAGGACTGGCGCTCGCGCGTCGTCGAGCCGCTGGCCGCCATCGCCAACGTGTCGGGCACCGCCGTCGACAGCCTCGCCGCGACGGCCGCGGCGACCGAAGCGTCCGCCCGCCGCACCGCCATCGTCTACGCGGTGGTGCTGGTATCCTCGCTCCTCATCGCCGGCCTCGGCCTGCTGGTCGTGGTCCGCCGCGTCACCGGCCCGATGACGCGCCTCACCCGCGTCATGGAAGTGGTCGCGGGCAACCAGCTCGACGTCGAGATTCCCGATACGGATCGCCACGACGAGATCGGTTCGATGGCAAAGACGCTGCTCGTCTTCCGCGACGGCCTGCGTCGCAATGCCGAGATGGAACGGGCCGCCGAGGAGGCGCGCCGCGCCGCCGAGGACGAGCGCCGGCGGACGATGATGACGCTCGCCGACGATTTCGAGGGCGCCGTCGGCTCGATCGTCGGCTCCGTCTCCACCGCCTCGTCCGAGCTCCACGTCACTGCGCTGGAGATGACCAAGGCCGCCCGCACGACGTCGGAACAGTCCACCACCGTCGCCGCCGCCGCCGAGGAGGCCTCCACCAACGTCGTCGTCGTCGCCTCCTCCGCCGAGGAGCTTGGCTACTCGGTCGAGGAGATCGCCCGCCAGGTGAAGCAGTCGGCGCAGATGTCGGCGGTCGCCGTCAGCGAGGCCGCCGCGACCGGCGAGGTCATCCGCGAACTGTCGCAGGCGGCCTCCCGCATCGGCGACGTCATCGGCCTGATCTCGTCGATCGCCTCGCAGACCAACCTGCTCGCCCTCAACGCCACCATCGAGGCGGCGCGGGCCGGCGAGGCCGGCAAGGGCTTCGCCGTGGTGGCGACGGAGGTGAAGGCGCTCGCCACCCAGACGGCGAAGGCGACGGAAGAGATCGAGACGCAGATCGGCGCCATCCAGGAGACCACCAAGCATGCCGTGCGGGTCATCGAGGGCGTCGGCGAGCAGATC
>CAZDCR010000033.1:0-302 GCA_964503995.1 uncultured Segnochrobactrum sp.
GGACGGCGGGCACTGCGCCTTCAAATACTACAAGGAATGGGCGCCGGCCTCGTTCCAGTGGCTGGCCGACAAGCTGTCGCGCTGAGCGCATGCGACCGGCGGCTGCCGGTCGTGCCACGATGTCGAAACACACGGCTGTCGGGGACACACCCCCGGCGGCCGTCGTGCATTGCGGCGGGCCACGGCCGCTGTCGCGGGGTAGCGGGCCGGGCCGTAGCTACTTCGGCTTCGGCTCCTTACGGCAGGAGACGATCTTCGCCTCCACCGGGATCAGGATGTTGTCGACCACCACGCCACCGCCG
>CAZDCR010000033.1:312-19816 GCA_964503995.1 uncultured Segnochrobactrum sp.
TGGGCGGTGCGAAGCCGATGTTGAAGAGGCCGAAGACGGTGCCGCCGCTGGCAAACCCGCCGGCGAGCTCGACGAAGCCGCCATCCTGCGCCACCGACGCCGCGCCATAGGCGGGGCCGACACCGTCGAAGCGGCCGCTGAGCTGCTGGAAGGAGTTGGGCTTCGTCGGCAGCTTGCCCTTGAACTGGAAGAACAGGCTGACGCCCTCGCCCGTCACCTGGATGCAGGTAGCGGCAAGCGCCGGCGATGCTGCAGTTGCGAGAAGGGCCGCCGTCGCGATGGCGATGGTGGCGAGACGAGCCCGGCGGCGCCCCGGTCCGGTCGTGCAAGGTATCCGCATCGTTCCCTCCGTGGTTACTTTCCGTCCCCCCGGATGGAACTATGCTGGAATTCCGCTTATTCCGAGCACCCGATGCTCCCGCCTCACAGGGACGTGACGGCTCGTCGCCCGCGTCGCGTGTCTTTTTCCCGAAATGATTGAGAGTGCTTGAAACAATTGCGAAGCGGCGCTTCAGGGTGGGCCGGTAGACGCGCTCAGGATCGCAACAGTCAAAGCACCCTCCGCCACCGTCGCTGGACGCATAGCAGCCATTCCGCAATGCACAAGAGAATCTGTTGCAATGCAGCAAGCCCGCCCCTAGCTTGGGCTCTCCCGGGACGACCCGGCTTGCCGGCCGCGTTTGGCGGTCGGACAGCACCTCGGAGATACGACAAATGCGCAGCTTCCTCGGCGCGCTCGCCCTCATTCCCCTCGCGTTCACCGCCATCGCCCCGGCCACCGCCGGCGAGCCGATCCCGGCCGCTCACCGCATCGACCTCGGCGATGTGCACGGCGTCGCCTACTACACGGTGGCGCCCGAAGGCCTGAAGGTGGTGGCCACCCTCGGCGCGTCCACCGACACCTCGCCGGTCCGCGTCGCCGCCACCCTCGCTCCCGCCCAGCGCATCGGCCTGTCGGTGCCGGGCGCCGAGGGCACGGCGCCCCGCGCCGTCGACATCGTCCGCGACGGCGACCGCATCGTCGTCATGGTGTCGGAGCCGCTGTCGAACTGATCGCGCGCCTTCAAGCGGAAAAAATCGAGCATGGGCCGCCGCGAGGCGGCCCATTTTCGTTGGGTCTCGCCTATTGCGGGACCGGGTTGCGCGGCAGCTTCTCGACCGTCAGCGCCTCCGGCCAGCCGACGAACCTCTCGATCCCGGCGATGGCGAGCGCCGCGGCGACGACGACGGCGATGATCAGCATCCGGCGCGGCGACGGCGGCCGGCGGATCCACATCGCGAGCCGCGGCAGCAAGCGGAAGATCAGGCGCTCCATCGGGGTGGCTCCTCCGAACCGGTGTCGCGCGGCGGCACCGCGAAATCCGGCACGCACCACCTGCGACGCGATCGGCGGTCCGTGAACCGGCTTGGCTCAGCCGCGACCTTCGCGGCGGCGCTCCTTGCGCATGGCCTGCCGCTTCAGCTTCTTCTGCGCCTTGTCGTCGTCCTCGTCGGCCTCCGGCTCCGGCCAGCCGGACGCCGCGACCGGTGGCGCAAGTGCGGGCGGCGGCGGCAGATCGTCGACGGCCGGCGGCCGCGACGCGTCGGCCGGAGCGATACCGGACGCGACGACCGCCGCCGCCCGCGGCGAGACGGTAGCCGGTTCGACCTGCGGCGCGCGACGGCCCGTCACCATGTCGTAGAGCAGGTTCTCACCGCGCACGACGCTCGCATAGAGAACGTGGACGATGTGCAGGATGACGAGCCACAGCGCCAGCAGAGACAGCGTGCCGTGGATGCGCTTGATCCACCGCCCCGGCTTGACGTCGGGGTGCTCGCCACCGGAATCGATCGAGGCCCGGTCGGTGCGGGGGATGATCGTCATGCCGCCGTCTTCGACATACTGGGTGATCGCCGACGGGACGGGCTCGGGAACGGTGCCGATGATTGCGGCGAACGGGCCCTCGCCATGTCGCTGGGCGAGCGTGACGACGCCGGCGACCGAGGCGAGCACGATCGAGACCAGCATCGAGACGGCGATCAGCGAGCCGATCGGCCCGAGCCCGACGTGGCGGATCGGGCGGGCCCGCAGCAGACCCATCAGGTCTTCATAATAGGCGCGCGGCGAGGACATGAGGTCGGCGAAGCGCGAGCGGGCGGGGCCGACCATGCCCCACACCAGCCGCCACACGACATAGGCCGCGAGCGCATAGCCGACGCGGGTGTGCAGGGACAGCGGCCGCCCGGCGGTGACATAGGCGACCAGGAAGGCGAGCGCCCCTCCCCAGTGCCCGATGCGCACCAGCGGGCTGAACACACGATCGGTCTCAGTCGCCATCAAGCCTCCGTCCGGCGCCGCCCCCGGTAACGACGCACCGGCTGCGGCGCCGGCAGGGTTCGCACCGTCGACGGGCGGGTGTCAAGCCGCGTCGCCGGCCCGGGCAACGGCGGAAATCCGGGCCGCAGGCGGGGATCGGGGCCTGTGTGGCGGCAATGCAGCAACCTGGTCACCAACTGTTAGGCATACGCGGCACTTCTAATCGAGACTCGGCAACGGCATGGTCTATCGGCTAGTTTCCCACCCGAAGGGCAGCGGCCATGGACGCCGCATCCCCGGGTTGCGCGGCAGACCTCGCAAGGGGCGGGCCACGGCGGAGGTGTGTTGAGCGTCACGGTGAGTGGTCCCCCGGCAGTGGGCAGACGAGCGACCGGTGAGCGGCATCCGGACGCGCCTCCGCGCCGGAGCCCCGCTTCGGCGACGCGCCTGTTCGCGCTCGCGGCAGCCGCTTCCTCCGCCGCGCTCCTCTCCGCCCTCGCCGCCTCCACCGCCACCGCCCAGACCACACCGCCGCCGACCGCTCCCCCGGCGGCCGGCGCCCCCGCCGACGGCACGGCCACCAACGGTAACGGCCAGGCGGCGACGCGGCGGCGGGTGCAACTGACGTTCACCGTCACCGGCGGCACGCCGGAGCTCGAGGAAGCGCTGCGCCGGGCCTCCGCGCTGGTGCCGCTCGAGGCCGACGGCGCGCCGGACGGCGACACCATCTTCCGGGCCGCGCTGTCGGAGACCGACCGGCTGAGGGCCGCCCTGTTCGCCGAGGGCTACTATGCCGGCATTGTCGAGATGCAGGTCGCCGGCACCACGCCGGCCGACCGCGACAGCCGCAACGCCATCAACGCCGCGTTCGCCAGGGGCGACATCCAGGTCACCGTCACCGTCACGCCGAACCGGATCTTCCACTTCGGCAGGCTGGCGGTGGTCGACGAACCCGGCGGTGCGCCGCCGATGGTGAACGTCGCCGACACCGGCATCGTGCCGGGCGCGGTGGCGAAGTCGACGGAGGTGCGCGTCGCCGACGCCAAGCTGCTGCTGGCGATGCAGAACAACGGCTATCCGCTGGCCCGCGTCGTCGACCGCGACGTCGTCGCCGACCACGAGACGAAGCTCCTCGACGTTACCTGGGTGGTGGAGGCGGGCGAGCCGGCACGATTCGGCCGCATCGAGGTGCGCGGCGCCAAGGACGTGAACCCCGAGTTCATCGAGCGGATGGTGCCGTTCGAGGAGGGCGAGCAGTTCCGGCCCGGCCCGCTCGAGGAGTATGCCAAGCACCTGCGCGATCTCGGCACCTTCGACGGCGTGCGGGTGGTGCCCGGCGATGCCGTCGGGCCGGACGGCACCATCCCGATCATCGTCGAGGTGACCGAGCGCAAGCCCCGCTTCGTCGGCGCCGCGGCCTCCTGGTCGACGACGGAGGGCGCCCTGCTCTCGGCCTGGTGGGGCCACCGCAACCTGTTCGGCAACGGCGAGCAGATCCGCATCGAGGGCAGCGTCTCGCGGCTGTTCCTCAACGCCTATGACGACCTGCAGTACAAGGCCGGCTTCACCCTCACGAAGCCGGCGATCTACACCTTCCGCGACACGCTGGTGGTGGCCAACTATTTCGTCCGCGAGACGCCGGACGCCTACACCCGCACCGGCTTCGATTCCGACATCTCGGTGCTGCGCAAGTACGGCGAGGAGCGCGAGTACTCGCTCGGCCTGTCCGGCACCGTCTCGCGCGTCGACGACGCCTTCGGCAATCACGAGTATGCGCTCGTCGGCGTGCCCGGAATCGCCCGCTTCAACTACACCGACAACCGCCTCGACCCGACCGAGGGCTGGCGCCTGCTCGTCGGCCTGGAGCCGTCCTTCGGCAAGATCGGCGACAGCTCGTCAATGGTGCAGGCGAACCTCACCGCCTCGGCCTATTACCCGCTCGACAGCGAGCGCCGCTTCGTCGCCGCCGGGCAGGTGATGCTCGGCTCGATCCTCGGGCCGGACCTCGAGGACGTGCCCGCCAACAACCGCTTCTATGCGGGCGGCGGCGGCACGATCCGCGGCTACGGCTTCCAGTATGTCAGCCCGCGCAACGGCAAGGGCAAGATCGTCGGCGGCCGCAGCCTCGCCGTCGCCAATCTCGAACTCCGCGCCAAGGTCACCGACACCATCGGCATCGTGCCCTTCGTCGACATCGGCGCCGCATACCGCTCGGAGTTCCCGGACTTCGCTTATTCGCCGAAGGTGGGCGCCGGCATCGGCCTGCGCTATTTCACCGGCGTCGGTCCCATCCGTCTTGATGTCGCATTTCCGTTGCAGAAGGTGAAGGATGACGGACCAGTGGCCATCTACCTCAGCCTTGGCCAGTCCTTCTGACGGAGGGGCGGACGGGCGCGGTGTGCCCACGCCGCCCTCCCCCGCCCGCCGCCGGAAGCCGCTCGCGCTGCGCATCGCCGCGCGGGTGATTGTGGTGCTGCTGGTCGCGATCGGCGCGGTCGCGGCGATCGTGGCGTTCGCACTGTTCACCTCCCCCGGCCGGCAGGGACTGGTGGCGCTCGCCGAGCGCTTCTCGCCCTCGTTCGGCTATCCGGTGACGATCGGCGGCTTCTCCGACGAGGGGCTCGGTGCGCTGCGCTTCGACGACGTCACGGTCGGCGACGCCACCGGCCCCTTCGTCGAGATCGACAGTCTCGCCCTCGACTGGCGGCCGTCGGCGCTGTTCGACCGCACCGTTTCGGTCGATCGTCTGGCGCTCGGGCCAACACGGGTCCTGCGGGCGCCGCAGTCGGAGCCGACACCCGATCAGCCGTCATCCGGCCTGCCGCTGCCGCTGCCGGTGGCGATCGAGGTGCGGGCTCTCGACGTCGCCGGTGTCGCCCTCGATCCGTCCGTCGCGGGCGAGGCGCTCACGGTCGCCGCGAACGGCGCGCTCGCGGTGCCGCGCTCGCTGCAGCAGCCGATCACCATCGACCTCGATGCGATGGTGGAGGGCCGCCTGCCCGGCCGCGCCGTCGTCGACATCGACTACCGCCCCGCCGACGACCATCTCACCGCTGCGATCGACCTCACCGCTCCGCCGGGCGGCGTCATCCAGCGGCTCGCCGGGCTGTCGTCGGACCAGCCGCTGACGTTGCGATACCAGGGCGACGGGCCGCTGTCGGACTGGACGGGCACGCTCGACGTGGCGCTGGGTGCGACCGCGCTCGCCCGCGGCAATACCCGCATCGAGGAAGTCGCCGCCGGCCGCCGCGTCACCACCGGCCTCTACCTGACCCCTGCCACGGTGCTGCCGGCAGAATACGCCGCCCTCGTCGGTGACGCCGTGCAGGCGGCGATGGTCGTCGTTGTCGAGCCAGACGGCGCGCTGGCGATCGAGAGCGCCAGCGTCTCGGCACCGGCCGCCTCGGTGATGGCGACGGGCCGCCTCGATTCGGGCGCCGACACCGTCGACGTCGCCGCCGAGATCGAGGTCGCCTCGGCGCAAGCCTTCGCAGGTGTCCTCGACGTGCCCGCGTCCTGGACGGGCGGTCACGTCGCCGCCCGCCTCACCGGCCGGCTCGCCGACCCCGACATCGCGGCCACCGTCCGCGCCGACGGGGTGGCAGCGCTCGGCCGCGTCACTGCCGGCCACGTCGACGTCACGGCGACCGTGACGGCGCCGCGCCCGGGCACCCTCGGTATCGGTGGCACCGAGCGCACCGTCGTCTTCGAGGCGACGACCGCCAGCGTCGGCCTCGACGGCGCGCCGATTACCTCCGACGCGGCACCGCGCCTCTCCGGCGAGGCGAGCCTGCTCGCGGACGGAAACATCACCTTCACCGCTCTCCGCCTCGACACCCTGGGCGCCAGCCTCGTCCTCGACGGGACCCTTGCCCCAACCGGACCGGTCGGCGCGGACGGTGTCGCCACCGCGGCGGTCGTCGACGCCAATGCACGCCTCACCGTCGCCGACCTCGCCGCGCTCTCGGGCCTTGCCGGCATGCCGCTCGCCGGCAGCGTCGACCTGACGGCGGACGTCGACGCCGCCCTCGACGGCAGCCGCGCGGCGGTGACGCTCGACGGCGGGGCCGAGGCGCTGTCGGCCGGCATCCCGGAACTCGAGGCGCTGCTCGGCACCGCCCCCACCCTCTCCGCCGCGCTCGCCTATGACGGCACGAGCCTGACGATCGAGCGCCTCGACGTCGCCGGCGGCGTGGTGACGGCGACCGGCAATGGCCGCATCGGCGGCAGCCCCGACGACGCCCTGACGGTCGATCTCGCCGTCAGCGACCTCGCCCGCGTCACCCCGACGCTGACCGGGGCGGCACGGCTGGAGGCCACCGCCACCGGCGACCCGACCGCACCGCGCGTCGCCTTCCGCCTCACCGGCGACGGCCTCGTCGCCGCCGGCCACGCGCTCGACGACTTTGCCGCGACCGGCGACGTCGACCTCACCGTCGCCGGCACGCAGTCCGGCACGGTCGCGCTCGTCGGCGCCTCGCGCGGCCAGCCGATCACCGGCACCGTGCGCTTCGCCCGCACCGGCGAGGACATGAGCCTCGCCATCGACCGGCTCGACTTCGTCGGCCTGACCGCGAGCGGCACGCTCGCCCAGAGTGCCGCCGGCGTGCCGTCCGGGCAACTGGCGCTGACGGCGACCGACCTCGCCCCCGCCGCAGCGCTCGCCGGTCTCGTCGCCGCGGGGGGGCTGGATGCGACCGTCGATATCCCGGCCGACCAGCCCGGCGTCGCCCGCATCACGCTCGCGAGCCCGAGCCTGACGGTGGAAGGCAACACCATCGCCGGCCTGTCGGCGCGCGGCACCGTCACCGGGCTGCCCGGCACGCCGTCGATCGACGTCACCGCCGACATCGCCGGCATCGAGGCGGCGGCCCTGCCGGGCGTCGCGCTGCTGCGCGACTACGCGGGCCTCGCCGACGGCCAGGTGATGACCGTCCGCTACCAGGGCACCGGTGATCCGTCCGACCTCGACAGCCGCATCGACGTGGCCCTCGCCGGGACGCCGGTGCTCGGCGGTACCGCGACCGTCGCCGCGTCGGACGCCGGCGCGCGCGTCACCGCCGACCTCGCGCTCACCGCCGCGACCCGGCTGCCGCCGACCCTGGCGGGGCTCGCCGGCGAGATGGTGCGGGTGTCGCTCGCGGCCGTTGCCGGCCCCGACGGCACGATCGCCATCGAAGCCGCGAACGTCGTCGCGGCGGCCGGCACGGTCGCTGCTCAGGGCAACCTCAATCCGGGCGCCGACACCATCGACGTCACCGCCGATATCACGCTGTCGGACTCGTCCGTCTTCGCCGCGCTCGTGCCCGCCGCGACGAGTTGGTCCGGCGGGCGCGGCACGGCACGGCTGACCGGGCGCCTCGCCGATCCGGACGTCACGCTGGACGCCGTCCTCGACACGGTGGCGAGCGCCGACCAGTTGACGGCCGAGCGCGTCACCGTCGCCGCCGCCTCGACCGCGCCGGCCGAGGACACCGCCGACACGGCCGGCCGCGAGGCGACCTTCACAATCACCACCGCGGGCGTCGCGGTCGGTGGCACGCCGGTCGACGCCGCCGCGGCACCGCGGCTCTCGGGCGCGGCGACGCTGAACCCGGACGGTGGCGTGGCGCTGCGCGACGTGGCGCTGACCGGCCTCGGCGCCGACCTCGCCTTCGCCGCGACGACGACGGCCGACACCGCCAAGGCGGACGGCCGCATTCGCGTCGCCGACCTCGCCTACTTCTCCGACCTCGCCGGCCAGCCGCTGACCGGCGCCGTCGACCTCACCGGTACCCTCGATGCCGCCCTCGACGGCTCGCGCCTGACGCTCGCCCTCGACGGCGGCGCCACCGGCTTCTCGGCCGGCGTGCCGGAGGTCGAGGCGCTGCTCGGGCCGACGCCGACGATCAACGCCGCGATCGCCTATGACGGCGAGACGCTGACGATCGACCGTCTCAGGGTCGCCGGCGGCGTCATCGCTGCCGACGGCAAGGGCGCGCTCGGCGCGGCGAACGACACGCTGACCGTCGACGTCTCAGTCTCCGACCTCGCCCGCATCACCCCGACGCTCGCCGGGGCCGCCCGTCTCACGGCGACGGCGACCGGCGACGCGCTGGCGCCGAACGTCGAGTTCCGCCTCGCCGGCGACGGGCTGGTGGCCGCTGGCAACCGCCTCGACGGCTTCACCGCCACCGGCGACCTCGACCTGACGAAGCCCGGCGCGCAGTCGGGAACGGTGGTGCTCACCGGCTCGTCGCAAGGCCGGCCGATCGCCGGCACCATCCGCTTCGGCCGCGATGCGAACGGCGAGCGGCTCGACATCGAGCGCCTCGCCTTCGTCGGGCTCACCGCCTCGGGCGCCCTCACCCGCGGCGCCGACGGCGTGCCGTCGGGTCGCCTCAACGTCATCGCCACCGACCTCGCCCCCGCCGCCGCACTCGCCGGCCTCGTCGCCTCGGGCGGCTTCGAGGCGAACATCGAGATGCCGGCCGGTCAGCAGGGACCGGCGCGGATCAACGTCGCCTCTCGCCGGCTGGCCGTCGCCGGCAACACGGTCGCGAACCTGTCGGTGAACGGCACCGTCACCGGCCTGCCGGCCGCCCCCCGCCTCGACCTCACCGCCACCGCGGGCGAAGTGGTGACGGGTGGGACCGCCATCGGCAACCTCCGGGCGACGGCCACCGGCGCCCTCGACGACGCCAACGTCACGGCAGACGCGCGCGTCAACGGCCTCGCCGTCTCGACCGCGGCGCGCGTCCGGCGCAGCAGCGACGGGGCGATCGACGTGGCGCTGTCGCGGGCGTCGGCGAGCGGCAACGGCGCCGAGATCGCCCTCTCCCGACCGGCCACCGTGCGCGTCGATGCGAACGGCGGCGTCCGCCTCGACGCGGCGCTCGCCGCCGCCGGCGGCGGCAGCGTGACCGTCACCGGCACCGTCTCCGCCACCGCGCTGGCGCTGCAGGCGCGGCTGCAGCAGGTGCCGCTGGCGCTCGCCCGGCTCGCCGCGGCCGACCTGCCGGTTTCCGGCACCGTCAGCGGCACGGCGACCATCAACGGCACACCGGCGGCGCCGCGCGGCAACTACGACCTCACCTTCGCCGGCCTCGCCTCGCCGCAGGCGGCCGGCCTGCCGGCGGCGAGCGCGCAGTTGCGCGGTGCCGTCGAGCCGACGCGCGTCACCGTCGACGGCACCATCTCCGCCGGCGCGGCGACGCGGCTGACGATCGCCGGCGCGGTGCCGCTCGGCGCCGGCCAGATCGGCCTCACCGTGACCGGCAACACCGACCTCGAAATCGTCGAGCTGTTCGGCCTGCCGCCGACGATGGACGTCGGCGGGCGGGCGACGCTCGACGCCCGCATCGCCGGCACGGCGGCGGCACCCGCCGTCACCGGCACGGTGCGCATCAGCGGCGGCTCGTTCGCCGACATCGAGAACGACCTGCGCATCGAGGGGATCGCCAGCGAGATCCGGCTCGACACCCGCACGGCGCGCATCGCCTCGTTCTCCGGCCGCTTCGCCGACGGCGGCACGCTGACGGTGACCGGCTCGATCGGCCTCGACGCGAACGCCGGCTTCCCGGGCGACCTGCGGGTGGCCACCCAGCGCGCCGTCGTCCGCAACGAGCCGATCGCCCGCGGCATCGTCGATGCCAACGTGACGATCACCGGTCCGCTCGCCCGTGCGCCGGTGATCGGCGGCACGGTGCGGCTCGACCGCGTCGAGGTGACGATTCCCGACCGGCTGCCCGGCAGCGCCACGACCATCCCGGTGACGCACACCAACGTGCCGCCGGAGCGGCGCCAGTTCTTCCCGCAGCCGAACCCGCGCGGACCGAACGGCCGGGCGGCCCCGCCGCCACCGCCCTTCGACGCCAGCCTCGACCTGACGGTGACGGCGATCAACCAGATCGTCGTGCGCGGCTCCGGCATCAACGCCGACTTCGGCGGCAATTTCCGCATCACCGGCACGACGCGGGCGCCGGTGGTGAACGGCGGCCTGCGGCTCAGGCGCGGCATCGTCGACATCATCGGCCAGCGCCTGACGATCACGACGGGCACGATCTCGTTCGCCGACACCCTCGACCCGATCCTCGATCTCGAGGCGACGACGCGGTCCGGCAGCTACACGGCGATCGTCTCGATCACCGGCCGGGCCTCCGCTCCCGTGATCCGGTTCTCCTCGGTGCCGCAGCTGCCGGAGGACGAGGTACTGTCGGTGGTGCTGTTCGGGCAGCTATCGTCGGGCCTCAACGCCGGCCAGGCGATCGCGCTCGCGGAGGCCGTCGCCTCGCTGACGGGCGCGCGCAGCGGCGGCCTGCTCGCCGGGCTGCGCTCGCGCCTCGGCGTCGATCGCCTGGGCGTCGTCACCGACGCCAACAACCGGCCGGCGATCGAGATCGGCGGCTACGCCACCGACAACGTCTTCGTCGGCGTGCAGCAGGGCGCCGGGGCGGACTCGACGCGGGTGAAGGTGCAGGTCGACATCACCGACTACCTGAACGTCCAGGGCCAGCTCGGCGCCGACGGCTCGTCGGCGCTGGGTGTGGGTGTCGAGGTGGATTACTGAGGCGCGGCGGGTCGTCCGGACGCATGGGGGCTTGCCGGTCGATGGCTCGGGAAATCGTTCACACAATCTCTGAGTACTATGACGGTCCGGTCGAGGGCGTCGCCGGCGTCGGCGGTCGCCCACACGTCTATCGACGGCAGATTGACCGCGAGACGGATGAGTTTACAGACGACTACTGGCTGATGGAGATCGACGGCGAGACGCTGGAGCTCGCGGTCGAGAAGGACGAGATCTTCAACCGCTGGGCTCTCGCCTTCCAGCGGGGAGAGGCCTCGCGGGGCGAACTTCTTCCTGGCGATCGTTCGAGATACGCCGAACTCAGCGCCGAAATCGGAAATCGCCTAATCCTTGACCGCAGCCGGGCCATCACGGTGCGCGGCAAGATGCTTCCCGGAACGCCGCTGATGGTCGAGTGGGAGACGGAGACGGCTTCCTAGCCAGGCGGTCACGGCCCGCCGTCACGTCGGGCGGAGCCGGCAGCGGCGGCTCTACCCTTCTCCCGCCGTCAGGTGGGAGAAGGTGGCGCGCAGCGCCGGATGAGGGCGCCCCGCGTCAGCGGGGCGGGCGCCAGATCGAAACGTCGAAGTTGGGTCTTCCGCGCGTTCCGCGCGGCCCTCATCCGCCCTTCGGGCACCTTCTCCCGCGAGCGGGAGAAGGGAGGCATTGTGCCCTCCCCTCGCTCCAGCCTCTCTCGCTCCCGGCCCGCTTCCCTCACCCGCGCCCGAACGCCCTCGCCCAGGTCGGCCACGGGTCGCCGTCGGCGGGGGTTGCGGCGTAGACGCCGCGCGCCACCGCGCGCGCCATCACCGCCGCGGCCGCCGCGCCGAGCTCGAGGAAGTCCGTCGCCGCGGTCCCGAGCGGCTGGCGGGCGGTCGAGAGGGCGAAGATGGTGTCGCCGTCATAGGGCGTGTGGGAGGGCCAGAGGGCGCGGGCGAAGCCGTCGTGGGCCATCACGGCCAAGCGGCGGGCCTCGGCCTTGGTCAGCGTCGCGTCGGTGGCGACGAGGCCGATCGTGGTGTTGGCGAGGGAGGAGACGGCGCCGAACTTGGTACGGATCGCCCGCGCCGAGGCCGGGATCGGCGACGGCCAGCCGAGGCCGCCGAACTCGTCGCCCTCCTCGAAGGCGGCGGCCCAGAAGTGCGGGCCATCGCCGATGGTGGCGGAACCCAGCGCATTCACCGCGACGATGGCGCCGACCGTGATGCCGTTCGGCAGCACGGCGGAGGCGGAGCCGAGGCCGCCCTTCAGGGCGCCGCCGTTCGGGCCGGAGACGCTGCACCCGGCGCCGGCGCCGATGGTGCCGAGGAGGATGGCGCCGGGGGCGAGGTTCGTCGCGGCCGCGTAGCCGAGCTCGCGGTAGGGCGAATAGCGGCCCCAGGCCTTGTCGCCGCCGTTCAGGAGGTCGAACAGGATGGCGCCGGGCACGATCGGCACCACCGCCTTGCCGATCGAAAAGCCGCGGCCGATCTCGGCGAAGCGCGCCTGCACGCCGCCAGCGGCGTCGAGACCGAAGGCGGAGCCGCCCGACAGCACAATCGCGTCGACCGCCGGCACCGTCTGGTCGGGAGCAAGGAGCTCGGTGTCGCGCGAGCCCGGCGCGCCGCCCAGCACCATCACCGAGGCGACGGCGGGCTCGTCGGGGACGATGACGGTGACGCCGGACTTGAGCGCCAAGTCGTCGGCGTGGCCGATGGCAAGGCCCGGCACGTCGGTGATCAGGTTGAGCGGTCCCGGTCTCACGTCGGTCCTCCGGTGGCGAATCCCGGAGCGCAGCCTCCCCCGCGGGGGCGCAAAAGAGAAGCCCCGGCGCGAGCGCCGGGGCTTCGGTAGGCTCGGTGGTCTGGGCTTCCGCACCGCTGGCGCGGTGCGGCCCTCATCCGGCGCTGCGCGCCACCTTCTCCCGCAAAGCGGGAGAAGGGAGAGGAGCGCTGCCCTCCCGCGGAGCGGGAGACGGGAGGCCGCCTACGCCGATCGGAAGTGCCGATCAGGGCGTGTAGTAGTCGTACTTGCCGTCCTTCCACTCGTAGAAGACGTAGCCCGGCAGGGTCACGTCGCCCTTGTCGTTGAACTCGAGCTCGCCCAGCACGGTGAAGAAGGAGCCCTCATCGAGCGCCTTCGTGACGGCTTCGGTCTCGGTGGAGCCGGCGTTCTTCACGGCCTCGGCCCACGCCTGGATGGCGGCGTAGGTGTAGAGGACGTAGCCTTCCGGCTCGATGCCCTTGGCGCGCAGGGCTTCGACGACGGGCTTGGCGACTTCGTTCTTGCGCGGGTCGGGCGAGAAGGTCATCAGCGTGCCTTCGCCGGCCGGGCCGGTGATCGTCCAGAACTCGTCGGTGACGAGCGCGTCGCCGGAGATCAGCAGCGCGTTCAGGCCCTGGTCGCGCATCTGGCGCAGGATCAGGCCGGCTTCGGTGTGGTAGCCGCCGATGTAGACGACGTCGACGCCTTCCGACTTCAGCTTCGACACGATCGCCGTGTAGTCCTTCTCACCGGCGGTGTAGGCCTCGTAGACGACCTCTTCCTTGCCGGCTTCGTTCATGTACTTCTTGGTCTCGTCGGCGAGACCCTTGCCGTAGGCGGACTTGTCGTGAAGGATCGCGACCTTCTTGTCCTTGAAGGTCTCGGCCATGAACTTGCCGGCGACCTGGCCCTGCTGGTCGTCACGACCGCAGACGCGGAAGATGCCTTCGCCCGGACGCTCGTCGGTGAACTTCGGGTTGGTGGAGGCCGGCGAGATCTGGATGATGCCTTCCTCGGAATAGACGGCGCTGGCGGGGATCGACGAGCCCGAGCAGAAGTGGCCGGCCATCAGCTTGACGCCCTTGGACGCCATCTGGTTGGCGACGGCGACGGCCTGCTTCGGATCGCAGGCGTCGTCGCCGATCTCGAGGACCAGCTTCTCGCCATTGACGCCGCCGGCGGCGTTGATGTCGGCGACGGCCTGCTCGGCACCCGCCTTCATCTGCGCGCCGAACGAGGCGTACTGCCCGGTCATCGGGCCGGCCGTGGCGATGATGATGTCGGCGAAAGCGGCGGACGACATCGTCGCGCCGAACGCGAGCGCGACGCTCGCCAAGAGAGCTTTCTTCATTGCTTACTCCTCCGGAAGTCTAACAGTCGGACCGAAATCGGCCACGGGGTCGCCCCGCTTGGCCACATACTGCCCGCAATCCGGATGGAACGGTATCGGCATTTTGTTGGCCGTTTCCACCCGCGATGCCGGCACTCTCACGCCGCGCCCGGCTTGCGATCCCTCCACGAGACCGGGCCCGCGCGCTCATAGAGCCACGGATACTGCTTCACCATCTGGCCGGCGCGCGTCACGCGCATGCCGAGGTAACCGATGACGAGCAGGATGATGAAGTCGACGATGAAGTAGTACGCCGACAGCAGCGTTCCACCGAACAGCGCGAAGTCGAGGAAGCGAACGGCGAAGGTGAGCAGAAACAGGTAGAAGAACAGCGACCACGCCGGCCGCCACGACAGCGCAATGGCGCGACCCGTCATCCAGGCAGCGCCGCCGCCGAGGACGAGCTGCAGGAGCAGGAAGACGCCGAACGTCTCTTCGAAGAGAAAGCCCATTCCGTTTCCTCGTCGGACCCTTGGGCCCTCGTTGGCCCTTTGGCGGGCGTCAGTGCCGTCCGCCCTCGAGATAGGCGGCACGCACCTCCTCGCGGGCGAGAAGCTCGCGCCCGGTGCCCTGCATGGTGATGACGCCGTTGACCATGACGTAGCCGCGGTGGGCGAGCTTCAGCGCATGGTAGGCGTTCTGCTCGACCAGGAAGACCGTCAGGCCCTCGGTCTCGTTCAGCATCTTGATGGCCTCGAAGATCTGCTTGACGATGAGCGGCGCCAGCCCGAGCGAGGGCTCGTCGAGCAGCAGCAGCTTCGGCCGGCTCATCAGGGCGCGCGCGATCGCCAGCATCTGCTGCTCGCCACCCGACAGCGTGCCGCCACGCTGCGGCAGGCGCTCCTTGAGGCGCGGGAACAGCGTGAAGATGCGCTCGAGGTCGGCCTCGACGTGTTCGCCGCCGGTGACGGCGGCCCCCATCTGCAGGTTCTCGTAGACGGTCATGCGCGGGAAGATGCGGCGGCCTTCCGGCGACTGGGCGATCTTCAGGCGGGCGATCTCGTGGGTGGCGAGGCCGGTGATGTCCTGGCCCTCGTAGGTGATCGTGCCCTCGCGCGCCCGCGGGTTGCCGAAGATCGTCATCATCAGCGTCGACTTGCCGGCACCGTTGGCGCCGATCAGCGTGACGATCTCGCCGGGGTGGACGTCGACGTCGACGCCCTTCAGGGCGATGATCTTGCCGTAGTAGGTCTTGACGCCGCGCACCGACAGCATCGGCGCGCCGCGCGGGGCGGCCTTCGCAGTGGGCGCCGGGGCGGTGACGGTCTCGCTCATCGCGCCACCTCCCGCTCGACTTCCTCGACCTCGTGCTCGACCGCCTCGACCTCCTCGTCATCGACGCCGAGATAGGCGGCGATGACCTTCGGATCGTTGCGCACGGCTTCCGGCTCGCCGTCGGAGATCTTGACGCCGTAGTCGAGGACGACGACGTGGTCGGAGATCTCCATGACGACGCTCATGTCGTGCTCGATCAGCAGCAGCGAGGTCGCCTGCTCGCGGCGGATGTAGAGGAGGAGCTCGTTGAGTTCGGCGGATTCGCGCGGGTTGAGGCCGGCGGCGGGCTCGTCGAGGCAGAGGAGCTCCGGGCCGGTGCACATGGCGCGGGCGATCTCGAGCCGCCGCTGGGCGCCATAGGGAAGGTCCGCGGCGGGATCGTCGGCGCGCTCCAGCAGCCCGACGCGATCGAGCCAGTAGCGCGCCTTGTCGATCGCCGCCCGCTCGGCCTTGCGGTAGCTGCCGATGCCGAGGAGGCCGCCGACGCCGAAGACGGAGGCGCGCATCAGCGGGCCGTGCTGCGCCACCATCAGGTTTTCCAGAAGCGTCATGCCGCCGAACAGGCGGATGTTCTGGAAGGTGCGGGCCACCTTCGCCTCGCCGGAGATGGCGTGGTCGGGCATGCGCTCGAGGAGGTAGGTCTTGCCGTCGGCGTGGCGCGCCGTCAGGCGCCCCTCGGTCGGCTTGTAGAAGCCGGTGATGCAGTTGAAGACGGTGGTCTTGCCGGCGCCGTTCGGGCCGATCAGGGCGGTGATGTCGCCGCGCCCGGCCTGGAAGGTGAGGTCGTTGACGGCGGTGAGACCGCCGAAGCGCATGGTGAGGTGCTCGACGGTGAGCACCGGATCCTTCGTCCAGCGCGTCATCCCCGGCCCTCCCCGACGAGTTCGCCGCCGATCGCCTTCGCCTTGCCGAGCGCGATCGTCGGCTTTCGGGTGGAGATCAGGCCGCGCGGGCGCCAGACCATGATCAGCACCATCGCCATGCCGAACACGAGCATGCGGTACTCGGCGAAGTCACGGAAGATCTCGAAGCCGCCGATCAGCACGATCGCCGCGATGACGACGCCGATCTGGCTGCCGAGGCCGCCGAGCACGACGATCGCGAGGATCACCGCCGATTCGATGAAGGTGAAGGATTCCGGCGAGATGAAGCCCTGGCGGGTGGCGAAGAAGGAGCCGGCGAAGCCGCCGAACATCGCACCCATGGCAAAGGCCGTGAGCTTCGTCGTCGTCGTGTTGATGCCGAGCGAGCGGCAGGCGATCTCGTCCTCGCGGAGCGCCTCCCAGGCGCGGCCAACGGGCATTCTTCGGACGCGCACGGTGATGAAGGCGGTGAGCAGCGCCAGCGCCAGGATCAGGTAATAGAGGAAGATGATGCGGTGGATCGCCGCGAACTCGAGCCCGAAGGTGGCGGCGAAGCCGTCCGGCGAGCGGTCGAACTCGAGGCCGAAGAAGCTCGGCCGCGGGATGTTGTTGAGGCCGTTCGGGCCGCCGGTGAAATCGTACCAGTTGAGCAGCACGATGCGGATGATCTCGCCGAAGGCGAGCGTCACGATGGCGAGATAGTCGCCCCTGAGGCGCAGCACCGGGAAGCCCAGCGTGATGCCCCAGAGTGCGGCGAGGAAGCCGGCGAGCGGCAGGCAGAGCCAGAACGACCAGCCGAAGTTCAAGGCGAGCAGCGCGTAGGAATAGGCGCCGACGGCGTAGAAGGCGACGTAGCCGAGATCGAGCAGGCCGGCCATGCCGACGACGATGTTGAGACCCCAGCCGAGCATCACGTAGGTGAGCACGAGGATGCCGAGGTCGATGTAGTAGCGGCTCTGGCTCGGCGCGCCGAAGAGCAGGATGAACGGCAGCGTCAGCGCGAGGCCGAGCATCAGGGGGCCGAACACCGGGCCGATGCGGGCGAGCGTCCCGGAGGACAGCTTCATCCCCGAGAGCCAGTTGGTGGCCGGACGGTCGGTCTTGAAGACGAACAGATTGAGGAGGAGCCGGCCGACGAAGACGACGGCCACTGCGACTGCAACGTCACCCCAGCGCTGCGACAGGAACAGGCCACCGGTGGTCACCTCGGTGCGCAGCCCGACGAGCGGGCCGAACAGGGCGAGCGCGATCACCGCGGCGATCGCGGCGTCCTTGAAGGAGGCCGCGACGGAATGCTCGGTACGAGCCGCCATGTCTGTCACACCTTCTCGACTTCCGGCCGCCCGAGCAGCCCGGAAGGCAGGAAGATCAGCACGATGGCGAGGATGGAGAAGGCGGCGACGTCCTTGTACTCGACCGAGAAATAGCCGGACCAGAACGTCTCGATGAGGCCGAGCAGCAGCCCGCCGAGCATCGCGCCGGGCAGCGAGCCGATGCCGCCGAGCACCGCCGCGGTGAACGCCTTCACGCCGGCGACGAAGCCGATGAAGAAGTCGATGACGCCGTAGTAGAGCAGGTACATCAGGCCGGCGACGGCGGCCAAGGCTGCGCCCATGACGAAGGTGAGCGAGATCGTCCGGTCGACGTCGATGCCGAGGAGCGAGGCCATCCGCCGGTCCTGCTCGCAGGCGCGCTGGGCGCGGCCAAGCGAGGTGCGCGAGATCAGCAGCGAGAAGGCCACCATCAGGATCACCGTCGTCATGACGATGAGGATCTGGATGTTGGAGACCTGCACGGCGAAGCCGCCGCTGTCCATCACGGTGTAGCCGCCGGTGATGATCGGCTGCAGCGGCTTCACCCGGGCGCCCTGGGCGATCTGCACGAAGTTCTGCAGGATGATCGACATGCCGATGGCGGTGATCAGCGGCGCGAGGCGGAAGGAACCGCGCAGCGGCCGGTAGGCGATGCGCTCCACCGACCAGCCCCAGGCCGAGGTCAGCACCATCGCCAGCACCAGCACCAGCAACAGAGAGAGGATGATCACCGCGATCGCCGAACCGGCGGTCAGCCCCAGCGCGATGATCATGATCAGGGCGATGAACGAGCCCACCATGAAGATGTCGCCGTGGGCGAAGTTGATCATGCCGATGATGCCGTAGACCATCGTGTAACCGATGGCGATGAGCCCATAGATCGAGCCCAGCGTGATTCCATTGATGAGCTGCTGGAGGAAATATTCCATATTGTCTTCGTTCGCCCCTGGAAGGACCGACCCGTTCGCGGCACCGCTCTGAGTGGCGGCTGGGCGGAGGGTGATTTTCATCACCTGTAGCAAGCCGCAGCGGCGGAGACAATTCACCCTGTGTAGGATGGATGAACGAGGATGGCTTCCCCTCGCCGAGGCCATCCGGCGGAAGGACTTTTCCCCGCGGCAGATGCGGCGGGATCAGTTTCGCGCGCGGCGGCGCGGCGGCTCCTCGGCCTGCAGGCCCGGCACCACCGGCAGGAAGCGGTTCGCCTCCGCCTTCAGGAAGGCGTGCAGGCGGCGCGCCGCCGGCAGGAAGCGCTTGCCGCGCATGCGCACGACGTACCACTGGCGGACGATCGGCAGCCCCGCCACGTCGAGGATCGCCAGGCGACCGTCGGCGACTTCGGCGGCCACCGTGTGGGCGGAGATCAGCGAGATGCCGAGACCGGCGATGACGGCCTGCTTGATCGTCTCGTTCGAGCCCATCTCGAGGGCGTAGCGCGGCCGCTCGTCGAGCGATTCGAACAGGCGCTCGGTAAGCGCGCGGGTGCCGGAGCCGTCCTCGCGGGAGATCAGGCGCTCGCGGGCGATCACCGCCGCCGGGATCGCCCGCCGGCCGGCCAGTGGATGGGCGGGGTCGGCGACGACGACGTGCGGGTGCTCGCCGATCGCCTCCGCCTCGACGTCGAGCCCCTCCGGCGGGCGGCCCATGATGGCGACGTCGAGGTCGAGGCGCTCGAGGCCGGCGATGATCTCGGCGCGGTTGCCGACGACGAGCTTGAGGTCGATGCGCGGGTTGGCGCGGGCGAAGGCGGCGAGCGCGTGCGGGGCGAAGTACTTGGCGGTGGAGACGACGCCGACGGCGACCTGGCCGGCGTCGAGGCTCTTCAGGGCATCGAGCGCGCCGCCGCACTCGGCGAGCGCCTGCTCGATGCGGGTGGCGGCGTCGAGGAGCTCGCGTCCGGCGACGGTCGGGCGGAAGGTCGCGCCCACCCGCTCCAGCACCGGCAGGCCGACGATGCGCTCGAGCAGCTGGATCTGCGCCGTCACCGCCGGCGGGGTAACGGCGAGCTCGTTCGCGGCCGCGGTGATGGCCCCGGTCCGTTCCACGGCGGCGAGGGCGCGCAACTGCTTGAGGGTGACG
>CAZDCR010000034.1:0-13392 GCA_964503995.1 uncultured Segnochrobactrum sp.
CCTACCCGGGGGAGCACGACATCGCCCGCGCTGAGACCGAGAGCGGTGATGCGCTGATAGTCGCTGTCCGGAATGACCCTGACAGCAGCCTGCGCACGGCCTGAAATCTGACCCGCAGAGTTCAGGACGCTTCTCTCGACAATGCCAAGTACGCCGTTGAACGGCACGGGTTGTTGAAAATCGAGGTAGCTTCCCGGCTCTACAATCGCATAATGCATGCCGTTCGCATGCGGGTCATCAATAACCTTTTGTACTCGCGCTATAGCATGATAACCTTTTGAGTTAGTTATCTTGCTCGGCTCGTAGTAAATGATCCAGCTGCCGACACAGGCTGTCACGCGCCCGAGATACTGTCTCGGAAACTGGTATCGCTCCGCCGGTATGTCGGCGTAGATCGAATCCGATCGGTGGATGAAGACGCCGAACCCCATCGGAGAAGAATAGCATTGCGGCAGTTGAGGTCCAGCCGATCAGGACATGACGCACGGCGTCTGCGTCCACGGTCGCTTCGATCGTCACCCCGGCCAAGGGAGGCGCAGCCGACCGCCGAGCCGGGGCCCAGCGCAAGAAGAGCGCGCTGGAAGCGCGCATGCTGCGTCGCGCGTTTCGCGCGACTTGGCTCCTCCTGGGTCCCGGATCAGGCGCTCGGCTGCGCCTCGCTGGTCCGGGATGACGGCGGAGGGGTTTGGCGCGCCTCCTCCCCCCTCGTGGGGGAGGTGGCCGGCGCAGCCGGCCGGAGGGGGCCGCCGCGCGAGCGCGGCGGTACGGCGTCGGAGACTGCCGAGCCGTCGCCCGCCGTCGGCTGACGCCGCCGGCGGCCCTCCCCGGACCGCTGACGCGGTCCGACCCTCCCGCGGGGGAGGGTGGGCGCCCTGCAGGCGCTACAGCCCACTGCCACAGCCCAAAGCCCATAGCCCACTGCCTACTGCCGCCCGCAGGCGCCGCGGCCATGACCCCGCACACCACACACGTCACCCCGCCAGGCTCGCCCTGAGGCGGGGCGCGGTCCAGTCGAGGAAGCGGCGGACCTTCAGGGGCAGCGGGTCGAGGGGCGCGTGGAGGAGGGTCACCGGCAGCGGCTCGGGGGCGAATGCCGTCAGCACTTCCTGCAGCTCTCCGGACGCCAACCGGTCCGCGACCTGGTAGGAGAGCATGCGGACGATGCCGACGCCTGCCAGCGCCGCCCGGATGGCGGCCTCCGTAGTGTTGACGGCGAGCTTCGGGCGCGGGTCGACGGCGAACGCCGCACTGTCGCCCCGATAGCGCCATTCCGGCGCGGTGGCGAAGCCCTGGAAGCTGATGCCGTCGTGGCCGGCGAGGTCGTCCGGCCGGTGTGGCACGCCGCGACAGGCGAGGTAGCCCGGGCTGGCGCAGATCACCCGACGCACCGTGCCGACCCGGGTCGCGACCAGTGCGCTGTCGGCGAGATGGCCGATCCGCAGGGCGACGTCGATGTGCTCGTCGGCGAGGCTGACCTGCCGGTCGACGAGGGTCAGGCGCAGGTCGATCTCCGGGTGCTCCTGCAGGAAGTCGAGCGCGACCGGCATGAGGTGGCGCTCGCCGAAGGCGATCGGCGCCGTCACGTGCAGCCCGCCGCGCAGGGCGCCGTGGTCGCCGGCCGCCTGCCGCTCCGCCGCGCCGAGGTCGTCCAGGATGCGGCGGGAGGCGGCGACGAAGGCGCGGCCCTCGCCCGTCAGTGCCAGGCCGCGGCTGCTGCGCACGACGAGGCGCACGCCGAGGTGCCTTTCGAGGTCGCCGACCTTGCGGCTGACGGTCGCCAAGGGGGCGTGCAGCCGCCGCGCGCCCGCCGACAGGCTGCCCGCCTCGACGACCGCCAGCAGCACCGCCATCGCCTCGAAGCGATCCATCCTGGGTCTTCCAGAAATCGGGAGGAACACTCTCGAGACTGCAGGGTACTCGGCCGGATTTGGATATCCTAGCTTTCTCGGCGCCGGAAGGGGCCGGACGGCTCCTCGCCATGTCCCATCGACCGGAGGGTGCCATGCCTCACCTGACCCGCCGTGCCTTCGCCCGCGGCCTTCCCCTCGGGCTCCTCGGGAGCAGTGTCCTCGGGGGCAGCGTTTTCGGGGGTGGCCTGACCGGCGGCGGGCTCGCGCCGGCGCTGGCCGCGACGGCGACGACCGCTCCGGCGGCGCCCTCCGCCGTGACGCCGCTCGCCCAGATCCGCATCGGCCGCTTCACCGTCACCGCGCTGACCGACGGCTATGCCGACATGCCGTACACCTACTTTCCGGGACGTACCCCCGCCGAGGTCGAGCAGGCGGCGGTCGCCCAGTTCACGGCACGGCCGACCGGCGTGCGGTTACTGTTCAACCAGTATCTCGTCGAGGACGGCGAGCGCCGCATCCTCATCGACGCCGGCCCGGCGGGCTCGATCGGTGAGACCGGCGCGCTGCCACAGGCGCTCGCCGCCCTCGGCCTGCGGCGCGACCAGATCGACGCGGTGATCGTGACGCACATGCACCAGGACCACATGGGCGGGCTGATCGTCGGGGATAAGAAGAACTTCCCGAATGCCGAGGTCTACATCGACCGCCGCGACGTCCTCCACTGGACCGACCCGGCCAAGCAGAGCGTCGCGCCGGATTTCCTGCAGACGAGCTTCCGCATGGCCGGCGAGGTCGTGAAGCTCTATCCGAAGCTGCAGGCGATCGACGGCGAGCGCGAGATCGTGCCGGGTGTCTCGATCGTCGACCTCACCGGCCACACCCCCGGGCAGATCGGCGTGCGGATCGAGGACGACGGCCAGAGCCTGATCATGGTCTCCGACATGCTCTTCCCTGTGGTGCACCCGCAGGCGACCGACGTCTTCTTCCTGTTCGAACAGGACCAGGCGGCGGCGAAGGCGATGCGCGACCGCTTCTTCCCCCGCGCCGCGTCGGAAGGCGCGCTCATCGCCGCCACCCACATGCCCTTCCCCGGTCTCGGCCGGATCGTCGATGATCGCGGCGAGCTGCGCTGGCAGGTCGCCGACTGGGCCCTGCAGGACTGACGTTGGCCGTGGGCGGGGGGCCGCTCGGCGACCGCGAGAGGGTGAACCATCATGAGCGCGCGCTATCTCGAGATCGCCACCACCCCCGCCGTCGCCGCCGCGCAGGAGCACTATGGCAGCGCGGCGCAGTGGGGGCGGGCACGGGCGCGCGGCGAGGCCAGCGACGCCGGGCAGGGCGACCCCCTCGGCTCGCCGGAACGCGCCTTCATCGCCGAGCGCGACGGCTTCTATCTCGCCAGCGTCTCGGAGACCGGTTGGCCCTACGTGCAGTATCGCGGCGGACCGGCGGGCTTCCTCGCCCCCGTCGACGCCGCGACGCTCGGCTTCGCCGATCTGCGCGGCAACCGGCAGTCCATCACTACCGGCAACGTGACGGCGAACGACCGCGTTTCGCTGTTCCTGATGGACTATGCCCACCGCCAGCGCCTGAAGATATACGGCCGCATGCGCATCGTCGATGCCGCGGACGATCCGGCGCTGGCGGAGAGGCTGACAGTGCCGGGCTACCCTGGCCGCGTCGAGCGCCTCGTCCTCGTCGCGGTCGAGGCGTTCGACTGGAACTGCCCGCAGCACATCACGCCGCGCTTCACCGAAACCGAGCTCCAGGTCGCTCTCGCTCCCGTGCGGGACGAGCTTGCGGCCCTGCGGTCCGAGAACGAACGCCTCCGCCGCGCGCTGGCCTCACGCGATCCGGCGGGCGGCGATGGCGCGGGAGGAACGGCCTGAGGCGGGCGAGTGCGCCCCTCCCCCCTCGTGGGGGAGGTGGCCGGCGGAGCCGGCCGGAGGGGGTCGCCGCGCACGAGCGCGGCGGTACGGCTTCGGCGATTGTCGAACCGCGGCACCGCTGTCGGCTGGCGCCGCGACGGCCCTCCAGACCCACCGTGAAACCCGCCCCGATCCGTGCCATGCTGGCGCCAGCCGGATTGCTCTCGCGCGCCCAAAAGGCGGCCTCGCTCATGCCGATACGCCTCGTCGCCCTTTCCCTCGCAGCCCTGCTTCTCCTCCCCGCCGGGGCGGGGGCGGCGGAGGTGTTCCGGTGCGAGCTGCCCTCGCTCGTCGGCGGGGAGGCGCAGGAATCGGTGTTCGATCTCGCCGACGGGGTGGTGCGGCGGCGCGGCGGGTCGGCCTATGACGTGCTGGCCGACGACGGCGACACGGTGTTCGCGGTCGCCGCCGACTTCGCGCCGGATGTCGCCGTCCTCGTGCTGGTGCGCTCCACCGGCCTGTTGAAGACCATGGCGGTCACCGACGAGCGCGTGCAGGACCCCGTCTATTTCGGCACTTGCCGCCGCTGAGCCGCGCGCGTCGCGTCCTCGCTGTCACGATCAGGGCCGCATCTCGACGCTCGGGAACCAGCGGTCGTCGCCCTCTTCGCTGCACGTCTCGCCGTTGTCGCCGAGGATCTGCACCGTGCCGTCGCTCCAGGCGAAAAGCGCCTCCGGCGTCAGGCCGTCGAGCGACACGGCCGGCCCCGGCGTGGCGGTGCCCGCGCCGTCCCACCAGTAGAGCGCCGGCGGCAGGCCGCCGTCCTCGACCGACCCGGCGACGATCAGGTACCGCCCGTCGCCGAGCCGCTCGAGGCTGCGAACGCCCCGGCCGCCGAGGTCGAGGGTCGACACGGCGGCGGTCGCCGGCGCCCCGCTCTCCGCGGGTGCGTTGCCGTCCGCCGGCGGGGAGAGCCCGACCAGCGCGAACGGATCGTCGATCCGCACGACCAGTGCCTTGCCGTCGCCGGTCAGCGGCGCGCGCAGACCGGCGAGCAGCGCGCCGTCCGGCGTGGCGGCGAGGCCCTCGATGTTGAAGGCGGTGGCGAGCGCCGCCTCGTCCAGCCCGAGCCGCGCCGCGACGGTCGCGCGCACGGTGCGGGACACGGTCCCCACGGGTGCGACTGCACGGTCCGGCGCGACTGCGCCGTCGGGTGCGACTGCGCCGTCCGGTGCGACCGACGTGGCGAACAGCAGCTTGCGCTTCTTCTTGTCCTCGCCCTGCTTGTTGAGCGAGTGCGAGGTCAGCCAGAAGACGGTGTCGCCGATGCGGGCGGCCGCCTCGATGTCGGTGACGTCGGCGAGCGCCACGGTGGCGACGGGGGCCGGCTTGCCGCGCTCGTAGACCGTCAGCACCTCGAGATCGTCGCTCGCCACCACGAAGCGGGTGTTGTCGAGCGCCACCGCGGCGGAGGCCTCGCACATTCCCTCATAGCGGAAGGGCTCGGCGGGGCCGCCGCCCGCCGCCGGCAGCACCGTCGTCGCGACGGCCGCGAGAACGACGGCCGAAAGGGCCGCCCCGATCCTGGCGCGCATCCCCGATCTCCCCGAATAAAGCGGCGCCCGTCGCTAACGCGGCGGATCGCGCAGGGTGCAGGAGCCGAGAATGCGCCGAAGAGTTGTGGCGCGCAATCAACTCCAAGTGAGGTTGCGGGCGCCGTCGCTGTCTCGCGGGCCTCGCCCGCGGCCCCCCCTCCCTACCCTCCCCCGCGAGGGGGGAGGGTTCGCCTCGAGAGCGGCGCGGCCATCCTGCCCGCTGCCGACTGCCGACTGCCGACTGCCGATCCCGTCCCTCACACCCCCCAGCGCAGCCCTGCCGTCTTCACCGGGGCGTCCCAGAGGCGGGTCGTCTCGGCGTCGAGGCGGGTGACCGTCAAAGAGCAGCCGGCCATCTCCAGCGAGGTGACGTAGTTGCCGACGAGCGAGCGGACGACGCGGAAGCCGCGGGCTTCCAGTCGCGGCCGGGCGGCGTGGTACATCAGGTAGAGCTCCATCAGCGGCGTGCCGCCGAAGCCGTTGACGAGGAGGAGAACCTCGTCGCCGCCGTCGGCGGGCGGGCCGGCGATGGCGGGCGTCGTCTCCGCCGTGGCCTGGGCCGCCGCCTGCGCCTCCACCGCGCCGCCGCCGGCGCCCGAGCTTTCGGCGAAGTCACCGGTGATCGCGGCGATCATCTCATCAGTGATCTCGTCGGCCGTCATCGTCTTGACGCGCCGCCGGCCGGGCTCGCCGTGGATGCCGACGCCCATCTCCATCTCGTCGTCGGCCAGCGTGAAGGTCGGCGTGCCCGCCGCCGGCACGATGCAGCTCGACAGCGCCACGCCCATCGAGCGGGTGGCGGCATTGACGCGGGTGCCGAGTGCCGCGAGGTCGGCGAGCTTCATGCCCTCTTCCGCCGCGGCGCCGACGATCTTCTCGACCACCATCGTGCCGGCGACGCCGCGCCGGCCGATCGACCAGGTCGACTTCTCCACCGCCACGTCGTCGTCGGTGATGACGGTCGCCGTGCCCCCCGTGACGATGTCGGCGGCCATTTCCGACGCCATCTCGAAGTTCATCTTGTCGCCCTCGTAGTTCTTCACCACGAAGAGCACGCCGGCGCCCTGGTCGACGGCCTGGGCTGCCGCGATCATCTGGTCGGGCGTCGGCGAGGTGAACACCTGGCCGGGGCAGGCGGCGTCGAGCATGCCGAGGCCGACGAAGCCCGCATGCAGCGGCTCGTGGCCGGAGCCGCCGCCGGAGATGATCGCCACCTTGCCGGGCGTCGGCGTGGCACGGCGGACGAAGGCGCCGTTCTCGCCGAGCGTGACGATGTCGGCGTGGGCGGCGGCGAAGCCGGCGAGGCTCTCCGTCAGGACGTCGGCCGGGCTGTTGATGAGCTTCTTCATCGGGGCGCTCCCTGGGATGTCACGTGTTCTTCGGGTCGGTGGCCGCCTCAGCCGGGCGGCTCGGCGAGGCGGGCGAGGCGGGTGACGAGGTCCTGCACGAGGCGGTCGAACTCGCGGTTCTTCGCCTCGTCGCCGAGATCGGGCACGCGCAAGGCGAGCGGCCGGGTCCGCGGCGTGGGTCCCTCGCGGGCGTCGCTCGCCACCGTCGCGCGGCGCGGGTGGGCGCTGGCGTAGGCCGCCAGGAACGAGGCCCGCTCCGTCGGCGAGAAATGGCAGATGTCGAGGATGGCGTCGATGTGGCCGGGCGGGATCGGCGTCGGATAGGCGGGATTGGCGATCTGGCTGACGAACGAACGGTTCTTGCCGAGCGCCTCGGCGAGGCGCTTGCGCATGCCCGACGGCCGGCGGTCGAGGGCGTCGCGGAGGATCGTCTTGTAGGCGGCGATCGCCGCCGGCGTCTGACGCGATTGGCGGAGGGCGGGCTCGGCGCTCATCGCCGTCTCACCCCGGCGCCGAAGCGAGCGACAGCCCGGCGATCACCTGCTTGACGCGGCCGACCGCAGCCGGTGCCATCGACAGCGAGCGCAGGCCGGCGGCGAGCAGCAGCGGCACCAGCCGCGGGTCGCCGCCGGCATCGCCGCAAAGCGAGACGGGCACGCCGCGGGCGTCGGCCGCGGCGACCGCCATGGCGATGAGGCGCAGCACCGCCGGCTCGGCGGTGTCGGCGAGCTCGGCGACCGACGGCTCGTCGCGCCCGGCGGCGAGCGTGTACTGGGTGAGGTCGTTCGAGCCGATCGAGACGAAGTCGGTGTCGAAGGTGTCGAGGGCCAGCGCCGCTGCGGGAACCTCTACCATCATGCCGATCGGCGGCAAGCGGAAGGCCGCGCCGCGTGCCGACAGCGCTGCCGCCGCCTCGGCCACGGCGGCGCGCACGCGCACCATCTCGGCCGGCACGGACACCATCGGGATCATCACCTTGAGGTCGCCGTCGGTCGCGGCCGCGAGCAGGGCGCGCAGCTGCACGGCGAACACCTCCGGTCGCGCCAGCGAAAGGCGGACGCCGCGCAGGCCGAGGAAGGGGTTCATCTCGCCGTCGAGCGTATAGCCGGGGATCGGCTTGTCGCCGCCGGCATCGAGCGTGCGGATGGTGACGGGCCGTCCCGCCGCCCAGGCGAGGATGCGGCGGTAGACGGCCGTTTGCTCCGCCTCGTCCGGCAGGCCGTCGCGGGCGTGGAAGAGGAGCTCGGTGCGCACCAGCCCGATGCCGTCGCAGATCGCCGGATCGAGGCGGTCGAGCTCGGCCGGATCGGCGACGTTGATGTGGACGGCGATGGCGGTGCCGTCGGCGGTCACCGCGGCGCCCGTGGCGGCGGCGGCGGCGTGCACGGCGGCGGCCTCGGCCGTGCGGCGGCGGGCGGCGAAGGCGGCGGTGGCGGCCGCGTCCGGCGAAAGCATGAGCGTGCCAGCCTCGCCGTCGAGCAGGGCAGGGGCGCCGGACAAGGCCGACGTACCGAGCGCACCGGCGCCACTGAGCGTGCCGAGGCCGGTCACCATCGGCACGCCGCGGGCGCGGGCCAGCATGGCGACGTGGCTGGTGGCGCTGCCGGCGGAAAGCGCAATGCCGCGGCCGCTCCAGTCGGCGGCGAGGAAGCGCGATGGCGCGAGGTCGGCGGCGAAGAGCACGGCGCCTTCGGGCAGCGAGAGCCCGGCCTGTGCCTCGCCGGACAGCGCCATCGCGACCCGTTCGGAAAGGTCGCGCAGATCGGCGGCGCGGGCGCGAAAATAGTCGTCCTCGGTCGCCTCGTAGTCGGCGATCAGCACGCCGATGGCGTCAGCCCAGGCGCGTTCGGCCGGCGTGCCGCCGGCGATCGCCTCCAGCGCCGGGCCCGACAGTGCGTCGTCCTCGATCAGCGCGATCTGGAACTCGAGGATGTCGGCGGCGTCGCCGGAAGCCTCGGCCGCCAGGGTGGCGAGGTCGGCCGCGGCCGTCGCGAGCGCGGCCTGCAGCGCCGCGCGCTCCTCCGCTGGCGTACCGGCGCGGCGGCGGCCGCCGGTGCGCTCGGCCTGGACGACGAGCGGTCCGGCGGCGAAGCCCGGTGACGCCGGGCGGCCGGTCAGGACAGCCGGGCGCGACGACGCCGGCGCGGAGGGGGCGGCGGCGCTCACCGCGCCGCGCTCTCCGAGGGCTGCTCGGGGAAGTCGCTCGCGACGAGGTCGATCAGCGCCGCCACCGCCGCCTCGGCGTCCGGGCCCTCGGCGCGGAAGTGCAGCACGGTGTGCTTCGGCGCCTTCGCCGCCATCACCTTGACGATCGACTTGGCGTCGATCCACGGCCCGCCCTCGGCAGAGGCGAGCTCGATCTTGGAGGAAAAGCCCTTGGCGAGCTTGGTCAGCTTCACCGACGGCCGCGCGTGCAGGCCGACCTCGTGGGTCAACAGCACCGATCCGTTCACAGGCGCCCCGTCAGTCATGGTCCCGTCACCCGTTTGTCGTGCCGTGGAGCAGTGCGCTCACGCCGGCGAAAGCTCCTCGGCGGTGCGCCGTACCTCGTCGAGCGTGGCGCCGCCCCACGCCTCGGTCGCCGCCATCACGGCGCCCTCGACGATCGGGGCGTTGCAGACGACGACGCGGCCCTGCCGGTCCTCCGGCAACATCTCGATCGCCATCTCGCTGTTGGTCTCGGCGCCGCCGAGGTCGACGAGGATGGCGACGCCCTTCTCAGACCAAGCCCGGTCGATCGCCGCGAGAATGGTCTCGACGCTGGTGCCGAGGCCGCCGCCGGGGTCGCCACCGGTGAAGGCGAGCGGCACCTCGTTGCCGACCATCTGGCGCACCATGTCGGCCGCACCCTTGGCGACGTCCGGCGAGTGCGAGACGATGACGATGCCCACCTTGTCGTTCATACCGCCGCTCCCTGCTCGCCGCCGGCGAGGCCCGCCAGGGCGGAAATGAGGATTTCGCTCGACCGCGCCCCGGGGTCCATGTGGCCGATCGACCGGTCGCCGAGGAAGGAGGCGCGGCCGCGGATCGCCTTCAGCGGCACGGTGGCGGCCGCCGCCGCGTGGGCGCAGGCGGCGATGGCCGCCGCATCGGCGCCGTCGGCGAGCGCTGCCTGCACGGGCGCCAGCACGTCGAGCAGCGTCTTCTGGCCGACCTCCGACTTGCCGCGCGACTTCACCGCGACGATCGCAGCCTCCAGCGCGGCGGCGAGCTCGGCGCGGCTCGGCACCGCGTCGGGGGCAAGCTCCGCAAGGCTCTTGCCGAGCTGCAGGAACAGCGTGCCGTAAAGCGGGCCGGAGGCGCCGCCGACTTTCATCACCATCGTCGTGCCGATCTGCTTCAGCCCCTCCGGCAAAGGCTTTGCCGCGATGGCGTCGAGATCGGCGAGCACGGCCTCGAAGCCGCGCTTCATGTTGAGGCCGTGGTCGCCGTCGCCGATCGCCTGGTCGAGGGCGGTGAGCTCGTCGGCGCGGGCGATGACGGCGGCGGCTACCGTCTCGATCAGGGCCCTGCGGCCGGCGGCATCGAGGGTTGTGGTCATGCGGGTCTCCCGGCGGTCGTCATGCTTTGCCTCTCACGCCGCGATACGCCGGCCGTCGGCGCCGAAGAACAGCGCGCCGCGGACGTCGAGGTTCACCCGGTCGCCAACGTCGAGGGCGACGTCGGAGTCGGTCAGCGTCACGAGGTGGTGGCCGGCGACGTCGACGTGCAGGTGGTTCTGGTCGCCGAGATGCTCGATGCGCGCGACGGTTCCGATGCCGCCGCCGGCGACGCGGCGGATGTCGAGGTGCTCTGTGCGGGCGCCGATCGTCGCCGTGCCCGGCGGCGTCGCCACCTGCGGCAGCACTGAGGGCGGCACCAGGTTGATCGCCGGCTGGCCGAGACGGGTGGCGACGTAGACGGTCGCCGGGTTCTCGTAGATCTCGCGCGGCGTGCCGACCTGCACGAGGCGACCCTCCTCCATCACGCCGACGCGCGAGGCCATCGTCATCGCCTCGATCTGGTCGTGGGTGACGTAGAGGATGGTGACGCCGAGCTCGACCTGGATGCGCTTCAGCTCGAGGCGCAGTTCGCCGCGCAGCTTCGCGTCGAGCGAGGAGAGCGGCTCGTCCATCAGGTAGATCGACGGGCGCCGCACAAGCGCCCGGCCGATGGCGACGCGCTGCATCTCGCCGCCGGAAAGCCGCGTCGCGCGGTTTTCGAGCTTGTGGGCGATGCGCAGCATGGTAGCGATCCGCGTCACCGTCGCCTTGATCTGGTCCTCCGGCACGCGCCGGGTGGGCGAGCGCAACGGGAAGGCGAGGTTCTCGTAGACCGACAGGTGCGGGTAGAGCGAATACTGCTGGAAGACGAAGGCGACGTCGCGCTCGGCCGGCGGCAGGCTGGTGACGTCGCGGCCGCCGATCGAGACGCGGCCGTGGTCGGGCTTCTCGAGGCCGGCGACGAGGCGCAGCGTCGTCGTCTTGCCGGCGCCGGTCGGGCCCAGAAGCACGACGAACTCGCCGTCCGCCACCGTCAATGACAGGTCCTCGACCGCCTGGATGGTGCCGAAGGCCTTCGAGACGAGATCGATGCGCACCTCAGCCATGGGCGGCCCCTTCATAGAGCGCCGTGCGCACGGCGCGGCCGTCGTCCTTGCCGAAAACCGACAGCCGCGCACCGTTGAAGGCGAGGCCGAGCTGGTCGCCGGCCGCGACCGGCACGGTTGCCGGCACGCGCGCCTTCACGGTGCCGCCGGCCGTGCGCACGGTGACGATCTGGGTGGTGCCGAGATATTCGGCGCCGAACACCTCGCCTCGCACGCCGCCGTCACTGACGAAGCGGATGTGCTCCGGCCGCACGCCCAGCACGAGGTCGGCCTCGGGCCGTGCCTCGCGGGCGGCCGGCACCGCGACCTCGACGCCGTCGACCGTCACCGCCTGCTGGCCGGGGGCGAGCGCGCCGCGGAAGGCGAGGAAGTTCATCGACGGCGAGCCGATGAAGTCGGCGACGAACATCGTCGCCGGGTGGTCGTAGATCTCCTGCGGCGTCGCGAACTGCTCGATGACGCCGTGGTTCATCACGGCGATCTTGTCGGCCATCGCCATCGCCTCGAGCTGGTCGTGGGTGACGTAGACGGTGGTCGCCTTCAGCCGGTCGTGCAGGCTGCGGAGCTCATGGCACATCAGGGTGCGGAACTCGCTGTCGAGCGCCCCGAGCGGCTCGTCCATCAGGAAGCACATCGGCTCGCGGACGATCGAGCGGCCGAGGGCGACGCGCTGGCGGTCGCCGCCCGACAGCCCCGAGACGGACTTGTCGAGGAGCGGCGTGATGCGCAGGATGCGGGCCGTCTCCTCCACCCGCCGCTTGATCTCCGCCTTTGGCGTGCCGACGCATTTCAGCGGGAAGCCGATGTTCTGGCGCACGCTCATGTGCGGATAGAGGGCGAACAGCTGGAAGACGAAGGCGATGTCGCGATCGGCGGCGCGCTTGAAGGTGACGTCCTCGCCGCCGAGCAGGATCTGGCCGGAGGTCGGCAGTTCCAGCCCGGCGATCATCCGGAGCGTCGTCGTCTTGCCGCAGCCCGAGGGCCCAAGCATGACGAAGAACTCGCCGTCGTGGACGGTGAAGCTCGAGTCCTTCACGGCGGTGAAGGTGCCGAAGGTCTTGTGCAGGTGCTCGACGCGGATCTCGGCCATCTACGCCACCCTCACGCCGGAAACTTCGAGACGATCATGAACATCACCGTCCCCGTCAGGATGGTGGCGAACGACCAGCCGTAGAGCCACAGCGACAGCGGCTGCATCAGCATGACGACGCCGATGCCGATGACGGCGATGGCGATGTTCTCCATGATCCCGCGCCGGGCGAAGCGCGGCCAGCGCGAGGGCGCGGCGGCGGTGCGGCCGCGCCGGACCGGGGCTTCGGTCTCGCCGCTCATTTGCGCACCGCTCCGAAGGTGATGCCGCGCAACAGGTGCTTGCGGAGCAGCACGGTGAACACGACGATCGGGATGAGAAAGAGCGTCGTGCCGGCGGCAACGGCCGGCCAGTCCATGCCGCCCTCGCCGATGATGATCGGGATGAACGGCGGTGCCGTCTGCGCATTGCCGGAGGTGAGCAGCACCGCGAAGGCGTACTCGTTCCAGGCGAAGATCAGGCAGAAGATCGCCGTCGCGGCGATGCCGGTGGCCGCCTGCGGCAGCACCACCTTGCGGAACGCCTGCAGCCGCGTGTAGCCGTCGATCATCGCCGCCTCCTCGTATTCGCGCGGGATCTCGTCGATGAAGCCCTTCAAGAGCCACACGGCGAGCGAGACGTTCACCGCCGTGTAGAGGATGATCATGCCGAGCTTGGTGTCGGACAGGCCGAGCTCGCGGTACATCAGGTAGATCGGGATGGCGACGGCGATCGGTGGCATCATCCGGGTCGACAGGATGAAGAACATCAGGTCGTCGGCGAGCGGGATGCGGAAGCGCGAGAACGCGTAGGCCGCCAGCGTGCCGAGGAAGACCGCGAGAAAGGTCGAGCCGAAGCCGATGATCAGCGAGTTCATGAAGCGCTCGCCGAACTTCGACGGCCCGACGATCACCATGTTCTGATTGCGGACGAGCTCGTCGTACCAGGTCTCAGGTGCCGGCAGACTGTCCATGTATTCCGGCGTCTGGCGCGAGCGGGTGGTGAACAGGTTGACGTAGCCCTGCAGCGACGGGTCGGCGAACACCTTCGGCGGATAGGCGATGGCGTCCGAC
>CAZDCR010000034.1:13492-19386 GCA_964503995.1 uncultured Segnochrobactrum sp.
TCACCGGTTCTTCACCGCGTTCAGCGCCTTCACGTAGATGTTGGCGGCGCCGAAGATCGTCACGAACAGGATGATGGCGAAGGCGGAGGAGTAGCCGGTTCGCCACTTCTCGAACGCCTCGCGCTTGAGCGTGATGGAGGCGAGCTCGGTGGTCGAGCCCGGCCCGCCCGAGGTGAGCAGCGCCACCATGTCGAACATCTTGAAGTTCTCGATGGCGCGGAACAGCACTGCCAGCATCAGGAACGGCAGCACCATCGGCAGCGTGATCGACCAGAAGGTCCGCCAGGACGACGCCCGGTCGACCTCGGCCGCCTCGTAGATGTAGTCCGGCACCGAGCGCAGGCCGGCGAGGCAGATCAGCATGACGTAGGGCGTCCACATCCAGACGTCGACGATGACGATCGACCACGGCGCCAGCGAAACCTCGCCGACCATGTCGAAGGACGACGGCGGGATGCCGGTGAAGAACGAGATGACGTAGTTGAACGGCCCGATCTGCGTCTGGAACAAAAGCTTCCAGAAGGTGCCGACGACGGCCGGCGACAGCATCATCGGCAGCAGGATGACGGTCGTCCAGAACGAGTGGCCGCGGAACTGCCGGTTGATGAGAAGCGCCAGGGCGAAGCCGATCAGTACTTCCAGAACGATCGTCCAGACGACGAAGTGCGCCGTCGCCTGCATGCGCTGCCAGATGTCCTCGTCGGCGAGGATGCGCGAATAGTTGCGCACGCCCACCCACGCGACCGTGGCGTTCAGCTTGTTGGCCGCATAATTGGTGAACGACAGCTGCACCGCCCAGATCAGCGGGAAGATGTTGATCGCCAGGAGCAGGAGAACGGTCGGGCCGATGAACAGCCAGGCGATGGTGCGGTCGGAGAAGCCGCTCACCTTCCGGGCGATGCCCGCGGGCGTCGCGGCGGCGACCCGCTCGGCGACGGTTCCTCGGTTTGAAAGGTCGCGGTCTGGGATGTCGGTCATCGGGCCCGTTCGCGATGGCGGTTGGCGGGCGCCGTCCCGGCGCGGGGCGGCGAGGGGAGCGCACGCGAGGCGCGCGCTCCCGGCTTGGTGTGACGTCGCCCGGGAAACCTTCCCCGGCCCGGCGAACCGGGCCGGAGGACGGTGTCAGAGCATCAGCCCTGTCAGAGCTTGCCTTCGTCCTCGAAGATCTCGGTCCAGTCGGCGACGAGCTTGTCGAGGGCTTCCTTCGCCGTGCCCTGGTTGGCGACGACGTAGTCGTGGACGCGCTCCTGCATGGCGAGCAGCAACTGCGCGTAGGCCGGCTCCTGCCAGAAGTCCTTCACTTGACCCATGGCGACGAGGAAGTCTGCGGCGAACGGCGCGGTGTCGGCGAAGCCCGGCGCTTCCAGCACCGACTTGGCGCAGGAATAGCCGCCGAGCGACCACCACTTCGCCTGCACGTCGTTCTGCGCGAACCACTTGATGTACTGCAGAGCGGCGTCCTGCTTGTCGGAATAGGCGACGACGGAGATGCCCTGGCCGCCGAGCGTCGAGCCCTTGACGATCTCTTCGGGGTTGACGAAGAAGCCGATCTTGTCGCCGCCGACGTTCTCGTTCTTGTAGAGGCCGGGGAAGAAGGCGAACCAGTTCATCATCATGGCCACCTGGCCGGACGTGAACGCGTCGAGGTTCTCCTGCATGTAGGCGTTGGTATAGCCCGGCGGCGTGCAGCAGTCGTACATCGCCTTGTAGGCCTCGAGACCCTTCACGGCGTCGGGGCTGTTGACGTAGCCCTCCATGTCGTAGGGCTTCTCGGGGTTCTCGTACTTGAAGTCATAGGGATAGAGGGCGTTGGTGACGCCCATGGTGATGCCTTCCGAGCCGCGCTCGGTGAAGATCGCCGCGCCGTAGACGGTCTTGCCGTCGATCTCGCGCTTCTGGAAGAACTCGGCCACCTGCTTCAGCTCGTCCCAGGTCTTCGGCGGGGCGAGGTCGCGGCCGTACTTCTCCTTGAATTCGGCCTGCAGCTCGGGCCGTGCGAACCAGTCCTTGCGGTAGGTCCAGCCGAGCGCGTCGCCCATCGCCGGCAGCGCCCAGTAGTTGTCGGAGCCCTTCGGCCAGGTCGAGTACGCGTAGACCGTCGCCGGCAGGAAGCTGTCCATGCTGATGCCTTCTTTGGCGAAGAAGTCGTTCAGCTTGACGTAGTGTCCGTTCTCGGCGGCGCCGCCGATCCACTGGCTGTCACCGATGACGAGGTCGCAGAGCTTGCCCTTGGAGTTGAGCTCGTTCTGCATGCGATCGGTGTAGTTCGGCCACGGAATGAACTCGAACTTCATGTCGATGCCGCTCTGGGCGGTGAAGTCCTTCGACAGTTCGACCAGCGCGTTCGCCGGGTCCCAGGCCGCCCAGCACAGTGTCAGGGTTTCGGCCTTGGCGCCCGTCGCCCCCACGAGCGGCGCCCCGACGACGACCGCGGCGGCCGTCGACAACAGAAGCTTCCTCATTGCTCTCTCCTCCCATGCGCCCACGTGTGCGCCGGCCGGTGAGACCGGCGTCGTCGCCACCGGCGCCGCTACGGCGGCGCCGTCGATCCGGGCATTTTCGACCGAAAGTCTGCGTTCCCTCGGGCGCCCTCGTGTCGGGGCGCTCCATGTTTAGTGCTTCAGAATACTAAGCATCAAACACTAAACTGCGCAACAGCGCTTTTCGGGCTCGCTCACACCTTTTCCCATGTCCCGCCGGCGGCGCTGGAGCGGACCGCCGCCTCGATGAAGGCGACGCCCGCGACACCGTCGTCGACGGAGGGGAAGGTCACCGCCGGATCGAGCGGTTCACCCGTGCGGGCGGCGCGGATCGCCCGCGCCGCCTCGGTGTAGATGGTCGCGAAGCCTTCCAGGTAGCCTTCAGGATGGCCGGACGGGATGCGGGTCACGCGGGCGCCGGCCGCGTTCACCGCGCCGGTGCCGCGGGTGAGCTTCACCGTCGGCTGGCCGAGCGGCGACCACCACAGATCGTTCGGCTGTTCCTGCTCCCAGTTCAGTCCGCCCTTCTCGCCATAGATGCGCAGCTTGAGGGCGTTCTCGTTGCCGGGGGCGACCTGGCTCGCCCACAGCATGCCCTTGGCGCCGCCCTGGAAGCGCAGCATCAGGTTGGCGTTGTCGTCGAGCCGCCGGCCGTCGACGAAGGTCGAGAGGTCGGCGCACAGGCTGTCGAGGGTGAGGCCGGAGACGAAGCAGGCGAGGTTGTAGGCGTGGGTGCCGATGTCGCCGATGCAGCCGCCGGCGCCGGAGCGCGCCGGGTCGACTCGCCAGGCCGCCTGCTTCTGGCCGCTGTCCTCGAGCTTCGTCGAGAGCCAGCCCTGGGCGTACTCAACCTGCACGACGCGGATCTTGCCGAGCTCGCCCGCCTCGATCATCGCCCGGGCGTGCCGGATCATCGGATAGCCGGTGTAGTTGTGGGTGACGGCGAAGACCTTGCCGGTCCGCTTCACGACGTCGGCGAGCGCCTTCGCGTCTTCCAGCGTCGTCGTCAGCGGCTTGTCGCAGATGACGTGGAAGCCGGCCTCCAGCGCCGCCTTGGCGGGGGCGAAGTGCATGTGGTTCGGCGTCACGATGGCGATCGCCTCGGCGCGGTCGGCGCGTTTGCCCTCGCCGGCGATGAGCTCCTCCCAGCTGCCGTAGGCGCGGTCCTCCGGGATGCCGAGCGTCAGCGCGCTGTCCTTCGCCCGCTGCGGCTCCGACGACATCGCGCCGGCGACGAGGGTGAACTCGTCGTCCATGCGGGCGGCGAGGCGGTGCACCGCCCCGATGAAGGCGCCCTGGCCGCCGCCGACCATGGCGTAGCGGATGCGGTCCGGGCCCTTCGCTTCGTCGCGTCCGGTGATCGACATCTTCGTTCCTCCCCGGTCGCGCTCAGGAAATGCCGAGCATGCGCTTGTTGGCGGCGTCGTCGGTGCCGGCACCGGCGAAGTCGTCGAAGGCCTTCTCGGTGACGCGGATGATGTGGCTGTCGATGAACATCGCGCCCTCGCGCGCCCCGTCCTCCGGGTGTTTGAGGCAGCACTCCCACTCCAGCACGGCCCAGCCGTCGAAGCCGTACTTCGTCAGCTTCGAGAAGATGCCGCCGAAATCGACCTGGCCGTCGCCGAGCGAGCGGAAGCGGCCGGCGCGGTCGGCCCACGAGGCGAAGCCCGAATAGACGCCCTGGCGGCCGGTCGGGTTCAGTTCCGCGTCCTTGACGTGGAACATCTTGATGCGCTCGTGATAGATGTCGATGAAGGCGAGATAGTCGAGCGCCTGCAGCGCGAAGTGCGAGGGATCGTAGAGGATGTTGCAGCGCGGGTGGTTGTTGACGCGCTCGAGGAACATCTCGAACGTCGTGCCGTCGAAGAGGTCCTCGCCGGGGTGGATCTCATAAGCGACGTCGACGCCGGTACTGTCGAAGGCATTCAGGATCGGCGTCCAGCGGCGGGCGAGCTCGTCGAAGGCGGTCTCGATCAGGCCGGCCGGGCGCTGCGGCCACGGATAGACGAACGGCCAGGCGAGCGCCCCGGAGAAGGTCGCGTGCGCCGTCAGGCCGAGGTTCTGCGAGGCCTTGGCGGCGTGCATCAACTGCTCGACCGCCCACGCCTGCCGCGCCTTCGGATTGCCCCGCACCTCCGGCGCCGCGAAGCCGTCGAAGGCCTCGTCATAGGCCGGGTGGACGGCGACGAGCTGGCCCTGCAGGTGGGTGGAGAGCTCGGTGATGACGATGTCGTGCTCGGCTGCGATGCCCTTCACCTCGTCGCAATAGGTCTTCGACTCGGCCGCCTTCTTCAGGTCGAACAGGCGCGCGTCCCAGCTCGGGATCTGGATGCCCTCGTAGCCGAGCTCCGCCGCCCATTCGGCGATGGAGGCGAGCGAATTGAACGGTGCGGCATCGCCCGCGAACTGCGCGAGGAAGATCGCCGGCCCTTTGATCGTCTTCATGCGTGTCCTCCCGGGACGTTGTTGGTGTGAGCGTGGGTGTTGTTGTTGTTGTTGGCGGTGGTCGGTGTTGTTCCCCTGAAGGGCGGCCGCGAACCGCAACGCGTCCTCCCCCTGCCAGGGGGGAGGACAGCCGCGCCGCAGGCGCGGCAGGTGGGGGCCCGTCAATCCCAAGCTCAGCGCTCGGATTTGACGGGCCCCACCCTGCCGGCTTCGCCGGCTGTCCCTCCCCCTGGCAGGGGAGGGACACGTCGCGCCTGCGGGGCAGTCTCTCGTCCTCCCCCCTGGTAGGGAAAGGACGCGTCGTGCACGCCGCCCGCCGGACGCCTCCCCTCAGAGATACGAGTTCAGCAACCCCTCCAGATATTCCTGCCGGCCGGACTTCGGCTGCGGGTCGAGGCCGTCCTTGTGGACACGGGCCGCGATGTCCTCGAGCGAGCGCTCGCCGGCGAGCATCGCCTTGCCTTCGGCACCGTCCCAGCCGGCGTAGCGATCGGCGACGTGGCCGGCGAGCGTGCCCTCGGTGATGATCTTCTCGGCCGCCAGCAGCGCCCGCGCGCAGGCGTCGATCGAGCCGACGTGGGCGTGGATCAGGTCGTCCGGGTCGATCGACTGGCGGCGGATCTTGGCGTCGAAGTTGAGGCCGCCGGTGGTGAAGCCGCCGGCCTTGATGATCTCGACGCACATCATCGTCAGCTCGGTGACGTCCATGGCGAACTGGTCGGTGTCCCAGCCGAGCAGGTTGTCGCCGCGGTTGATGTCGATCGAGCCGAAGATGCCGAGCGCCGAAGCCATGGCGATCTCGTGCTCGAAGGAGTGGCCGGCGAGGATCGCGTGGTTCTGCTCGATGTTGACCTTGACCTCCTTCTCGAGGCCGGCGCGGCAGAGCAGGCCGTACACGGTGCCGACGTCGAAGTCGTACTGGTGCTTGGTCGGCTCCTTCGGCTTCGGCTCGATCAGGATGGTGCCGGT
>CAZDCR010000035.1:0-18966 GCA_964503995.1 uncultured Segnochrobactrum sp.
CAAGTTCGCGGCCGAGGGACGCGAGGCGAAGCTTGCCGCCCGCGCCGATCTCGAGGCACCGCCGCTCGAGGCGCTGGCGGGGCTCGACGACGCGGCCTTCCGGGCGCATTTCACGGGCTCGCCGATCAAGCGGACCGGCCGCGACCGCTTCGTGCGCAACGTTCTCGTGGCAATCGGCAACTCCGCCGACCCGGCCCTCGCGCCGGTGGCCGAGGCGCGGCTCGCGGATGCGTCGCCGCTGGTGCGGGGTGCGGCGGCGTGGGCGCTGTCGCGGCTGTGGCCGGCGGAACGGTTTGCCGCTGCTGCGGCGGCCGCGCTCGCGGATGAGGGGGATGGCGAGGTCACCGCCGAATGGCGGGCGGGTCTCGGACAAGACGAGGAGGTTTGAAGCGTGGCGGATGAGGCGAATGGTGAGCCGGCAATCGGCGCCCTGACGGTGGTGGGTCTCGGCTTCTCGGCGCGGGCGATCGTGCGGCGGCTCAGGCTGCAGGCGGGCTCGCTCGCCGCCACGGTGCGCGATCCGGGGCGGGCGGCGGCGCTGGCTGCCTCGGGCATCGCCGGCCTCGCCTATGACGGCACGGCGGCCGCTCCGGCGCTCGCCGAGCGGCTGTCGCGAACCACCCACCTCGTCGTGTCCGCCCCGCCGGACGACGCCGGTGACCCGCTGCTGCGCCACCATGCCGAGGATCTCGCCAGCGCCCAGGACCTCGCCTTCATCGCCTATCTCTCGACCGTCGGCGTCTATGGCGACCACGGCGGCGCGTGGATCGACGAGACGGCCGAGTGCCGGGCGACGACCCGGCGCAACCGCGAGCGCATCGAGGTGGAGAAGGCGTGGCTTTCGCTCGGGGAGCGCATCGGCGTGCCGGTGGCGGTGCTGCGCCTCGCCGGCATCTACGGGCCGGGCCGCAACGCCTTCGTCAATCTCGCGCAGGGGTCGGCGCGGCGGATCGTCAAGCCGGGTCAGGTGTTCAACCGCATCCACGTCGACGACATCGCCGGCGCCACCGCGGCGGCACTGGCGCGGCGGGCGGGCGGAATCTTCAACGTCAGCGACGACGAGCCGGCGCCGCCGCAGGACGTCATCACGCTCGCCGCCGAGATGATGGGGGTGGCGCCGCCGCCCGAGCAGCCGTTCGAGACGGCCGAGCTGTCGCCGATGGCGCGCTCGTTCTATGGCGACGTGAAGCGGGTCTCCAACGCGAAGGTGAAGCGCGCGCTCGGCCTCGAATTCGTCTGCCCGACCTATCGCGAGGGCCTCGCCTCGCTCTGGCAGGACGGCCGCTGGCGCAGGGAGGAAAGCCTGTCCGGCTGAGGCCAGCCACCGGCGGGCCGTCTTAGAGCGTCGACGCCGGGCAGGCGGGGGCCCGCCCGGCGTTGCGCCGGCTCAGCCCTTGGCGAGCGCGCCGGCGATCTTGGCCGAGATCCAGCCGAGCAGGGTGCCGACGATGATCGACAGCGCCACGGTGGTGAAGACGCCGGTGCCGAGGTTGAAGCCGAGCGCGGCGGCATCCGCCTTGAGCAGGCCGAAGGCGGCGGCGCAGGCATAGCCGTAGACGCCGGCGGGAATGGCCGCGAGCAGCGGCAGGTGGGCGCCGAGGATCAGGATGATCACGGTTATGCCGACCACCGCGGCGATGCCGAACAGGCCGCCGGCACCGCCAAGCGAGCCGATCACCGCGAGCGCGATGGTGCCCATGATCGCGCCCCAGATCATCGCCGGCAGCGACGCCTTGGCGCCGGCCTCGCCGCCGCCGCAGTGGAAGTAGCTCGCCCAGGCGATGAAGATGATCCAGATCTGCAGCCCGAGCATAGCCAGCGGCCCGAGTACCAGCCACGTCGCGATGCCGCCCATCACGCCGATGACGATCGCCAATGCCGTCACGAGATTCATGTCGTCCCTCCCGATGACCGGGCCGCCTGGATTGGCCGGCCCGACGCAGCGCGTCTCTCCCGGACGCTCGCCGCGGCAGGGCGATGGAACCGTCACGGAGACGTCCGTCATCAACCGGGAATCGGCCCCCACCAGCCCTGCGACGAAAGTATGGACAGTGTTTTTCCCAAAGTCATCGTAGTCGAGATGAGTCTATACGGCGATAACTCAGTATCGGTACGAATTTATCGAGGTAAATGCGCTTATTATTATTTCTGACTGGCGACAAATATCTTATTATTAGAAATCGGCCCCATATCGGCGGCGCAGGAGCCACGCCCCGGGTTGCGGGCGGGCGCCGGCGGACGATCGCGGCGACGTGTACCGACGAGGCGATTCCGCCCGCCGCCGTTCTGCGCTAGAAGGCGGCGGGAACGGGGATGGGAGCCGGCGGAGCCGCGATGGGCGAGCTGTGGGTGTTCGGGTACGGCTCGCTGATCTGGCGGCCGGGCTTTCCGTTCCTGGAGGCGGTGCCGGCGCGCCTCGCCGGCTTCCACCGTTCGCTGTGCATTTATTCGCATGTCCACCGCGGCACGCCGGAGCAGCCGGGCCTGGTGCTCGGCCTCGATCGCGGCGGCTCCTGCCTCGGCCGCGTCTTCCGCGTCGACGCCCAGCACCGCGAACCGACGATCGCCTATCTGCGCGAGCGGGAGCAGGCGACCGCCGTCTATCTCGAACGCCACCTGCCGGTGACGCTGCTCGATGGCTCGGCGCGGCGCATCGAGGCGGTCGCCTACGTCGCCGACCGCCGCCACCCGCAATATGCCGGCCGCCTCGACCACGACCGGCAGATCGCGCTGGTCGCCGCCGGCGTCGGCCAGTCCGGCATCAACCGCGACTACGTGCTGTCGACGGTGGCGGCGCTGGCCGACCTCGGCATCCGCGACGCATCCCTCGCCCGCCTCGCCGCGGCCCTCGCCGAGCCAGCCTCGGACCGCTCCGCCGCGGAGTGATCGACCGCCGGAGCCGCGCCGTCCCGATTGCCGGCAGGCTAGGGACCCCGCTCTTCCGCCGTCACTCGATCGTGCCGCTGTAGGTGCACTGCCCGCCTGCGGGCGTGTTGGTGGTCGTGACCAGGACCAGAAACTTGTCGCCGGGCGGCACCTGGAACGGCTTCGTGAAGGTGAAGGTCGCGATCTCGTTGCCGAGGTCCACGGAGCGCGCCGTGACGTCCATGTAGCCGATCAGGCCGGAGGTGTTGTTGAGCATCGGCGCGCCGATGCGCATGATGCCGCCGATGGTGGAGACCGCGCAGGTGATCCAGGCGATGGTGCGCGTCTTGCCGCCCTTCCTGCCGAAGTCGGCGGTACAGATGTTCCCGTCACAGAGCATGGCGGCGCGCGCGAAGATCGGCTTCACCGGCCCCGCGGCCGGGCCGATCCTCTCGCCCTGCGCGCGCGCCGGCAGGTCGAGCAGGGCCTCGCTGGCGAAAGCCGGACCGGCGGCGAGCGCGGCGGTCAGGCAGGCGATCATCATTGTCGTCTTCATCCACGGTCTCCCTGTGCTTGACGCGAAAAGGCGGTGCCCCCCAAGCCTCCACTTTGCCTGTGCTGCTGTCCGTGCGCGGTGATGCGCGTCACGTGGGATGCCGGTGATCGCCGAGGGCTGCCGATTGACCGCGGTGCCGCAACTTCGGCTAGAGTTGGCGCGGGTCTGGGGGTTGTGGGATGGATGCGCCGGTCATCGTCGGGGACGCCGAGCGGCGGATGGCGGAGCGCGGCGGCGTGCGCGACCTGCCGGTCGCCTTCAGCGGCGACGCGCGCGAGTATTTCGGCATCTGGATCGTCAACATCCTGCTGTCGATCGTCACCATCGGCGTCTGGTCCGCGTGGGCGAAGGTGCGCACCAAGCGCTATTTCTACGGCAACACGTCGATCGACGGTCACGCCTTCGAGTACCACGCGACGGGGCTGCAGATCTTCAAGGGACGGGCCGTCGCGTTCGTGTGCTTCGTGGCACTGGCGCTTGCGAGCCACTTCATGCCGCTGCTCTATCTGGCATTGTGGGGCATCCTGATCCTCGCGAGCCCGTTGATCATAAACCGCAGCCTGCGCTTCAATGCCCGCGTGACGAGCTGGCGCAACGTCCGCTTCGACTTCCGGGGCAGCTACTGGCGCGCTCTGGTGGTGTTTGTCCTGATGCCCATCGCGTCGGTCCTGACGCTCGGACTGCTGATGCCCGTCTCGAGCCGCCTTCGCTCGCGCTACGTCACCAATCGGCATAGCTATGGCGGCGTGCCGTTCGAGACGAACCCTCGGCTCAGCCCGCTCTACCGGGCGCTGGGCGCCAGCGCGCTGTTCGGCGCGGCATTGCTCCCGACACTGTACGCCCCGCTGGTGATCTCGGGCGAAACCTTACGTGCGCACTTTGATGATGGCTCGGACTATCCGTTCAGTCTCATCATAGCATTCTATGCACTGCTAGCCGTCATCACCGTCATTCTGCTCTTCTACCGCGCCCGCGTGCAGAACGAGACGATCGGCCGGATGCGGCTCGCCGAGCACGGCTTCCGCTGCGATCTCTCGGGAATGCGCTATGCCTGGATCGTCGTCTCCGGCCTCATCGCGACGATCCTGACCGTCGGACTGCTGCGCCCCTGGGCCCACGTGCGCCAGTGGCGCTACGTTTCCTCGGAGATCGGCGTGCTGGCGGTGGGCGACCTCGACGGCTTCGTCGCCGGACGCGTCGAGGCCGGATCGAGCTTCGCCACCGAGTTTGGCGAAATGGAGGGCTTCGACGTCGGCTTCTGAGCCAGAGGGGCTTGCCCGTGTCGCCGGACGGCTGTTTCCGGATGGTGCGGCGCGCAGCCGGCCGGCCGAGCTGAGGCTCGGGCCGGATGCGCGCGTGCGCCTTGCCGTGGCGGACGAGGCCCGCGACGTCGACCTCGCGGCCGCCACCGTCTCCGCCCGCGTCGGCCGCATTCCCCGCCGTATCGTCTTCGCCGGCGGCGAGACCTTCGAGACCGACGACAACGACGGCGTCGATGCGCTGCTGGCCGCGAGCGGCCGGCGCGGCGCCTCGCGCGTTCATCGCTGGGAGCGGTTCCACCCGCGCCTGATCGCCGTGCTGGTGCTGACCGTGCTGCTGTCCGGCGCGCTGCTGCGCTGGGGCGTGCCGGCGGCTGCCGATCTCGCCACGACGTTCGTGCCCCACCGTATCGACGCGATGGTCGGCGAGCACACCCTCTCGACCCTCGACCAGGTCGTCTTCGCGGAGAGCCGGGCGACGCCGGCGGAGACCGGGCCGGCGCGTGAGGCCTTCGCCGGGCTCGTAGCCGCCGCCGGCCTCGAACCCGCCCGGACGCGGCTCGAGTTCCGCAGCGGCGGCGCGCTCGGCGCCAACGCCTTCGCCCTGCCGGGCGGCATCGTCGTCGTCACCGACGAGATGCTGGCAACGGCTCCCGACGTCGACGCCCTCGCCGGCGTGCTCGCCCACGAACTCGGCCATGTCGAGGCCCGCCACGGCATGCGGCGCGTGCTGCGCGCCGCCGGCCTCGGGGCGGCGACGCTGGTGATCTTCGGCGACCCCGGCGCGGTGCTCGACGAAGTGACAGGTTTTGCCGCGCTTGCGCTCGACCTCTCCTATTCGCGCGGGTTCGAGGCCGAGGCGGATGCCCGAGCCGCGGAGCTCCTCGCGGCCACTGGCCGCTCGCCGGAGGATCTCGCCCGGCTGCTGCAGGCGCTGACCGCCGAGGCGGAGGCAGACGACGAGGCGACGCGGTGGCTGTCGACCCACCCGACCCTGTCCGATCGTGTCGAGGCGCTGCGCCGCTCGTCCGCGCCGTGAACGGCCTTGTCGGCCGTCGACGCCCGCGCGGTGGACAGCGGCAGGCCCGTCACCCCGCCAGCGGATAGGCCTCCTCGACCACGTAGGGGCCGCCGCCGAGGCTCGAGCGGGCGGAGAACAACACGAAGCGGGGGGCGACGAAGGCGGGCGCGGTGAAGCCGGCGCGCAGGTCGAGCCAGTGCGCCACCTCGCCGGGCTTGGCGCCGCGCAGGTAGGCGAGGGTCACGTGCGGGGTGTACTTGCGCCCCTCCGACGGCAGGCCGATGCGCTGCAGCAGGCGCTCGTGATCGGCCTGCAGGTCGGCCAGTTCGGGCGCCGGCGCGACGCCCGCATAGACGGCGTGCGGTCGCGTGCCGCCGAAGGCGCCGACACCGGAGAAGCGCACCGGCACCGCCGGTCGGTGCACGCGCGCGAGCGCATCGGCGATCTCGTCGGCGGTGCGCTCGTCGATGTCGCCGATGAAGCGCAGGGTCAGGTGGTAGTTTTCCGGGTCGACCCAGCGTGCCCCGGAGAGGCCGCCGCGCAGGGTGGAGAGCATGAGGCCGGCGCTCGCGGGCACTTCGAGGCCGGTGAACAGCCGCATCATGCGAGGGGGCCCTTCTGCCGATTTGAGACCGGCGGAGCTTGCAGCGACCGGCGGCGGTGGAGCAAGCCCGGTCGGGGGCCGGCGCGGCATTGCAGTCGGCCAGCGCGGTAAGGGTCGGGTCAGTCCAGGCCGTCGCGCCGCCAAAATAAAAGGGGCGCGGCCTCTGCGGCCGCGCCCCGGGTCTCGTCAGCGATGGCCGGCGTCAGCTCAGTTGCGGTTGCCGAACAGCGACAGCAGCATCGTGAACAGGTTGATGAAGTCGAGGTACAGGCGCAGCGCACCCATGATGGCCTTCTGGCCCATCACGGTGCTGTCGTCGCTCGCCAGATACATCTCCTTGATCTGCTGCGTGTCGTAGGCGGTCAGGCCGGCGAACACGAGCACGCCGATGACCGAGATGGCGAACTGCAGCGCGGTCGAACCGATGAAGATGTTCACCAGCGAGGCGATGACGATGCCGATCAGGCCCATGAACAGGAAGGAGCCCCATCCCGACAGGCTCTTCGACGTCGTATAGCCGTAGAGGCTGAGCGCGCCGAACGAGGCCGCGGTGATGAAGAACACCCGCGAGATGCTGGCCCCCGTGTAGACGAGGAAGATCGACGACAGCGACAGGCCCATCAGCGCGGCGAACAGCCAGAACACCGCCTGGGCCGTGCCGACGCTCATCGACTGCAGCTTGAACGAGAACAGGAACACCACCGCCAGCGGCGACAGCATGATCACCCACTTCAGCGGGCTGAGGTAGATCGCCTCGCCGAAGGCGGTCAGGCCGCCACCCGGCGCGATCGCCATCGAGAACGCGCCGTAGGCGACCAGGCCGGTGATGGCCAGGCCCAAGGCCATGTAGTTGTAGACCTTGAGCATGTAGGACCGGAGGCCCTGGTCGATGGCGGCCCCGGTCCGCGCCGATGGGACCGTGCCCACGCCGTAGCGCGCGGAAGAATTGCGGTCGAAGGTCGACATCGAGAACTCCATCTCCTCTCGGATGCCCGCCGGGACGGCGGGCAGGCGTGAAGGCGGAAGCTCCGCCCATGTGTCCGACGTCGAATATGGGCGCAAGCGCTGCGGCGGACAAGGCCGGCCGCATGAACACTTGGTCATCTCGACACGTGGTCAGCTTGAACCCTGGCGATCTCGCCCCCCTCCTGCAGCGGGTCAGGCGGGGCCGTCGGAGAACACGACCCGGTTGCGTCCGGCGGCCTTCGCCGCATAGAGGGCGCGATCGGCACGCTGCAGGACGACATCGACGCCGGTGTCGGCGGGTTCCGCAACGGTCCCGCCGATCGATGTGGTGATGGCGACCCGTCCGTCGCCGATGGGCAGTCGCGAGCGGCCGACCGCTTCGCGCAGGCGCTCGGCAACGGCGACGGCGGCGGCGCGGCCGGTGCCGGGCATCAGCACCGCGAACTCCTCGCCACCGACGCGGGCGATGACGTCGCTGTCGCGCAGCATGTCCCTGCACCGCTCGGTCACCGCCTGCAGCGCCTGATCGCCCACGGCGTGGCCGAAGCGATCGTTGATCGTCTTGAAGTGATCGAGGTCGAGCATCAGCAGCGCGAGTGGCTCGATCGGGCGCGTCGCCACCGCCGCCGCCGTCTCCATGAAGGACCGGCGGTTGGGCAGCCCGGTCAGCGCATCGGTCCGGGCGAGGCGGCGCAGTTCCGCCTCGAGCTGGCGCTGCTCGGTCACGTCCCAGAACGTCACGACATAGTAGTCGCCGAGGAAGCGGTAGCGGAACTGCATCGACCGATCCCGCCCGTCACTGCAGCGGACCGTCCACTCGGACTCCTTCACGGTGCCGGGATGGCGGCGGGCATCTTCCACCTTCTCGCTCCATTCCGCGAAGGCGGCGGCGCGGGTAGCCGGATCGGCGAAGCCGAGTTCCCACCAGTCGTCGTGCCGGCCGAAATAGCGCTCGCCATAGTCGAACACGCGGTGCGAGCGGGTGTTGGCGAACAACTCGTTGAAGCGGCTGTCGTAGATCTCGATGCCGACCGGCAGCCAGTTGGCGATGGCGGCGAGATTCCGGCGCCAGGAGCCGTCCACGTGGCTGCCCGCGGCGACGGGCGTGCGGTCCTGGAGCGTCGCCATCCAGACGTCGCCGGCGCTCTTCAGGCCAAAGGCGATCTGGCGGTCGCCCGCCGTCGTCTCGCAGCGCAGGGCGAGCCAGTCGTCCGGCCCGCCGGCCGGCTCGGCCCGCAGGTGGACGGCGAGGGCGTCGGCCGCCGCCGTGCCGACGAGCCGGTCGACGCGCCAGGGCGCCGTCGGCGCCTCCGGAACGGCGAGCAGCCGTTGCGCCGCCGCGTTCGCCGCCAGCACCGCGCTGCCGTCGGCCGCGAGGAGCGCCAGGGGAGCGCGGACCCGCTCGATCCACGCCGGCAACATCGCCGCGACGGTCGTGCTCACATGGCCTCCCCGGCAAACACGACGCGGTCGCGACCGCTGCGCTTGGCCGAATAGAGCGCCCGGTCCGCCTGCTCCATCAGCTGGTCGACTTCGCTCATGGCGCCGGCGCGCGTGGCGCCGCCGACGCTCGCCCGCACCGTCAGCCGCTCGCCGTCCACCTCGATCGGCCGGTCGGACAGCGCGGCGCGCACCCTGTCGGCGACGATCCGCGCCGCCGCCCCATCGAGGCCGGGCAGGAGCACGGCGAACTCCTCGCCGCCGACGCGGGCGACGAGGTCTTCCGTGCGGATGGCATCCACCAGCCGGCGCGCCACCGTGCGCAGCACCTTGTCGCCGCCGGCGTGGCCAAAGCGGTCGTTGATATCCTTGAAATGGTCGACGTCGAGCATCAGCAGCGACAGCGGCCGGTCCGTCGCGTTGCTCTCGCCGAGCATGGTGGCGGCTTCGATGAAGAAGCGGCGGCGATCGCAGATGCCGGTCAGGGCATCGGTCTCCGCCGCCTTCCGCAGGTCCCGCTCGAGGCGGCGACGGCCGGTCATGTCCCAGTACACCAGCACATGGTGATCGCCGATCGCGCGGTAGCGCGGCTGGACGGTCTTGCGGCTGCCGTCCTTGCAGGTGACGTGGAGATCGCGCAACTCCACATCGGCCTGGGTGCGCCGCGACTGGGCGATCGCCGCCTCCCAGGCCTGCTGCACCTCGGCGCGGTAGCCGGGGTCGGGAAAGCCGATCTCCCACCAGTCGTCGAGGCCACGCACCTCCTCGGTCGTGTAGCCGAACATCTCCGTCGACTCGAGGTTCGAGAACACCTCCAGGAAGGCGTCGTCGTAGATCTCGAGCCCGACCGGAAGCTGGTCGAGCACTTCGAGGAGGGTCGCGTGCCAGGCGTCGCCGGCATTCGGGCCGGACGGCACCTCGATGGTCGGCTCGACCCCGACCAGCCAGCCCTCCTGGCCGTGCGGCGCGGCATCGACCGAAAGCCGGAGACGGCGGCTCCCGAAGGGCGTCTGGCGTTCGACCTCGAGGTCCAGAGGCCCGGGCGGCGGAGGCAAGGTCGCGTTCAGACGGGCGCACACGGTGGCTGCTGCCGCATCCCCCAGCAGCGACGAGAGAGCAAGAGGCGGCCGTCCGCCGGTCAGGAGGCGATTGGCAGCGGCGTTCAGGCCGAGCGCGACGTCGCCCGACTGCGAAAGCCACAGAAGCGGCGACGCGACGAGATCCAGAAACGAACCACTGCAGTCTGCCATCTGGCCGCGCTACCGACCCCCCCCGGTGCACCGAACGCGTTCTTCCAGTCCCGCGCACGTTCACCCGGATCGGCGGGCGCTGCAACACCCGCGCGCGGCCTCGCGATCACAAGTCTCTCAGCGCCGGGGCGAGCTTGTGGCCGAGCACCCGCCACGTGCCGACGAGGCCGAGGCCGACGGTGACGACCAGCGCCGCCACCGACGCCGCCACCGCTGTCAGCGGATCGAAGGCGAACGGGATGTCCATGACGAGGGTGAGCACGGCCCAGGCGGCCGCACTGCCGGCGGAGATGGCAAAGATCGCGGTCGACAGGCCGAGCAGCAGGTATTCGAGCGCGAAGGCCGTCACCAGCCGCCCGCGTGTGGCCCCGAGCGTCTGCAGGATCGCCGCTTCGCGGATGCGGGCGGCATGGCTCGCGGCGAGGGCGCCGGCGAGCACCAGCACGCTGGAGGCGAGCGCCACGCCAGCGGCCGCCCGCACCGCCAGCGCAAGGTCCTCGACGAGGCCGCTGACGGCGTCCAGTGCATCCTTGACGCGGATCGCGGTCACGGTCGGGAACGCCTGGGTGACGGTCGCGAGGATCTCCTGCTCGCGCGCGCCCGTCGCCTCGTCGGGCAGCGCGAGGGTGGCGAGGTGGGTGTGCGGTGCGCCGGCGAAGGTGTTCGGCGAGAACACCAGAACGAAGTTGATGCCGAGGCTCTCCCAGTCGACGGTGCGCAGGTTGGCGATCTTCGCGTCGATCTCGCGGCCGAGCACGTTGACGCGGATGTCGTCGCCGATGGTCAGGCCGAGTTCGCGCGCCGGCTCCTCGGCGAACGACACGAGCGGCGGCCCGTCATAATCGGCCGGCCACCATTCACCCGCCACCAGCGTCGAGCCGCCCGGCAGCGTCGGCGAATAGGTGATGCCGCGGTCGCCGCGCAGCACCCACTCGGCCTCCGGCGGCGCCGGATAGTCGGTTGCGGCGATGCCCTTCAGCGTCACGAAGCGGCCGCGCAGCATCGCCTCGCGACGCGTCGTCGCCTCCGGCGCAGCCTGCGCGAGCAGGGTGTCGAAGGCCGGCGCCTCGGCGTCCTGGATGTCGAGGAAGAAGAAGCTCGGCGCCCGGTCCGGCAGGCGGCCGGTGAGTTCGTTGCGCAGCGAACCGTCGATCAAGGCGAGCGTCACGAGCAGCGTCAGCCCGAGCCCGAGGGACAGCACCACCGTCGGCGTCAGGGCGCCCGGGCGATGGATGGCGGCGACGGCGAGGCGCAGTTCCGGCGCGCCCTTGCGCGGCACCCGGCGCGCCAGCGCCATCACGCCGGCGGCGACGCCGCGCAGGAGCGCGAAGGCGGCGGCGGCACCGCCGACGAAGGCCAGCGCGACGATGCGGTCGCCGGCGAGGAGAACCGCGATGCCGGCGAGCGCCAGCGCGGCGGCGGCCGTTGCGATCATGTAGCGCCGGCGGGGCCGCGTCGCAGCAGTGCCGGAGCGGTCGCGGTAGAGGGTGGTCGGCGGCACGTCGTGGGCGCGGCCGAGCGGCCACAGCGAGAAGGCGAGCGCCGTCAGCAGGCCGTAGACCACGGCGAGCGCCAGTTGCTGCGGAAACACGCCGTTCAGCGCCGGGATCGGCAGGATACCGGCGAGCAGCGTGCCGGCGATCGGCGGGATCACCGCGCCGACGACGACGCCAATGGCGATGCCGATGCCGGCGATCGCCATCACCTCGATGAGATGGATCATTACGACGAGGTCGCCGGAAGCCCCGAGTGTCCGCAGCGTCGCGATCACCGGCCGCTTGCGATCGACGAAGGAGGCGACGGCGTTGGCGACGCCGACGCCGCCGACGACGAGGGCCGTGAGGCCGACGAGCGTCAGGAACTGTGCGAAGCGCTCAATATTGCGCGTCAGGCCCGGCGCCGCCTCGGTGCGCGCCTGCACGCGCCAGCCGGCCTTCGGGAAGGTCGTCTCGATCTCCTTGACGACCGCCGCCACCCGCTCGTCGGAGGCCTCCCCAGAGAACGCAATGCGGGTGTGCCAGCGCACCAGGCTGCCCGGCTGGACGAGGCCGGAGGCGGCGAGTGCCTCGCGGGAGGCGAGAAGGCGCGGTCCGAAATCGATGCCGCCGGAGAGACGGTCCGGCTCGGTCTCGATGGTATCGGTGATGGTGAGGCGGGCCCGGCCGAGCTCGACGACATCGCCGACGGCGATGCCGAGCCGCGACAACAGCTCCGGGTCGGCGACGGCGCCGAAGCCGTCTGCCTGCGGGGTGATTGCAGCCGCGAGCGGCCCACCGCCGCTGAGCGTCACCGCACCGACCAGCGGATAGCCGGCGTCGACCGCCTTCGCCTCGACCAGCGCCTGGCCGGCGCCGTCCGGCAGCCGCGCCATCGCCCGCAGCGTCGCGATCGTCGAGTGGGTGCCGAGGCCCTGCAGGAAGGCGGCCTCCTCGGGGCTCGCCTCGCGGTGGATCAGCGAGACGTCGATGTCGCCGCCGAGGATAGTGCGGCCCTCGGCCGCGATCCCGTCGGTCAGCGCCCGGGCGAGCGAGCCGACGCCGCCGATGGTGGCGACGCCGAGCGCGATGCAGGCGATGAAGATGCGGAAGCCGGCAAGCCCGCCGCGCAGTTCGCGGAGCGCCAGCCGCGTCGCAAGGCCGAGACGCGCGAACGCGCCTTCGCCGGTGGCGAGCCCGGCGGCCGGGGCCGCCTCGCTGGGTGCGACGGTCATCGCCGGTCCCCCGCCGCGATCACGCCGGAACCGCGAGGCCGGCGTCGGCGATGACGCCGGAGTTGACGCGCACGGTGCGCCCGCAGCGGGCCGCGAGTGCGCCGTCGTGCGTCACCAGCACCAGCGTCGTGCCGCGCGCCGCCTGCATGCGGAAGAGCAGGTCGACGATCGCACCACCGGTGGCGGCGTCAAGATTGCCGGTCGGCTCGTCGGCGAGGAGCAGCGCCGGCGCCGGCGCAAGCGCCCGGGCGATGGCGACCCGCTGTTGCTCGCCGCCGGACATCTCGCTCGGCAGGTGATCAAGGCGGTGCGACAGGCCGACGGCGGAAAGCTCGGCGGTAGCGACCTCAAAGGCGTCGCCCCGGCCGGCGAGCTCCAGCGGCACGGCGACGTTTTCGAGCGCCGTCATCGTCGGGATGAGGTGGAAAGACTGGAAGACGATGCCGATCGAGCGGCCGCGCACGCGGGCGAGGCCGTCCTCGGACAGCTTGCCGAAGTCCTCGCCGGCGACGACGACACGGCCGCGGTCGGGTCGCTCCAGGCCGGCCATCACCATCAGGAGCGTCGACTTGCCGGAGCCGGAGGGGCCGACGATGCCGACGGAGGAGCCGCGGTCGATCGTCAGGTCGACGCCCTTCAGGACGTCGACGCGGGCGGCGCCGGTGCCGAGGGACAGGTGCAGGCCTTCGAGTTCGACCGCCGGGCGGTGAGCGTCGCGCGTCATCGTCGGGATCGTCTCCAGAGGCAGAAAATGGGGCCGGCGGCGGTGGGGAGGTCGCCGGCGGCGCTGCGGTGGCCTACATACCGCCCCGGTGATATGGGCTCTAGCGTGGCGGCTTCCAGACCGTCGGGCTTCGCCTTTGGTAGCGGGGAAGAGTTGGAGAGACCATGAGACGCCTGGCCGCCCTCTTCGCGGTGCTCTTCGCCCTCTCCCCCGCCACAGCGGCGGTGGCGGACCCGGTGCGGCTCGTCGTGCTCGGCGACAGCCTCACCGCCGGCTACGGCCTGCCACCGGGCGCGGGCTTTCCGGCGCGGCTCGAGGCGGCGCTGCGCGAGCGCGGCCGCGACGTCACGGTGATCGACGCCGGTGTGTCCGGCGACACCACGTCTGGCGGCCTGTCGCGGCTCGAGTGGTCGGTCGGCACCGACGCGCAGGCAGTGATCGTCGAACTCGGCGGCAATGACATGCTGCGCGGCATCGACCCGGCGCGGACGGCGGAAAACCTCAACCAGATCGTCGGCCGCCTGACGGACCGCGGCCTGCCCGTGCTGGTCGCCGGCATGCGCGCGCCGCGCAATCTCGGCGAAGCCTACGGCGACGCGTTCGATGCGCTGTTCGCCGCCGTCGCTGAACGGCATGGGGCGGCGCTCTATCCGTTCTTCCTCGACGGCGTCGCCGCCGATCCTGCCCTCAACCTGCCGGACGGCATCCACCCGAACGAGGCCGGCATCGCCATCATCGTCGAGCGCATCCTGCCGGCGGTGGAGCAGCTCCTCGACCGCGTCGGCGCCTCCTGACGCGGCTTTCCCCGCCCGCCTTCATCCCTCCCGGACCGGACAGACCATGCAAACCCGTTTCCTCGGTGGCACGGACGTGCGCGTCAGCGCGCTCTCGCTCGGCACCATGACCTTCGGCGAGCAGAACACCGAGGCCGAGGGCCACGCCCAGATGGACCGGGCGGTGGCGGCCGGCGTCAACCTCTTCGACGCCGCCGAGCTCTACCCGATCCCGCCCAAGCCCGAGACGCAGGGGCGGACCGAGGAGATCATCGGCTCCTGGCTGAAGGCCCGCGGCGGCCGCGACCGGGTGCTCGTCGCCACCAAGGCGGTCGGTCGCACCGGCATGGGCTGGTTCCGCGGCGGGCCGGCGAAGCTCGACCGGGCGAACCTGACGGCGGCACTCGAGCGCAGCCTGCGGCTCCTCGGCACGGACTATGTCGACCTCTACCAGATGCACTGGCCGGACCGGATCGTCACCGGCTTCGGCTCCAACCCCACCGTCTGGCGGGTCCCGGACAGGGCCGCAGACGAGGTGCCGATCGAGGAGACGCTCGGCGTCCTAGCCGACTTCGTGAGGGCCGGCAAGGTGCGCCATATCGGCGTCTCCAACGAGAGCGCCTGGGGCGTGATGACGTGGCTCGCCGCGGCCGAGCGGGCCGGCCTGCCCCGCATCGTCTCGGTGCAGAACGCCTATTCCCTGGTGAACCGCACCTTCGAGGGCTCGCTCGCCGAGGCGGCCGAACGCGAGAAGGTCGGCCTCGTCGTCTATTCGGCGCTGGCGCAGGGCTTCCTCACCGGCAAGTATCGAAATGGCGCCCGGCCGGTGGGCTCGCGCGTCGCGCTGTTCGACCGCCAGCAGCGCTACCAGGGCCCGCACGCCAACGAGGCCTATGACGCCTACTGCGACCTCGCCGCCGAGGCCGGCCTCGACCCGTCGCAGATGGCGCTGGCCTTCGCGATGTCGCGCCCGTTCACGACGACGGTGCTCCTGGGCGCGACGACACCGGCGCAGTTGGAGACGGCCCTCGGCGCCGCCGACGTGACGATCACGCCCGAGCTCGAGGCGAAGATCGACGCGATCCACCGGCGGCACATGAACCCGTGCCCGTGAGGGGTCAGGGGGAGCGGAGGGCAGCGGGAAGATCGCGGCTCGCGTGAATGACGCGGACAATTCGGCCAGGCTTCACGTCGGGCCGATAGGCGATCACGTAGGAAAAGTCGCGGAGCAGCAGGAATCGCATCGGTAGCGGTGTCAGGTCTTCGCGGATTCGGCCGATTTCCGGCTGCTCGGCGATCAGGACCCGGGCCTCGTCGACGGCGGCGATCAGCCGGCGCGCTGCCGTCGGGCTGTCCCCGGCGATCCAGCGGGCCGCAGCCAGGAGCTCGCGCCGCGCCAGGGGCGATAGGGCGGCCTTCACCGCCGGTTCGCCGCTCGCTCCACGTCAGCAACGACGGCTTCCATCTCGGCCAGCACGTCGTCGAGCGGGATCCAGCCGTCGCGCTCGGCCTCTTCCTCCGCATCGATCAGGGATTTCGTGAAATCGGCACGGGCGGCATGCCGCCGCTCCATCGCCCGCAGGCCTTCCAGCAACACATCCGAGACGCTGTCGTACTCGCCGCTCTCCACACGTTCTCGAGCGAACGTCTCGAGAGCGGGGGGCAACATCACTTTGACGCTCATGGTTGCGACCTCATCGTCCACGAAAGGATATCCGCGCCGCGCGCGGTCGACAACGCAACCCGATCAGAAACGTCCTTGCCGCTCCCCGTCCGGCTGTCCTCGCGATCGCAGAGCCAACATCGCGCACCTCGAACCTGCGTCTCACCCCCTTCCGCTTGCGTCCCGGCCGCTGGCGACTAGAGTGCGGCCGCCCGCGGGGTGGCCCCGCGACCGACACGGAGAGCCGCGCGTGAGCCGCGACGTCAAGAAGGTCGTCCTCGCCTATTCGGGCGGGCTCGACACCTCGATCATCCTGAAATGGCTGCAGACGACCTACGGCTGCGAGGTCGTCACCTTCACCGCCGACCTCGGCCAGGGCGAGGAGCTCGAGCCGGCCCGCCGCAAGGCGGAGCTTCTCGGCGTCAAGCCGGAGAACATCCACGTCGAGGACCTGCGCGAGGAGTTCGTCCGCGACTTCGTCTTCCCGATGATGCGGGCGAACGCGCTCTACGAGGGCGTCTACCTGCTCGGCACCTCGATCGCCCGGCCGCTGATCGCAAAGCGCCAGATTGAGATCGCGCGAAAGGTCGGCGCCGACGCCGTCTGCCACGGCGCCACCGGCAAGGGCAACGACCAGGTCCGCTTCGAGCTCTCCTATTATGCGCTCGAGCCGGAGATCCGGGTGATCGCGCCGTGGCGCGACTGGGAGTTCAAGTCGCGCACCGACCTGCTCGACTTCGCCGAGAAGCACCAGATCCCGATCGCCAAGGACAAGCGCGGCGAGGCGCCGTTCTCCGTCGATGCAAACCTCCTGCACTCGTCCTCCGAGGGCAAGGTGCTCGAGGACCCGGCCGAGGAGCCGCCGCCCTACGTCTTCCAGCGCACGCTGGCGCCCGAGGATGCGCCGGACAAGGCGACGATCGTCGAGATCGGCTTCGAGAAGGGCGACGCCGTGTCGATCGACGGCATGGCTCTGTCGCCGGCGACGCTTTTGACGCAGTTGAACGAACTCGGCCGGGCGAACGGCATCGGCCGCCTCGACCTCGTCGAGAACCGCTTCGTCGGCATGAAATCGCGGGGTGTGTATGAAACCCCCGGCGGCACCATCCTGCACGTCGCCCACCGGGCGATGGAGAGCCTGACGCTCGACCGCGGCGCCGCCCACCTGAAGGACGAGATGATGCCCCGCTATGCGGAGCTCATCTATTACGGCTTCTGGTTCTCGCCGGAGCGCGAGATGCTGCAGGCGGCGATCGACAAGAGCCAGGAGATGGTCACCGGCACGGTGCGGCTGAAGCTCTACAAGGGCAACGTCATCGTCGTCGGCCGCGACAGCCCCTACTCGCTCTACTCCTCGAAGATCGTCACCTTCGAGGACGACGCCGGCGCCTACGACCAGAAGGACGCGGCGGGCTTCATCAAGCTCAACGCCCTGCGCCTGCGCCTGCTCGGCGCCCGTCGCAAGGCGCACGGCGGCTGAGCCGGGTGCTGCGAACCGCGACGGCGGCCCTCGCCGTCGCAATCGCCGCTGCGACGGCGGCCGTCGCCGACGAGCCGATCGTCGTGCGGGCGGCGCCGATCGCCGCTTTCGACCCGTCGCGGCCGGAGGTCACCCGCTTCGGCGCGCTGGAATGGCTCGGCGGCGTGTCGCTGACCTCGGCCGACGCCCGCCTCGGTGGGCTCTCGGGTGTCGTGACCGAGGACGGCGGCCGGCGGCTGCTGGCCGTCACCGACTATGGCGACTGGATCACGGCGACCGTCGATCTCGACGACGGCGGCGCGCCGGTGGCGCTCGGCGACGCCCGCGTCGGCCGCCTCGCCGGGCCCGACGGCCAGCCGATCCGCGGCAAGCGGCCGGGCGACGCCGAGGCGATCGCGGTCAGGACGCGGGCCGACGGCGGCCGTGAGGTGCTCGTGTCCTTCGAGACGCCCGGCCACATCGCCGTCTATCGCGACGCGCCACCGTTCGACACCACGCCGCGCATCACCGCCTATCCGCCGGCGCTGGCGCGGGCGGGAAGGAACAGCCGCGGCGAGGCGCTCGCCGTCGTGCCGGCCGGGTGGCCGCTCGCCGGCGCGGTGCTGATCTTTGCGGAGGGGCCGGCGGCCGACGGCGAGACGATTCCCGGCGGCCTCATCCATGGCGGCCGCTGGCAGCCGATCGCGCTCGCCGGCGCCGGCAACTACGCGCTGACCGATGCCGGCTTCCTGCCGGACGGCGACCTGCTCGTGCTGGAGAGGCGATTCGGCTTCGGCGACGGCATCGGCATGCGCATCCGCCGCATCGCCGCCGACACCATCACGCCCGGAGCGGTGCTCGACGGTGCGGTGCTGATCGAGGCGGGGTTCGCCCAGGCGATCGACAACATGGAGGGGATGGCGGTCGACACCGACGCCGCCGGCACGGTGCTCACCCTCGTCTCCGACGACAACCGCTCGTTCCTGCAGCGGACGCTGCTGCTGCGCTTCCGGCTGGTGGACTAGCCGGGGCAGAGCATCAGGCCGCGTCAGGTCGCCTCAGGCGCGCGTGGGCTCGTAGGGGGCGGCGAACACCAGCGCCATCGCGGCCCGGTAGGGTGCCAGCAGCAGGAGCGCGGCAGCGAGCTTCACCGCGAGGTCACCGAGCGCCCAGGAGACCCAGCGCGGCAACTCGGTGGCGAAGATCCCGAACAGCGGCGCGTACTCGACCGCGAAGGGATCGTCCGGGCCGATGATGATGCCGAAGGGGCCGAAGGCGGTGCCGAAGAAGATCGTCGTGTCGACGATGGAGCCGAGCAGCGAGGCGATCAGCGGCGCCTGCCACCAGGCGGCGCGGCGCAGCGAGTTGAAGACGGAGATGTCGAGAATCTGCGCCACCAGGAAGGCGGTGCCGGAGGCGACCGCGATGCGCGGGGTGGCGAGATAGATCGACAGCGCCACCGCCACCGCGAAACCGACATAGACAACGCGGCGGGCGACGGTCGGCCCGAGCCAGCGGTTCGTCAGGTCGGTAACCAGGAAAGCGACCGGGTAGGTGAAGGCGCCCCAGGTGAGGAGGTCCGCCAGCACCAGCGGGCCGACGGTGCCGTCGACCGGGTACTGCACGAGCACGTTCGAGGCCACCACCACCGCCACCATGGCGGCGACGGCGGCGAT
>CAZDCR010000036.1:0-6337 GCA_964503995.1 uncultured Segnochrobactrum sp.
CTCGCCTGGCAGGTCTTCCCGAAGGACGGCGGCAAGCCGCGCGTGCTCGCCAAGGACGGCGCCATCGCCGGCTTCACCACGCAGACGCTGGTGGCACCCGAACTGGGCCTCGGCGTCATGGTGATGGCCTCGTCGGCCGGCAGTTCCGAGGTGGCGCCGCAGCTGGCCGATGCGGTGTTCTACTCGCTCTATGTCCGCTGCCTGCGCGGCGACCCGCTCTGCCCGCAGATGAAGTGACGGTGGGCGCGGGCGTGAGAACTCAGGGCGGCCTTCCGCCCGTGGGATCGTCGATGATGTCCGACCAGAAGCGGATGCGGCGCACCGCGCCGTCAACCGGCTCGGTGCCGCCCCCGAACTCGCGCGCGAAGTAGTCCTCGAGGTCGCGGCCGTAATAGATGATGTCGGACTGGTAGACGGAGAGCACCGGGTTGCCGGCCTCGAAGGGCTCCGCCGGCAGGTAGCGGTGGCCGCGGATCGGGATCAGCGGCGGCGCGCCGGCCACGAGGGCGGTGACGACCTCGGCACGCTCTTCGGTGCGCGCCGGCCGCTCGCCCCACTCTGCCCGCCAGATGCCGTTCTCGACGTCGAAGAGCAGCCCTTCGAGCGGCCATGCGAGGGCACGCCGGATCCGGTCTTCCGGTCCGGTCCAATCGTGGCCCTGCAGAAGGCGGCGGTCGCGCAGCAGGGCGCAGAGGTCGGGCGGGAAGCGGAGCCCGAACCGTGCCTGCGCGTCGTCCAGTTCGGCCGCCGTATAGCCGGCGGCCCAGAGCTCCGGCTTCTCCCGCCCGATCTTCTCCTGCCCCGCCCCGCTCACGGTCGCCGGCGGACCAGACGGCCGAGGCCGAGGAGGAGGAGCAGCGTCGCCAGGAAGCCGCCGCCGGCGGCGACGAAGCCCTCGGATGTGACCGGCACCGCCGGCTCGTAGTCCTGCCACGTGGCATTGACGAGTGGCGGGTCGAAGTGGGTGGTCAGCGTGTAGAGCCGGCCGAAGGCGCCGGCGTCGCGGAAGGCCTGCTGCTGTGCCTCGAGGTCTTCGAGGCGCTCCATGGTCTCGCTCATCGAGGCGGCGCGATCCTGGACGAGGCCGCTCGGGTTGCGCGACATTTCGGCCAGAGCCGCCGGCCGGTCGAGGCCGTTGTCGGCGGCGTCCTGGTCGAAGCTCGCCGCGACACGGCGAAGCTCGTCCACCGCGCCGCCAAGGCGCTGGCGGTACTGCTGGCCGAACTCGGGAAGCTGCGAGGCGCCGACGCCGACCACGGCGGCGATGGCGACGGCGATGGTCCTGCCGATCATCGGCCTCTCCCTGTCGCCGACGGTCGGGCCGGCGTCCGTGCCGTATCCGGCCGCGGCCCGTCGGCCGCCGGGCGGGAACGCCGCGGCGGCGGCGCGGTTCCAAACCGCCGCGTCCTCGGCTCGACCCGCGCTCAGTTCGCTGCGCGATCAGCCCGCGAGGTCGATGACGCCGGCCGCGCCGCCCTCGCCGCCGAAGGCGAGGCGGCCGCCGTCGGCGTCCCAGGCGAGCGCCGAGAGCGGTGAACCGTCAGGCTCGCGCAGGCGCACCACCGCGGCGTCCTCGATGCGGGCGACGTCGATGGCGCCGTCGATGTAGCCGATCGCCACCACGTCGTCCTCGGGGTGGCAGGCGACGCGGGTCGCGAAGACGTCGCGGTAGCCGAGTTCGAGCGGCGGACGACCCATCGGCCCGTCCTTGAAGTGGAACGGCCAGAGCACCGCGGCATTGGCGCCGGCGGAGGCGAGGAAGCGGCCTTTCGGCGACCACGACAGCGAGCGCACCTTGGCCGGATAGCCGGTCATGCGCATGTGGCGGCCGTCGGCGACGCGCCAGCCGTGCAGCGCGTTCTCCTGCATCGCCGTGACGAGATACTTGCCGTCCGGCGACCAGGTGATGCCGGCGTGCATGCCCTTCCATTCGAGCTGCTGCGCCGGCGCCTCGGTGCCGGCCCACCACAGCGTCGCGCCGTCGTAGCGGGCGACGGCGAGGCGCAGGCCCTTCGGCGCGAAGGCGACGCCGCCGACCGAGCGCGGGTGGGCGAAGGTCTTCAGCACGCCGTCCGGGCGGATCACCCAGGCGTTGCGGCCGCCGGCGAAGCCGATGGCGCCGTTCGGCCCGGTCGCCACCTGATCGATCCAGATGCGGCCGACGGCGGCGCGCTCCTCGGTCGTGCCGTCGGGATGGACGGCGACGAGGCGGCCGTCGTCGCCGCCGGCGTAGAGCGTGCCGCCGTCCTGGGCGAGGGCTGCGGCGAGCAGCGCCGTCGGGTGCGTGCGGACGGTCGCGAGCGAGCCGCCCTGCTCAAGCCGCACGGTGCCATCGCCGAGCGCGAAGGCCGGGCGGCCGGCGAGGAACTCGGCGGCGATCACATAGGCGCCGAGGGCGTGCTCGGTGACGGCGAGGCGGACGGCGGTGGCGGCGGGCACGGCGGGCTGCCGGTCGCTCAGGCGGCGCAGGCGGAGAAGCCCGCCTCGAGCGCCTTCGGGTCGAGGTCGCGGCCGATGAAGACGAGCCGGCTCAAGCGCGGCTCGCCCGGCTTGAACGGCCGCTGGTGGTCGCCCTCGATGATCATGTGGACGCCCTGCACGACATAGCGCTCGTGGTCGTCCTTCAAAGCGAGGATGCCCTTCAGGCGCAGGATGTTCGGCCCCTGCTCCTGGGTGATCCGGCCGATCCAGGCGAAGAAGCGGTCGGGATCGAGGTCGCCGGCGGTCAGCGACACCGAGGTGATGCCGGCGGCGGCGACGTGGTCGTGGTGGTGGTGGTGATCATCGTGGTGGTGATGATCATGGTCGTGGTGGTCGTGCCCGCAATCCGGCCCGTGCACGTGGTTCGGATCGTCGTGGTCGTGATGGTGGTGGTCCTCGCCGTGGAGGAACTCCGGGTCGAGGGTGAGGATGCGCTCGAGGTCGAAGGAGCCGCGGTCGAGCACCTTGTCCAGCGCGATGGCGCAGCGCTCGGTGCGGTGGATGGTGGCGAAGGGGTTGACGGCGCGGATGGCGCGCTCGATCTCGGCGAGTTCGGCCGGCGTCACGAGGTCGGTCTTGTTCAAGAGGATCGCGTCGGCAAACGCGATCTGGTCGACGGCCTCGCGGCTGTCGGCGAAGCGCAGCGCGAGATGCTTGGCGTCGGCCACGGCGACGACGGAATCGAGCGCGGCGGCGGCGCGGACGGTGTCGTCCATGAAGAAGGTCTGGGCGACCGGCGCCGGGTCGGCGAGGCCGGTGGTCTCCACCAGGATGGCGTCGAAGGCGCCCTTGCGCTTCAGGAGGTTCTCGACGGTGCGGATGAGATCGCCGCGGACGGTGCAGCAGATGCAGCCGTTGTTCATCTCGAACACCTCCTCGTCGGTATCGACGAGGAGGTCGGCGTCGATGCCGACCTCGCCGAACTCGTTGACGATGACGGCGTAGCGCTTGCCGTGGTCCTCGGTGAGGATGCGATTGAGCAGCGTCGTCTTGCCGGAGCCGAGGAAGCCCGTCAGCACGGTGACGGGGATACGGGCGGGGCTCGCGGCGGGGCTGGCTGCGGTGGCCGTTGCCGGATTGGCTGCCATGTCCGGAGTGCTCCTGTTGCCGGCCCGCGGGGGCGGCCGGGGAGGATGAGGTTCGGCCGCAGAGATAGTGGTTTGTGGGGCGGGGGGGAAGATGGGGGCTTACGCGCCGAAGGTGCACGCGGGCTGAGCCCGACGAGATTTGCCGCGAACGGCTTTCGCGAAGCCTCCCCCCTCGCGGGGGAGGTCGGCGGCGCAGCCGCCGGGAGGGGGGGCCGCGCGGCAGCGCGGCGAAAGACCCTCGCTCTAGGCTGGGCTCGCGCCTTGACCCGCGAGCGTCGAACCCGCGGCGCCCCCCCTCCCTGCCCTCCCCCGCCAGGGGGGAGGGTTCGCGTGGTGCTCGGGTCGAGACCAGCGGCTCGAAGACGACTGAAAGCCACGTTGCCCGTCCAGTTGGCGTCAAACTTCGACCAACCTTCCGTCATCGCCCGGAGTCGTATGGGTTCACGGCACAAGGCCGGGAACACCCCGCTAGGGTGGCACGGCCGCGTCCTCGTTGCGATCATCGGTTCCTTTGGGGAGTATGCAGGACATCGGCCGCAAAGCACCGACTATGCGGTTGCGCCGTTCCGCCTTCTGAGAAGTTCATATGACCGAAAGCATCGTGGTCATCACCTCGACAAGCCTTGATGCGGACGCACTGGCGGAGGCGTACAGCGTGCTCGGCAAGACTCACGTGCACCGAGACTTCTCCTTCGGGCCAAGGATCGTCGTCGAGTACCGCGAGACGACCATCTTCATGGACATCGACGACGATTTCGGGGAATTCGAACCGGAGGAGTTGGATTTCATCCTCGAACGCCTGACGGATCCGCACTGCGCGGGCATCCACGCGCACAGCCTTGAGGCCTTCAATGCGATGATCGAGTACCTGCCGGCTGGGGAGGACACGCTTATCGACAATGACAACGGCATGATTGCGCCACTGCCTGAGATTCGCAGAATGATCCGGGACGGGGTTGTCTGGATCCCGTCGTTCGAGCGGTAGGCCCGTCCTTGGAGGGGGCTCCCTCAAGACGTCGCCACGGAGCCCCTAGTTGGGTACTCAACCAAACTAATCCGGGCGGTGGCATCTGTTCGAGTCAGTCACGCATGCCATCGTCGCCGTAGAGAAAGTCCTCGCTGCGGTCGGCGGGTGGGCGCGGCAGCGCCGAACCCGCGGCGCCCGTTACGCACTCACGCTGTGGCTCCCTATGCTGCGAAGGTCCGATGTCCGAAAGCATCATCATCATCACCTCAACGCGCCTTGATGCGGACGCGCTGGCCGAGGCGTACTGTGTGCTCGGCAAGACCTACGTACATCGTGGTCTCCCTGGTGGGCCTAGGCTCGTCGTTGAAATCGGTAAAACCGCCGCATTCATGGATATCACCGATGACATCGCAAACGCCTTCGAACCGCAGGAGTTGGAGATCATCCTCGAACGCCTGACGGATCCACACTTCGCGGCTATCCACACGCGCACCCTCGAGGCCTTCAATGCGATGGTCGAGCACCTTCCCGCAGGGGACGACACGCTCATCGACAACGACCACGACATGATCGCGCCACTGCCTGAGGTTCGCAGAATGATCCGGGACGGTGTCGTCTGGCATCCATCGTTCGAGCGGTAGGCCCGCCCTTGGAGTGGGGGCTCCCCCGAATATGCCAATGTGCCCCCTAAAATCCGTCATCGCCCGGCTTGACCGGGCGATCCATCCCGAGTGCCAACGCCTGTCGTGGTCGGATGGATGGCCCGGTCAAGCCGGGCCATGACGAGGCAGGAGGGGTTGGCCGAGGGCATCAGGCATCAGTAGCGAGGCGATTGAGCCGCTGCGATCGCACTTGCCCCCGTGGCTCACCGGCACTACGCCGATGGCGATGACCTACACCCCCTCCCCGCCCCCCGCCGCCGCCGCCTCCTGGCCCGACCTCGCCGGCCGGCTCGTCGAGGGCGGGCACGTGTTGCCGGTGCGCGTCTACTACGAGGACACCGACTTCTCCGGCGTCGTCTATCACGCGAGCTACCTGCGCTTCTTCGAGCGCGGCCGGACGGATTTCCTGCGGCTCCTCGGCATCGGCCACGCTGCGATGGCCGCCGGGGTCTTCGGAAGCGCGCGAGCGTTCGCGGTGCGGTCGATGACGCTCGACTTCCGCAAGCCGGCGACGATCGACGACGTGCTGGAGGTGACGACGCGCCGCGGCACCCTCTCCGGCGCGCGCATCGTCCTCGATCAGGCGATCGCACGCGACGGCGACGTCCTGGTGACCGCGAGCGTGACGGTGGCCGTCATCGACGGCGACGGTCGGCCGTGCCGGCTGCCGGCGGCGATCCGCGAGCGTCTCGGCTGAGCGCAGCGGGCGGCGGCTCCGGCCGGCCGGCCAAGGCTGCGGCACGTGCGACGATGCCAGATCACCGAGCCGCGTCACCCGCCCGCCGTTAACCCGTCGTCAACCACGTTCCGCGCACGAATGGGGCGGGTGGCGCGCGGCCGGGCGTGGCCGTCCGCGGTGGCGGTGCGAACCTAGTTTCGACACGATTGCCGACAATGGAGGCGCACGGCGGCGGGCTCGGGCTCCCGGCGACGGCCGGGTTCAGCGTTTGCCGTCGCCGACCGCCCGCCGCCGTCAAGTCGAGATCGGCACGGACGATGCACGGCGCCCCAGCGGCGACCGCGGCAGCACCGGTGCGAAGCCCCGATGGCTTCCCCCGCGGCACGGCGGGCGGCCCCCGCGAAGGACGAGGATGGACGGACGATGAACCCCGCTGACGTGACGACAGAGGTGCTGGCGG
>CAZDCR010000036.1:6437-18844 GCA_964503995.1 uncultured Segnochrobactrum sp.
GGCGCCCCACGCCGACATCTCGCTGATCGCGCTGTTCCTGCAGGCCCACCTCGTCGTCAAGCTGGTGATGATCGGGCTGGTCATCGCCTCGATCTGGTGCTGGGCGATCATCGTCGACAAGTTCATCCTCGTCGCCCGCACCCGCAAGACGATGGACCGCTTCGAGGAAGTGTTCTGGTCGGGGCAGTCGCTCGAGGAGCTCTACCGCAGCCTCGCCGGACGCCCCGCCAACGCGCTTGCAGCGCTTTTCGTGGCGGCGATGCGCGAATGGAAGCGCAGCCACGAGGGCGACCGGCCGGCGATCGCCTCGCTCTCCCAGCGCATAGACCGCGTCATGGACGTGACCATCGCCCGCGAGACGGAGCGGCTCGAGAAGCGCCTCCTGGTGCTCGCCACCGTCGGCTCGGCGGCGCCCTTCATTGGCCTCTTCGGCACGGTCTGGGGCATCATGACGAGCTTCCAGTCGATCGCCGCCTCCAACAACACGAGCCTCGCCGTGGTGGCGCCGGGCATCGCCGAGGCGCTGTTCGCGACCGCGCTCGGCCTGCTCGCGGCGATCCCGGCGGTCATCGCCTACAACAAGTTCAACGCCGAGGTGTCGCACCTCGGCAGCCGCATGGAGAGCTTCGCCGACGAGTTCTCGGCGATCCTGTCGCGCCAGATCGACGAGAGGGCCTGAGCGATGGGCGCTTCGGTCGGCCCCGTCGGGGGTGGTGGCGGCGGCAGCGGCCGGCGGCATCGCCGGCGCCGCTCGGCACCGATCAGCGAGATCAACGTGACGCCGTTCGTCGACGTCATGCTGGTGCTGCTCATCGTCTTCATGATCTCGGCGCCGCTGCTCACGGTCGGCGTGCCCATCGATTTGCCCGAAACCCGTGCGAAGGCTCTGCAGACCGAGACCGAACCGCTGACGGTGTCGGTCGGCGGCGACGGCAAGATCTACCTGCAGGACACGGAGATCACCGTCGAGGAACTGGTGCCGCGGCTGCAGGCGATCGCCACCGCGGGCTACGAGGAGCGCATCTTCGTGCGCGGTGACCGGGATGCCGAATACGGCTCGATGATGCAGGTGATGGGACGGCTGAACCAGGCCGGCTTCCGCCGCATCGGTCTCGTCACCCTGGAGGAACAGGGCAGCTGAGCTGATGCGCGTCGGACCGATCGTCTCGATCCTCGGCCACGTCGCGATCGTCGCCTGGGCCGTCGTTGGGCTGCCGGGGGCGAAGCCGTACCCGGCCGAGCCGGTGGACGCTATGCCCGTCGAGCTCGTCGAGATCGGCGAGCTCACCCAGTTGCGCCTCGGCTCGAAGACCGCTCCGGACGCCGAGGTCGACCGCGCCTCGACGGTCGAGACGGACACGCCCGACGCGCCGCCGGTGGAGGACGCCGGCAATTCCGAGACCTCGCAGGACGCCCCGCCGGTGCCCGAGCCGAGCCAGGTGGCTGCCCTCCCCGACGCCGGCGCGCCGCCGCCACCCGAGCCCGAGCCGGAGCCAGAGGTGACCGAGCCGGAGCCGCCGGCTGAGCAGGCCGAGCCCGCCCCGCCGGAGCCGGCGCCCACGCCCGCCGAACAGCCCGCCGAAGCCACCCCGCCGCCGCCCGAGCCCTCGGCCGCGCCGGCCCAGGCGACGCGCACGCCGAAGACGAAGCCGACGCCACCGAAGCGCCAGACGGCGACGGCAAACGCCGAGAGCAAGTTCAACTCCGACAAGATCTCCGCCCTGCTCGACAAGCAGCAGCCTTCCGGCGGCGGCACGCAGAAGCCTGCCGGCCAGCAGGCGCTCGGCTCGTCGAAGGGCAAGACCGTCTCGAAGATGTCGCAGACGCAGCTCGACGCGTTGCGCGCCGCCATCCAGGAGTGCTGGAACGTGCCGGTCGGCGCCGAGGGGGCCGACAAGCTCGTCGTCCGCGTCCAGTTCAGGATGACCCCCGACGGCGTCGTCGACGGCTTCCCCGAGGTCCTGAACTCGGACGCCAGTCCGTCCTTCCGGCCGATGGCGGAATCGGCGCGGCGAGCGGTGCTGCGCTGCGGCCCCTATGACTTCCTGCCGGCCGAAACCTATGACCAATGGAAAGAGGTCGTCATCAACTTCAGCACGAGCGGCATGTTCGGCGGATGACCCGGCCCGCCACATTCTCTACGCTTTCCGTCGCCATTGCCGGCGCGCGCGCACCGGCGCCGCCCGCTCCGCCCCTGTCCAGCGCCCCCTGACGCGGTTCCTGCCCATGTTCTTCGCGACCACCGTTTCGATCCCCGCCGATCTCTCCCGGCGCAGCCCGTTGTCGGAGCGGGTCGCCGCCGGCCTCGTGGTGCTGCGCAGGCGGGCGCTCGGCGTCGCCACGGCTGTGGCGGCCGGCCTCGCGCTTGCCGGCGCCGCCGCGACGCCCGCGTCGGCGCTGATCGAGATCGACATCAACCAGGGCGTCGTCGAGCCGATGCCGATCGCGCTGCCGGACTTCGGCGGCGACGCGGCGATGGGCCGGCAGATCGTCGAGGTGATCGCCAACGACCTGCGCTCGTCCGGGCTGTTCACGCCGCTCGACCAGGCCGCCTTCATCGACCGCGCCATCGACGCCTCCTCGACGCCGAACTTCGCCAACTGGCGGGCGATCAACGCCCAGGCCCTCGTCACCGGCACGATCACGCCGGAGGGCGGCAACCTGCGGGCCGACTTCCGCCTTTGGGACGTCTTCGCCGGCGAGCAGATGACCGGCCAGAGCCTCACCACCACGGCCGAGAACTGGCGCCGCCTCGCCCACAAGATCGCCGACGTCGTCTACCAGAGGCTGACCGGCGAGCAGGGCTACTTCGACACCCGCATCGTCTTCATCTCCGAGAGCGGCACGAAGGACAAACGCGTCAAGCGGCTCGCCATCATGGACCAGGACGGCGCCAACATGCGCGCGCTGACCGGTGGCGAGGCGCTGGTGCTGACGCCGCGTTTCTCGCCATCGAGCCAGCGCATCACCTACATGAGCTATGCCGGCGGCACGCCGCAGGTCTACCTGCTCGACATCGGCACCGGCCAGCGCGTCAAGCTCGGCGACTTCCCCAACATGTCGTTCTCGCCGCGCTTCTCGCCCGATGGCGCCAAGGTGGTGATGAGCCTGCAGGAAGACGGCAACGCCAATATCTTCGCCATGGACATCGCCACGAAGCAGATGTCGCGGCTGACCAACTCCGCCTCGATCGACACCGGCCCGTCCTTCTCCCCGGACGGTTCGCAGATCGTCTTCGAATCCGACCGCGGCGGCTCGCAGCAGCTCTACGTGATGGGCGCCGGCGGCGGCGGGGCGACGCGCATCTCGTTTGGGCCGGGGCGCTATTCGACGCCGGTGTGGTCGCCGCGCGGCGACCTCATCGCCTTCACCCGCCAGAGCCAGGGCAAGTTCTCGATCGGCGTGATGAAGCCCGACGGCACCGGCGAGCGCATCCTCACCGAAGGCTTCCACAACGAGGGGCCGACCTGGGCGCCGAACGGGCGCGTGCTGATGTTCTTCCGCGAGAGCGGCGGCGGCGGCGGTCCGTCGCTGTTCACCGTCGACCTCACCGGCCGCAACGAGCGGCGCATCGAGACGTCCGGCTTCGCCTCCGATCCGGCCTGGTCGCCGCCGCTGCCCTGACGTTTCACGGCGTCACGAACGGCGGTTAAACTGCCGTTCACCATGTCGGACAACCGCCATTTAACCATCGGACTCTATCGTCCGCCCCAGTGCCCCGGGGCCCCCGGCGCAGAGGAGAATTCCCACATGCAGCTGTTTTCGGGTCAGGGTCGGGTGGCCCGTCTCGCCCTCGTCTTCGCGCTGGTGTTCGCCGCCGCGGCCTGCGCCAAGAAGGACGTCGTACCGGCGGCCGGCACCGTCGCGCCGGGCACGCCGCAGGACTTCGTCGTCAACGTCGGCGACCGCGTCTACTTCACCGAGGACTCCTCGGAGATCAACGCCCAGGCCGCCGCCATCCTCGACCGCCAGGCGCAGTGGCTGACCCAGTACAACCGCTACACCGCCACCGTCGAGGGCCATGCCGACGAGCGCGGCACCCGCGAGTACAACCTCGCGCTCGGTGCCCGCCGCGCCAATTCCACGAGGGCCTACCTCGTCAGCCGCGGCATCAACCCGGCGCGGCTGCGCGTCATCTCTTACGGCAAGGAGCGCCCCGTCGCGGTCTGCGACAACGAATCCTGCTGGACCCAGAATCGGCGCGCCGTGACGGTGCTGAACGCTGCCGGCAGCTGAGCGGCCGGGCTGACCGTCGGTTCGCCGCGCCGAAGTCGCGCGGCCGCCGCCGGCGAGCCCTCAAATGGCCGCAGAGACGGGTGAGAAACGAAGGGCCGCGAGCGCCTTGCGCCGCGGCCCTTCTTCGTTTTGCGTCCCGGTCTTGACGGCGGCCGTGGCGCGTGGAAACCGTCGGCGCTCCGGGGCGGGGCGCCGGCTGAGGTCGAGAGGCGGTCGATGATGCGGATGCTGGGTGCGGAACGGCGTTGCGCGGGTGCGGGATTTGGCGCGATGGTCGCCGCATCCGTCCTGATGGTGGTGGCGACGCCGGCGACGGCACAGCAGAGCTGGGACACCGCCCAGATCATCCGCGATACGCCCACCAACACGCGCCAGGCCGGCGAGGCCGCGCTCCGCATCGAGCGCATCGAGGGACAGATGCGGGCCCTTAATGGCCAGGTCGAGGAACTGACCTTCCAGATCCGCCAGCTCACCGACCAGATCCGCCGCATGCAGGAGGACAACGAGTTCCGCTTCCAGGAGCTCGAGGCCGGTCGCGGCAAGAAGCGCACCGACGCTCCGGCCGCTGCACCGGCGGGCACCTCCACCGACACCGCGACGCTGACGATTCCGCCGGCCGACGCCGCGCCGGGTGTCGGCTCGTTCGATGGCGGCACGTCGAATGGCGCGGCCCTCGGCGGCAGCGCGCTCGATGTCGGGGCCGGCTTCGCGATGGAACCGCTGTCGCCCGCCGAGGCGCTGCCGGGCGTCGCCGCCGGCTCGTCCGTCGTCACCGCGGCGCCGCCGCAGGCGCTCGGGCAGCTGCCCGTCGGTCCCGACGGCGGCTTCGACTTCAGCAGCGGCCCGCTCGACCTGACGGCGATGTCCGGCGGCGGCGCACCCGCCATCGACCCGGAGCCGGAGGCGGTGCTGCCGCGGCTCGACACGGCGAGCGACGCCACCTATCCGCCGGTGGCCGGCACCCAGGTGGCGGCGCTGCCGACGGTCCTCGATCCGCGCGACGCCTACGACGCCGCCTACAACCACGTGATGCGTGGCGAGTACGTCGCCGCCGAGGCCGGCTTCCGCCGCTTCCTCGACGCCCACCCGTCCGACCGGCTGGCGCCGGACGCGCAGTTCTGGCTCGGCGAGAGCCTCTACGCCCGCGCCGACTACCGCGCCGCTGCCCAGGCCTTCCTGAAGGGCTACACGGAGTATCCCGACAGCCGGAAGGGGCCCGACAGCCTGTTCAAGCTCGGCCAGTCGCTCGCCGGCATCGGCGAGAAGGACGCCGCCTGCGCCTCCTATGCCGAGCTCCTGCAGCGCTACCCGCAGGCGTCGTCGTCGCTGCGCGACCGCGTCGCCGCCGAGCAGCAGACGGCGCGCTGCTGACCCGCGGAGGACCGGCGGCCCGGTGAGCGAGCGCGACGCCCTTCCGTCCGTCGCCGCTCCGGCGCCCTCGCCGGTCCCGCTCGACGACGATGCCCTGCCGGGCCTGTTTTCACCGCTGAGCGGGCGGCGGGGCGTGGTGCTGGCGGTGTCCGGCGGCTCCGATTCCATTGCCCTCCTCCACCTCTTCGCCCGCTGGCGCGACGGCGCCGGCGCATCGGACGCCGCGGTGCCGGCAGCCGTCGTCGTCACGATCGACCACGGCCTGCGCCGCGAGGCGGCCGCCGAGGCGTCGGCTGTGGCGGCGCTGGCGGGAGCGCACGGCCTCCCCCACGCCACCCTCGTCTGGGAGGGCGACAAGCCGGCGTCCGACCTGCAGGCGGCGGCGCGGGCGGCGCGCTACCGGCTGCTCGCGGCCTTCGCACGGGACAATGGCCTCGACACCGTCGTCACGGCGCACACCCGCGATGATCAGGCGGAGACGCTGCTGATGCGGCTTGCGCACGGCAGTGGTCTCTCCGGCCTCGCGGCGATGCGGCCGGAGCGGTCGCTCGGCGGTGGCGTCACACTCGTCCGGCCGCTCCTCGCGGTCGGTCGCGACACCCTGCGGGCGACGTTGAAGGCTGCCGGCATCGCCTGGACCGACGACCCGAGCAACGCCGACACCCGCTTCGCCCGCCCCCGCCTGCGCGCGCTCGCCGGCCCGCTGGTGGAGGCGGGACTGACGCCGTCGGCGCTCGCCACCGCCGCACGCCGGCTTTCGCGGGCCGATGCCGCAATCGAGGCGGCGGTCGACGGGCTCGAAGCCACCGCCCTCGCCCGCCACCCGGGCGGCGTCACGACGGTGGACTGGGCGGTCCTTGCGGCGGCGCCCGAGGAGGTGTCGCAGCGACTGCTCGCCCGCGCGATCGGCGAGATCGGCGGCGAGCCCTACGGGCCGCGGCTCGAGCGGCTGGAGCGTCTACACGCCGACTTGTTCACGGCCCCCGCCGGCGGGCGCTTCCGCCGGACGCTCGGCGGCGCCGTGGTGGAGCGGCGGGGCGAGAGGCTCTGGGTCCACCGCGAAGCGGGCCGTTGCGGCCTGCCTTCGTTGCCGCTCGCGCCGGGCGGCGCGCTCGCGTGGGACGGGCGGTTCCAGGCCGCACTGTCGGCATCGGCGCCATCGGCCGTCACCATCGCGGCTCTCGGGCCGGGAGCGCGAGGCGCCGTCGGACGGGCGGCGGTGCGATGGCCGGCGGCGGCGCTCGCGACGGTTCCGGCCGCCTTCGCCGACGGCGCGGTGGTCGCCGTGCCGGCCTTCGGGGTGTTCGCCGACGACGCCTGGCGGGCGGCCGTCACCATCGATCCGGCCGGCCGTTAGGCATGCGTCACCCTTTCCTCGCCCTCCGCACAGGCCCTCAACTTGGCAGAGGGCTTCCCGAGACCTATCTTGCAGAGCGACAAGCGTCGGGGCGCGGGGGCCGAGGGCCCGTCCGACCCGGGGTGAAGGGTCCCTTATGAACAACATGTTCCGCAACCTCGCCCTGTGGGTCATCATCGGGCTCCTGCTGATTGCGCTGTTCCAGCTCTTCCAGAGCCCGACGAGCCGCACCGCCGCGCAGGAAATTCCGTTCTCGCAGTTCCTCGCCGACGTGGAGAGCGACAACGTCCGCTCGGTGGTGATCACCGACCAGAACATCACGGGCCAGTATGCCCGCAGTGGTGGCGGCACGTTCCAGACCTACGCCCCGCGCGACGCCGGCTACATCGAGAAGCTCGAAGCCAAGGGCGTGCAGATCACCGCGAAGCCGGCCGGCGAGAACTTCTCGCTGTTCAACATGCTGATCTCGTGGTTCCCGATGCTGCTCATCCTCGGCATCTGGCTGTTCGTGATGCGCCAGATGCAGGGCTCCGGCGGCAAGGCGATGGGCTTCGGCAAGTCGAAGGCGAAGCTCCTCACCGAGGCGCACGGCCGGGTGACGTTCGAGGACGTCGCCGGCGTCGACGAGGCGAAGGAGGATCTTCAGGAGATCGTCGACTTCCTGCGCGACCCGCAGAAGTTCCAGCGCCTCGGCGGCCGCATCCCGCGCGGCGTGCTGCTGGTCGGCCCGCCCGGCACCGGCAAGACGCTGCTCGCCCGCGCCATCGCCGGTGAGGCGAACGTGCCGTTCTTCACGATCTCGGGATCGGACTTCGTCGAGATGTTCGTCGGCGTCGGCGCCAGCCGCGTCCGCGACATGTTCGAGCAGGCGAAGAAGAACGCCCCCTGCATCATCTTCATCGACGAGATCGACGCGGTCGGCCGCCATCGCGGCGCCGGCCTCGGCGGCGGCAACGACGAGCGCGAGCAGACGCTGAACCAGTTGCTCGTCGAGATGGACGGCTTCGAGGCGAACGAGGGCGTCATCCTGATCGCCGCCACCAACCGGCCGGACGTGCTCGACCCGGCGCTGCTGCGCCCGGGCCGCTTCGACCGCCAGATCGTCGTGCCGAACCCGGACGTCGTCGGCCGCGAGAAGATCCTGAAGGTGCATTCCCGCAAGGTGCCGCTGGCACCCGACGTGAACCTCAAGGTGCTCGCCCGCGGCACCCCGGGCTTCTCGGGCGCCGACCTGATGAACCTCGTCAACGAGGCGGCGCTGATGGCGGCCCGGCGCGGCAAGCGCCTCGTCACCATGTCCGACTTCGAGGACGCCAAGGACAAGGTGATGATGGGCGCCGAGCGGCGCACCCTCGTCATGACCGAGGACGAGAAGCGGCTCACCGCCTACCACGAGGGCGGCCACGCGGTGACGGCGCTGCACGTCACGGCCACCGACCCGGTGCACAAGGCGACGATCATTCCGCGCGGCCGTGCGCTCGGCATGGTCATGCAGCTGCCGGAGCGCGACAAGCTGTCGATGAGCTACGAGCAGATGATCTCGCGGCTCACCATCCTGATGGGCGGCCGCGTCGCCGAGGAGCAGGTGTTCGGCAAGCAGAAGGTGACCTCGGGCGCCTCCTCCGACATCGAGCAGGCGACCAAGCTCGCCCGCGCGATGGTGACGCGCTGGGGCTTCTCCGACCAGCTCGGTACCGTCGCCTATGGCGAGAACCAGGACGAGGTGTTCCTCGGCATGTCGGTGTCGCGCCAGCAGAACATCTCGGAGGCGACCGCCCAGAAGATCGACGCCGAGGTGAAGCGCCTCGTCGAGGAGGGCTACGCCGAGGCGACGCGCATCCTCACGGATCACCGCGACGAGCTCGAGATCCTGGCGAAGGGGCTGCTCGAGTACGAGACGCTGTCGGGCGACGAGATCAAGAACCTGCTCGCCGGCAAGCCGCCGATCCGCGACACCGGCGACGATTCCGGCCCGCCGCGTCACTCGGTGGTGCCCTCGACCGGCGCCGGCAAGACACGCGGCAAGGGCGAGGGCGACGTCGGCCTGGAGCCGCAGCCGCAGGCCTGACGGGCGCGGTGCCGGCGAGGAGCCGCCCGCACATCACGGAAAATGAAAGGGGCCGCCCATTGGGCGGCCCCTTTTGCATCCGCCGTCAGCGGCAAGCGCCGCTCACCACTGCCGCGCGCCCTCGATCTTTAGCTTCTGCTTCGAGCTCTTCGCGGTACCCTGGACCTGGAGGAGGCCATCGACCAGCGCCCCGCGGGCCTCGATCGCGAACTCGACGCGGCGCTGCTCACGCAGATTCTGCGTCACGGTGCCGGTCATGCGGCAGGACGGGGCGACGGAGAGCGTGCCCTCGAGCGCGCCGAGCTCGGTCTCGAAGGCGGGGTCGTAGCAGCGGCTCTCGGTGATCCGGCCCTTGCTGTTGACCTGGAGCATGCACACCGAGGGCGCGTTGGTGCGCAGGATGTGGACGCCGGCGACGGACTGGGGGCTGCACTTCTCGGCGGCGGTGGCGATACCGGCCGTGGCCAACAGGGCGGCAACAGCGGCGGCGGCGACGGCGACGGCGGATTTGGACGTTCGCATGATCTCTTCCTGCACATTGGAGGGTCGCAGCGGCCGCCGACGCTCCGGCGTCGCTGCACTCTGCGTTGCAGGTGCTACCGTCGATTGCCTCACAGGTCTGTGAAGACGTTCACAGCGTTCGCGCCGCCGCCGTGCCGCGTTCCCCCGAACGCAGACGGGCCGCGGCGCCGGGGGCACCGCGGCCCGTTTGTCGGACGCTGCGGGAGGCTGGAGCCGGGCGGCCCTACTCCGAACCGCGCAGATAGGGCTCGACCGGACCTTGCAGCTTCAGGGTCAGCGGGCGGCCCTTGCGGTCGCGGGCGGTTCCGGCGGAGACGCGGATCCAGCCCTCGCTGACGCAGTATTCCTCGACGTTGGTCTTCTCGGCGCCCTTGAACTTGATGCCGACGCCGCGCGTCAGCAGGTCCTCGTCGTAGTAGGGGCTCGAGGGGTCGGTGGAGAGCCGGTCCGGCAGCGCCGGCGCGGCGGCTGCGGTCTCGGCGGCGGCGGGGCCGGAGGATTCGGTCCCGGGGATCTCGGGGGTTTCGGGATCGGTCATGGCGGTCCTTCCGGCGGTGCGGTCGTTTCAGGCGGCCACTGGTAGCCATTCGCGGGCGGCGTGCCAACCCTTCGCCGGTGCGGGCCGGCGGAGCGGCGACGGCCGATGGCGGAGCCGGTGGAGCGGCCGGTCGCGGCGCTTGCTCCGCCCGCCCGCCTCGCCTATGTCGGGTGGTGCCGACGGGAGGACGAGACATGGCCGGAACCTTCGCGACCGAGCTCACTGAGCGCGGCGTGGTGCGGGTCGCCGGGCCGGACGCGGCGCACTTCCTCAACAACCTCGTCACCTCCGAGGTGGCGCATCTCGCCGACGGCGAGGCCGCCTATGCGGGCCTGCTGACGCCGCAGGGCAAGATCACGTTCGACTTCCTGGCGATCCGCGATGCCGACGGCTACCGCCTCGACACCGCCGCCGAGAACGCCGCCGCCCTCGCCCAGCGCCTCGGCTTCTACAAGCTGCGCGCCAAGGTGACGGTGGCCGACCTCACCCCCGAAGACGCGGTGATCGCCTTCTGGGGGGGCGAGCCGCCGGCGACGCTGCCGGGCGTCGCCTACGCCGATCCGCGGCTGCCGGCGCTCGGCAAGCGGGTGATCGTGCCGCGCGCTTCCGTCGCCGGCGTGCTGGCGCTGCCGGGCCTGACGCGCACCGACGCCGGCGCCTTCCACGCCCACCGCGTCGCCCTCGGCGTGCCGGAGGGTGGGCGCGACTTCGCCTTCGGCGACGCCTTCCCGCACGATGCCGACATGGACGCGCTCGCCGGCATCGACTTCGCCAAGGGCTGCTATGTCGGCCAGGAGGTCGTCTCGCGGATGCAGCACCGCGGCACGGCGCGCCGCCGCATCGTCATGGCGAGCGCCGCCGGCGCGCTGCCGCCGACCGGCACGGCGCTGACGGCCGGAGACCGGCCGGTCGGAACGCTTGGAACGGTCTCCGGCGCCGCCGGGCTGGCGCTCGTCCGCCTCGACCGCGCAAAGGCTGCCATCGATGCCGGGGTGCCGATCGAGGCCGACGGCACGGCGGTGACGCTCATCATCCCGCCCTGGGCGAGCTTCGGCTGGCCGGCGACGGCGGCCGCCGAGGACGTCTGAACCATGGCCGACCGCCCCGGGGCGCCGCCGCGCGCCTGGCAGCGCATGCTGTCGGGCCGCCGGCTCGACCTCCTCGACCCCTCCCCGCTCGACGTCGAGATCGCCGACATCGCCCACGGCCTCGCCCGTGTCGCCCGCTGGAACGGCCAGACCGCCGGCGCACACGCCTTCTCGGTGGCGCAGCATTCCTTGCTCGTCGAGGAGATCGCCGCCGCGACGACGCCGAAGCTGACGGCCGACGAGCGGCTGATCGTGCTCCTCCACGACGCGCCGGAATATGTCGTCGGCGACCTCATCTCGCCGTTCAAGGCGGTGCTCGGCGGCGACTACAAGGCGGTGGAGGCTCGGCTGCTCTCGGCGATCCACCGCCGCTTCGGCCTGCCGCCGGTGACGCCGCCGACGCTGCACACGGCAGTGAAGAAGGCCGACCGCGCCGCCGCTTATCTCGAGGCGACGCGGCTCGCCGGCTTCGCCACCAGCGAGGCCCGCCGCTTCTTCGGCACGCCACCGGCCGGCGCCGACGCCATGACGCTGGAGCCTTGGCCGGCGGAACGGGCGGCGGAGAGCTTTCTCGCCCGCTTCCGCGCCCTATCTGACGAGCGCAGCATGGCGTCGCCAGCTGGCAAGACCCCGCCAACAAGCAAGAGCCCGCCGCAAGGAGCGCCCCGATGATCTACGTCTGTTCGCTGAGCCGCCTCGCCGAAACGGTGGAGCGGTCCGGCGCACGCCACGTCGTCACGCTGATCAACGAGGGCACGCCGGTGGAGCGGCCGGCCGTGGTGACGCTCGACAACCACCTGCGCATCGGCATCAACGACATCGTCGAGGCGGCCGACGGGCTGGTGCTCGCCGGCTCGCCGCACGTCGAGACGCTGCTGGGCTTCGTGCAGCGCTGGGACCGCACCGCGCCGCTCGTCATCCACTGCTATGCCGGTATCAGCCGCTCGACGGCGGCCGCCTTCGTCACCGCCTGCGCGCTCGCCCCGCACCGCGACGAGCGGTCGGTCGCCGAGGCGCTGCGGCGGGCCTCGCCGACGGCGACGCCGAACGCCCGGCTGGTGCGGCTCGCCGACGACCACCTCGGCCGCGAGGGCCGGATGGTGCGCGCCATCGACGGCATCGGCCGCGGCGCCTTCGCCGCCGAGGGCGAGCCCTTCGTGCTGGCCCTCGACTGAGGCGGGCCGCGGCAGCGCTGGCTCTCCCTACCGGAATAAGAGCAGCGGCACC
>CAZDCR010000037.1:0-18790 GCA_964503995.1 uncultured Segnochrobactrum sp.
CGGCAGCCCGCACCTGGCGGAAGTCGGCGCGGTCGTCTCCGGCTACATCGGCGACGCGGCGCAGGCGGCGGCGATCGAGGCGCTGGTGACGGCGGTGAAGAAGGTCAATCCGAAGGCGATCTATGTCTGCGACCCGGTGATCGGCGACGCCGAGGGGCTCTATGTCGCCGAGGTGACCGCCACGACGATCCGCGACCACCTGCTGCCGCTCGCCGATGCGGCGACGCCGAACCGTTTCGAGCTCGCCTGGTTGACCGGGATGGAGACCGACACGCCGACGAAGGCGCTCGCCGCCGCCCGCGCGCTCGGGCCGGCACGCACCTTCGTCACCTCGGCGCCAGCACTGATGCGCGGCCAGATCGCCCTGATGCTCGCCGGCCCCGATGGCGCCTTCGTCGCCGAGCATCCGCTGCTCGACGGCCCGTCGAGCGGGCCGGGCGACCTCGTCAGCGGCCTCGTCACTGCGGCGCTGCTCTCGGGGGCGAGTTCGGAAGGGGTGCTGAAGCACGCCGCCGCCGGCACCTTCGAGGTGATCGCCGTTTCCGCCCGGGCCAAGGCCGACGAGATGATGCTCGTCGCCGCCCAGGACCGCTTCGTCCACCCGATGGCGCACATCCAGGTGCGGCGGATGGTGGAGGGGGTGGCCGCAGCGCGATGAACGGCGGCGCGATGAGCGGCTTCGTGGCCGGCGTCGACGGCTGCCCGGGCGGCTGGGCGGTCGTGCTGGCGCATCGGGACGGCGCCGTTCCGCCGCGGCTCCTCCGCGTCGGCAGCTTCGGCGAGGTGCTCGCCTTGCCGGAGGCGCCGGAGATCATTGCCGTCGACATGCCGATCGGCCTGCCGGACCGCGTCGGCGCGCGTGGCCGCGACACCGAGCGCGAGGTGCGGCCGCTGCTCGGCATGCGGCAGTCGTCGGTGTTCTCGGTGCCGTCGCGGGCGGCGGTGACGGAGAGCGGCGATGACTATGTCCTCGCCTGCCGGCTGGCGCGCGAGACGTCTGACCCGCCACGGGCGGTGGCCAAGCAGTGCTTCCACCTGTTCCCGAAGATCCGCGAGATCGACGCGCTGATGACACCGGCGCTCGAGGCGCGCGTCTACGAGGTCCACCCGGAGGTGGCGTTCTGGCGCCTAAACGGCGGGCAGGCGATGAGCCTGCCGAAGAAGGTGAAGGGATCGCCCAATCCGGCCGGGCTCGCCGAGCGTCAGGACCTGCTGGCCGCGCTCGGCTTTCCCGTGACCCTGTTCGCGGCGCCCCGTCCGCGCGGGGTGGCGTGGGACGATGCGGTGGACGCCGCCGCAAGTGCTGCGATCGCACTCCGCATCGCGCGCGGCGAGGCGCGGCCTTTTCCAGATCCGCCGCCGCGCGACGGCCGCGGCCTCAGGATGGCGATCTGGGCCTGACACACCGGGCATAAAAAAACGGCGCGGAATGTCCCGCGCCGTTCGATCTCCGGAAAAGGCCGGCGGACCGGCGGCAGCGGTCAGTACTGCGGCAGCAGCGTTCCGAGGCTCGACTGCACGCCGGTGGCGACGCTGCTGACGCCCTGTCCGACCTGCGTGCCGACGGCGGCGACGCCGGAGCCGACCTGCGACAGGCCCTGCGAGAAGCCGGAACCGAGGCTCGACAGCAGGTTTTCGTTCTGCTCGGGCCCGACGACGATGACCTTCGCGCCGACGCGGACGCGATCATAGAGGTCGGTGACGTCCTCGTTGGTCATGCGGAAGCAGCCCGAGGACACCGCCTGGCCGATCGTCCACGGCTCGTTCGACCCGTGGATCCGGTAGAGCGTGTTGCCGAGGTAGAGGGCGCGGGCGCCGAGCGGGTTGTCGGGGCCGCCGGGCATGTAGGTCGGCAGGCCGGGCTGGCGGGCGCGCATCTCCGCCGGCGGCGTCCAGCCGGGCCACTCGGCCTTGCGCGTGACGCGCTCGGTACCGGACCAGCCGAAGCCCTCGCGGCCGACGCCGATGCCGTAGCGGATCGCCTCGCCGTTCGGCTGCACGAGGTAGAGGAAGCGCCGGTTGGCGTCGATGACGATGGTGCCGGGCACCTCGCGGGTCTCCACCGACACGAGCTGGCGGCGATATTCGGGGGGAATCGTCCGGCTGCGCGCGGCCGTGGTCGGCTTCACCGTCACCCACTGGCGCTTGCTGACGTCGAAGAACTTGGTTTCGGCCAGAGCCGGACCCGCCAGCAGCGTGCCGACGGCAACCAGGGTGGACAACAGAGAGCGCATCGCATTTCCCCTTGACGCCGCGGTGCGTTGAACGACCGATCCCGCCGCGAACCGTGCGCGATCGTGACCACACATGGTTACCAAACTCGATCGAAGCGGATGGGTTGCAGCGCAATCTGGCCGAATTGCGTCGCCGCGCCGTGATGCCGCGGCTTGCCGCTACTCCGCCGCGACCTCCGCCAGCGAGGCGGCGGCCGCCCGGGCCCGCCGGCGGCGGATGAGCGCGGCATTGAGCTCCGCGCCGAGCAGCACCACTGCGGCCACCACATAGAGGAAGACGATGGCGATCATCACGTTCGCCAGCCCCGCATAGGTGGCGCTGTAGGAGGCGAAGACGCGGATGTAGGTGGCGAAGACGGTGCCGGCGACGAGCCAGGCGACGAGCGTGATGAGGATGCCGGGCAGGATGTCCTTGAGGTGCCGCCGGCCGGCCGGCAGCCACAGGTGGGCGGCGAGCAGCACGCCGAACAGCACGACGGCGGCCACCGTGAAGCGCAGCACGTGCACGGTCGCCGACATCGGCTCGATCAGCGGCGCGAAGCGCACCGCCGCCGCCCACAGCGACGGGCCGAGGACGACGAGGGTGGCCAGCACGACGAGGCCGATGGCGCCGATCACCACGAAGGCGAGGCTCTGCAGCCGGCGCATGATGAAATCGCGCGTCTCCTCGTCCCGGTAGGCGCGGTTGAGGGCGAGGCGCAGCGCCTCGACGCCGTTCGAGGCGAACCACAGGGCGATCACCACGCCGATCGTCAGGGCGCCGGTGCGCGGCCGCATCAAGACTTCGTGTGCCTCGCGGGCGATCGGCCGGGCGACCTCGTCGGGCCAGGCGTCGAACACCAGCGCACCGACCTCCTGGGCAAGGCTCTCCGAGCCGATCCAGCCGGCGACGGCGGCAGCAACGATGATGAACGGAAACAGGGCGAGGATCGTCGACAGCGCTACATGGCTGGCGATCGCCCAGTTGTCGTCGCTCATGAAGTGCTCGAGCGCCTCGTAGAGCGCCTGCTTGCGCGTCAAGCCTCGCCTCCGCACCGCCGCCGGCTCGCCGGCGACATCGTCTCGCCACCCTGGCCGTCCCGCAGGACTGTCCATATGGGCCTGTCCACCGCCGCGCGGTAGCCGAAGTTCGCATTGCAGGCAACTCGACTCACGCGCATCCTGCAGTGCAACATCAAATGGGTACCTTGCGGGAGGATGGAATGGCGGTCGCACGCGAACGCGCGAGCACGGCGGATTGGGCGGGGGTCGCGCACGATCCGCTCCCTCTCGCAGAGGCCGCAGTGGAGAGCCTCGACGGGCTCCGGCTCGCCGCCGTGGCGGCCGTGGCGGCGCGCGTCGGCGGGGCCGGCGGCCGCATCGACCCGGGCAGGCTCGAGGCCGAGCAGCGCGCCGCCCACGGCCTCGCCTGGCTCGTCACCTATGTCGAGAGCCTGCGCCAGCTCGCCGCCTGGGGACGGCGCCTCGAGGCCGAGGGCCGCTTCGGGACGGCCGAGCGGCTGATCGTCGCGATCGGCTTCGGCGAGTATCTGGCGCAGGTGTTCGGCGGCCTGCCGATGAGCCAGGGCGAGATCGTCCGCCTCGCCGACCTCGGCGTGCCCGCCGCCGCCGTGGCTGCGGCACGCACCGAGGCCGTCGAGACGCTGATCGCCGAGGGCAACACCGCCGAGACGCGGCGGGCGCTGGTCGAGGTGGGGCTCAAGGGCGACGTCACGGGCGCGTTTGGCGACGGTGGGCTCGACGAGACGATGACGGCGATCGGCGCCGAGATGCGCCGCTTCGCCGAGGCCGAGGTGACGCCGCACGCCCACGCATGGCACCTCGCCAACGACTACATCCCCATGGAGATCATCGGCCAGATGGCCGAGCTCGGCGTCTTCGGCCTGACCATCCCCGAAGAGTTCGGCGGCCTCGGCCTCAGCAAGGAGGCGATGTGCGTCGTCACCGAGGAGCTGTCGCGCGCCTATATCGGCGTGGGCTCGCTCGGCACCCGCTCGGAGATCGCCGCCGAGCTCATCCTGTGCGGCGGCACGCCGGCGCAGAAGGAGCACTGGCTGCCGAAGATCGCCTCCGGCGAGGTGCTGCCGACGGCGGTTTTCACCGAGCCCAACACCGGCTCCGACCTCGCCTCGCTGCGCACCCGCGCCGTGCGCGACGGCGACGTCTACAGGGTGTCCGGCAACAAGACGTGGATCACCCACCCCGTCCGCGCCGACCTGATGACGCTGCTCGTGCGCACCGACCCGGCCGAGCCCGGCTACAAGGGCCTGTCGATGCTGCTCGCAGAGAAGCCGCGCGGCAGCGACGACGAGCCGTTCCCGGCCGAGGGCATGACCGGCGGCGAGATCGAGGTGCTCGGCTACCGCGGCATGAAGGAGTTCGAGATCGGCTTCGACGGCTTCACGGTGAAGGCGGAGAACCTGCTCGGCGGCGTCGAGGGCCAGGGCTTCAAGCAGCTGATGCAGACCTTCGAGGCGGCGCGCATCCAGACGGCGGCGCGCGCCGTCGGCGTCGCCCAGTCGGCCTTCGAGCTCGGCTGGCGCTATGCCGTCGACCGTCAGCAGTTCGGCAAGAGCCTGATCGCCTTCCCGCGCGTCGCCGACAAGCTGGCGATGATGGCGGTGGAGACGATGATCGCCCGCCAGCTCACCTATTTCTCGGCGCGCGAGAAGGATTCGGGCCGGCGCTGCGACCTCGAGGCCGGCATGGCCAAGCTCCTCGGTGCCCGCATCGCCTGGGCGAACGCCGACAACGCCTTGCAGATCCACGGCGGCAACGGCTTCGCGCTGGAATACGCGATCTCCCGCGTGCTCTGCGACGCCCGCATCCTCAACATCTTCGAGGGCGCCGCCGAGATCCAGGCGCAGGTGATCGCAAGGCGGCTGCTGGAAGGCGGAAACTGAACCAACCCACGGTGGTGTGAGCAGCAATCCCGGCGTGCCTCCCCTAGACTGCCCGTCGGCTGGGCGGGCGCGTGCCCCCGACGGAGACCGACCATGACCATTCGCCTCATCGCGGCTGCGGCCGCGGGACTCGCCGCAGCGATCTGGATGCTTCCGCCGCCGGCGTCCGCGCAGGAGAGCGTCGCGGTCGAGATCGTCGACCAATTCAACACGCTGTTCGGCAGGCACCCGCACACCCGCGCCAACCACGCGACAGGGGCCCTGTTCGAGGGCACCTTCACGCCGGCGCCCGGCGCGAGCGCCTTGAGCACCGCGCTCTTCCTCACCGGAGCGCCGACGCCGGTGATGGTTCGCTTCTCGAACGGTGGCGGCATCCCCGACGTCGCCGACCAGAACCCGGCGATCGGCGGCATCCGCGGCATGGCGGTGAAGTTCCAGCTCTCCGACGGCGGCGAAACGGACCTCGTGATGATCTCCGAGAACGGCTTCCCGGTCGCCACCGGCGAGGACTTCCTCGGCCTGCTCACCGCCGTCGGCGAAAGCGGCCCCGACGCGCCGAAGCCGACGCCGATCGAGCAGTTCCTCGGCGCCCATCCGGCCGCGCTCGCCTTCGTCACGGCGCCGAAGCCGATGCCGGTGTCGTTCGGCACCCTGCCCTATTTCGGCGTCAACGCCTTTGAGTTCACGAACGCCGCCGGCGAGGCCCGCTTCGTCCGGTGGCGCGTGGTGCCGGTGGACGGCGAGGCCTTCGTCAGCGACGCGGAGGCGGCGGCGCGCGAGCCGCATGCGCTCGCCGACACGCTGCGCTCCGCCGTCGCCGAAGCCCCGGTGAAGTTCCGCCTGCAGGTGCAGGTGGCCGCCGACGGCGACCCGACGGGCGACGCCACCAAGGTCTGGCCGGAGGACCGTCCGATCGTCGACCTCGGCGAGATCGCCATCACCAGGGCCCTCGACACCGCCGCGATCGAGAACCAGCTCCTCTTCCTGCCGACCAACCTCACCGACGGCATCGACCTTTCCGACGACCCGCTGGTCGAGCTCAGGACCGAGGCCTACGCGGAATCGTTCGGGCGACGTCAGGAGTAGCCGGCGGCGCGCGGGCATCGGAGGCGGGGGGCGGTCGATCGTTCTCCAACCCCTTGGCAGATCGCGCAAATCGGCGTCTCATGGCCGAAGCGACCGGCTGACGGTCGCAGCGCCATCTTGCAGCGACGGGACCGGGGGCACAGCGCAGCGTCATGACAGCCGTGATCGACTTCCTCAACACGATCTTCTGGGGCTACGTGCTGATTTACGGCCTCCTGGCCGTCGGCGTGTACTTCACCCTGCGGCTGAAGTTCATCCAGATCGCCTATTTCCCCGAGATGATCCGCTCGGTGCTGTCGTCCTCCGACACCGACCGCTCCGGCATCACGCCGTTCCAGGCGCTGTGCACCAGCCTCGCCTCGCGCGTCGGCACCGGCAACATCGCCGGCGTCGCGGTGGCGCTCTATCTCGGCGGGCCGGGCGCGATCTTCTGGATGTGGGTGGTGGCGGCGCTCGGCATGGCGACCGCCTTCGCCGAGAGCACGCTCGCCCAGCTCTACAAGGTGAAGGACGACGAGGGGCGCTATCGCGGCGGTCCGGCGTTCTACATCGCCCGCGGCCTGAAGGCGCCGTGGGCGGGGGCGATCTTCTCGGTCTGCCTGATCCTGTCGTTCGGCCTCGTCTTCAACGCCGTGCAGGCGAACTCCATCGCCGACGCCTTCAGCGGCGCCTTCGGGGTGTCCAAGCTCGGGACCGGCATCGTGCTGGCGCTCCTGTCGGGCGTCATCATCTTCGGTGGCATCCGGCGGATCGCCCAGGTGGCCGAGTACGTGGTGCCGTTCATGGCAGCCGCCTATCTGGCGGTCGCGCTCTATGCCGTGGCGATCAACATCGCCGAAGTTCCGGCCATGCTCGGCCTGATCGTCGCCAGCGCCTTCGGCTTCGCACCGGCCGCCGGCGGCCTCGCCGGATCGCTGGCGGCGGCGATGCTGAACGGCGTCAAACGCGGGCTGTTCTCCAACGAAGCCGGCATGGGCAGCGCGCCGAACATCGCGGCGGTGGCGACGCCCGATCCGCACCACCCGGTCAGCCAGGGCCTGGTGCAGTCGCTCGGGGTGTTCATCGACACCATCCTGATCTGCACCGCGACCGCGCTGCTGATCCTGCTGTCGGGAACGCTGGTGCCTGACTCCGGCCTCACCGGCACGCAGCTCACCCAGGCGGCGATGCAGGTGCACATCGGCGCGGCCGGGCCCTACTTCGTGGCGGTGGCGATCTTCTTCTTCGCCTTCACCTCGATCATCGGCAATTACTCCTACGCAGAGGGAGCGCTGGTGTTCCTCGGCGTCGGCCACCGCGTCGGCAAAGCCGTGCTGCGGCTCGCCCTGATGGCGATGGTCGTCTGGGGCGGCTACGAGTCGGTGGCGACCGTCTTCGACGCCGCCGACGCCTCGATGGGGCTGATGGCGACGATCAACCTGATCGCCATCGTGCTGCTCTCCGGCCTCGTGTCACGGCTCACGGCCGACTACATCGCCCAGCGCAAGGCCGGCAAGAAGCCGGTCTTCCTCGCCGAGACGATGCCGGACCTGAAGGGCGAGATCGACCAGCAGATCTGGAGCCGGAAGTAGGGCGTCTCCCGGCCGGCCACGGCCGCACGTCCAGACGCGGTGCGGGCCTGCATCGGCCCGCCCGCCTTCCGGGATTGCCCCGCCTTGCCCCGCGCCCCCGCGCGGGGCAATGTCCCGCGCATGGTCACCCTGCGCACCTCCTTCGAGACCGGCCACTCCCGCAAGTTCCTCGTCATCGTCGACGAGACGCCGGAGTGCGACCGCGCCCTCGTCTATGCCGCCAAGCGCGCCGAGCGCACCGGCGGCACCCTGACGATGCTCTACGTCATCAAGCCGGAAGAGTTTCAGCACTGGCTCGGCGTCGAGGACATCATGCGCGCCGAGGCGATGGCGGAGGCGGAGGCGACGCTCGCCCGCTCGCTCGACCGCGCCCGCGCGCTGGCGCCCCGCGTCAAGCCGGAGACGGTGGTGCGCGAGGGCAGCCCCGCCGACGAGATCGTCGCGCTGATCTCCGAGGACGCCGACATCGCCATCCTGGTGCTCGCCGCCGGCACCGAGAAGGAGGGGCCGGGGCCGCTCGTCTCCTCGCTCGCCGGCAAGCTTTCGGGCAGCTTCCCGATCCCGATCACCATCGTGCCCGGCAACCTGTCCGACCAGGATATCGTCGCCCTCGCCTGAGTGCGCTCGCCCGCCGGCGGCCCCCTTTCCGGCCCGGCCCTTGAAGCCACCGGCAGAGGGATTACGTTGGCAGCGACCCTCGCGCCGCGACGCCGCTTGCGCCGCATCGCCTCGGCCGCCCCGGCGGATCACCCGCCGGGCCGCTCCGCCTCCCGCAGGGACCGGGCCTTGAACCAGGATTCCAGCATGTTCATCCAGACCGAGACGACCCCCAATCCGCAGACGCTGAAGTTCCTTCCCGGCCGCGTCGTCCTCGACGGCGAGCCGCGGGACTACCGCAATGCCGAGGCCGCGCACGAATCCCCGCTCGCCGAGCGGCTGTTCTCGCTGCCCGACGTCGCCGGCGTCTTCCTCGGCTCCGACTTCGTCGCCGTGACGACCGGCCATGGCGAGTGGCAGCACCTGAAGCCCTCGGTGCTCGGCGCCATCATGGAGCACTACCAGTCCGGCGCCCCGGTGCTCGCCACCGACGCCGCCGCGCCGGCCGAGGACGCCGAGTTCTTCGACGAGGCCGACGCCGAGACGGTGGCCGTGGTCAAGGAACTGATCGACGAGCGCGTCCGCCCCGCCGTGGCGCAGGACGGTGGCGACATCACCTTCAAGGGCTTCCGCGACGGCATCGTCTACCTGTCGATGCGCGGCGCCTGCTCGGGCTGCCCGTCCTCGACGGCGACGCTCCGCCACGGCATCCAGAACCTGCTTCGGCACTACCTGCCCGAAGTGAAGGAAGTCCAGGCGCTCTAGGCGCCTGCACGACGACGCGGCATCGGGGGAGCGGCTTTTGGGCAAGGGCAAGAAGGCGGCGAAGCGCGCCGACGATGACGCGGTCGTCGGCGACGAGGGCAACGGCGGCTACAAGGACGCGCTCTACGAGCTGCAGGTCGAGCTCGTGAAGCTGCACCGCCACATCATCGCCAACGGCGAGAAGCTCCTGGTGCTGCTCGAGGGCCGGGATGCCGCCGGCAAGGACGGCACCATCAAGCGCATCATGGAGCACCTCTCGCCGCGCGAGAGCCGCATGGTGGCGCTCGGCAAGCCGACCGAGCGCGAGCAGACGCAGTGGTACTATCAGCGCTGGATCGAGCACCTGCCGGCCGGACAGGAGTTCGTCTGCTTCAACCGCTCCTGGTACAACCGCGCCGGCGTCGAGCGCGTCATGGGCTTCTGCACCGAGGCGGAGGTCGAGACCTTCTTCCTCCAGGTGCCGTTCTTCGAGCAGATGCTGGCGCAGTCGAACATCAAGCTGTTCAAGTACTATCTCGACATCGACAAGGACGAGCAGAAGCGCCGGCTCGAGGACCGCCGCCGCGACCCGCTGAAGCAGTGGAAGCTGTCGCCGATCGACGACGTCGCGCTGAAGCACTGGGACGACTACTCGCGGGCCCGCGACGAGATGCTGGCGCGCACGCACACGCCGGTGGCGCCGTGGACGATCGTGCGGGCGAACGACAAGAAGCACGCCCGCCTCAACCTGATCCGCGATCTCCTCACCCGCTGCGACTACGAGGGCAAGCGGTCGAAGGTGGCGCTGCCCGACCCCAACTACGTCTACCCGTTCGCGCGGGCGACGGCCGAGGACGGGGTGGTTTCGGCCTGACGGCCTCGGCGAAACGAGGCAGCCGATGACGACAACCGACGGCGGAGCGGCACCCGACGACCCGGCGGGTGGCCTCGTTCGGCGGCTGCGCGACCGGGCCGCTCCCTGGGTCGCCCCGCAGCGGCTGCGCCTCGCCTCCGGCCTCGTGCTGTTCGCCTTCGCGCTCACCCACTTCCTCAACCACGCCCTCGGCATCTGGTCCGTCGGACTGATGGAGGACGTGCAGGACTGGCGCACCGGCTTCTGGCGCTCGACGGCGGGCTTTGCCCTCCTCGTCGGCGCGCTGGTGGTGCACGTCGCGCTGGCGCTGTGGAAGACGGCGCGGCGGCGGACGCTCAGGATGCCGCCCGCGGAGGCAGCCCAGCTCGTCCTCGGCCTCGCGATCCCGTTGCTGCTCGCCAAGCACGTCGCCGGCACCGCCGGCCTCGCCATGATCGACGGCGTCGAGGACAGCTACACCCACGTCCTGTCGCTGCAGTGGCCGAACGAGGTGTTCCTGCAGACGCTGGCGATGCTGACGGTGTGGATCCACGCCTGCATCGGCCTGCATTTCTGGCTGCGCCTCAACGCCTGGTACCGGCGGTGGCGGGCGGCGCTGCTCACCGCCGCCGTCGCGGTGCCGCTCTTGGCCGAATGGGGCTTCGTCGACGCCGCCCGGCGGCTGTGGATCCTCGGCCAGGACACCGGCACGCTGACGCCGGAGCAGTTCGCGACGGCGACGACCGTCTACCAGGGCACCCTCGCCGCCTACGGCACGGTGCTGGCGGTCGCGCTCCTGGTGATGGCGGTGCGGCTGCTGCCGATCGGCCGGGCGCGCCGCATCGCGGTCACCTATCCGGGCAACCGGGTGGTGCGGGTTGCGCCGGGCCCGTCCGTGCTCGAGATCAGCCGCATGAACGGCATCCCGCACGCCGCCGTCTGCGGCGGGCGGGCGCGCTGCTCGACCTGTCGCACGCGCATTCTCGAGGGCCTCGACGGACAGCCGGAGGCGGGGGCGCAGGAGCGCGCCGTGCTGGAGCGGATCGGCGCCGACCCGGGCGTGCGGCTCGCCTGCCAACTCCGCCCAACCGCCGACCTCACCGTGCAGCCGCTGCTGCCGGCCCGCGACGCCCCCCGCGCGGCGATCGCCGCCGACGGGCAGGACGCCTACCACTGGGGCGTCGATCAGCCCGTGGCGGTGCTGTTCGTCGACCTCCGCGGCTTCACCAGCCTGTCGGAGCGCCGCCTCACCTACGACGTCGTGTTCATCCTCAACCGCTATCTCGACGCGATGGCGCGCGCGGTGCGGGCCGAGCGCGGCTATGTCGACAAGTTCATCGGCGACGGCGTCATGGCGATCTTCGGCATGACCGAGGGCGTCGCCGCCGGCAGCCGCTCGGCGCTCGCCTCAGCCGTCCGCATGCAGGAGGCGATGGCCGAGCTCAACCGCGAGCTCGAGCCGCAGCTCGGCGCGCCGCTCAGGATCGGCATCGGCATCCATGTCGGCCCGGCGATTCTCGGGCGCGTCGGCGCGGCGGGCGGCGGCGCCACGGCCGGCATCACGGCGCTCGGCGACACGGTCAACACCGCGAGCCGGCTGGAGACGCTGACCAAGGAATACGGCGCCGTGCTGGTGGTGTCGCACGCCGTTGTCCACGCCGCGAAGGTCGAGCTCGCCGCGACGCGTGTCGAGGAGATCACCGTGCGCGGCCGGCAGTCGCTGCTGAAGGTCTACGCGATCACCGACGTCGCACCGCTCGCCGGGGCGCTCGCCGCACCGGCGTGACTGCTCACTCCACCGGCCGCCACAGCCGGGCGAGGTCGAAGCGGTCGACGTCGGCGAGGAGGTCGACGAAGCCGCGGGCGGCGTGGTCGAGCGAGGCCGCCCCCTTCTCGGCCGACGCCGCCGTGGCGTCGCCGACGGCACCCTTCGGATTGAGATCCTGCGCCATCCAGCCGAAGGCGTGCGGGCCGTGGCCGCGCAGGTGCACGAACTCCTGGATGTAGGACGTCTGCGCCGAGCGGAAGACTTCGGCCCGCTCCATCCGGACGAGGTCCGGCGCGAGATGCAGCATCAGCGAGGTCTCGATGTCGCCGGCGTGGATGCCGTCGATGAACTCGTGCGGCGGGAAGACGTCGTCGGGCTGGCCGAAGCGGGCCCAGTGGGTCTGCACGGCGAGCATGTCGAAGCGCACCCGGAGCTCGCGGCAGACGATGTCGACGATCGGCACGTTGCCGCCGTGCGAGTTGACGATGACGAGCTTGCGGACGCCGGCCCGCGCCACGCTCTCGCCGATCTCGATCCACGCGCGGGTGACGGTGTCCCACGACAGCGTCAGCGTGCCGGGCGAGAGGACGTGCTCGTTCGACTTGCCGATCGCCTGCACCGGCAGGAAGGTCACCGGCAGGTCGTCCGGCAGCAGTTCCTGCACGCGGGCGATCTGGCCCTCGGCGATCATCGTGTCGGTGGCGATCGGCAGATGCGGGCCGTGCTGCTCGATCGCCGCCACCGGCAGCACGGCGATCCACCGCGCCACGTCCGGATCGCGGAAGTCGAGCGTCGTCATCTCCCGCCAGTGGCGCCGCGGCAGCATCAGAAGCTCTCCAGGAAGGCCTTGGCGGCCGCACCATGCTCGGCGCGCAGCCGGCCGACGTCGACGCCGACGGGCAGGCCGTTCTCAATTTTCCACTCGCCGGCGATCATCACCCGGTCGGCGCGGTGGGCGCCGCACAGCACGAGGGCGGCGAGCGGATCGCCGGCGCCGGAGAAGCGCAGTTCCTCCAGCGTATAGAGCGCGAGGTCGGCCTGCTTGCCGACGGCGACCGCCCCGATGTCGTCGCGGCCGAGGCAGCGGGCCGAGCCCTCGGTCGCCCAGCGGAAGGCGTCGAAGTGGGTGACGGCGGCGGCGTCATAGGTGAGGCGGCCGATCATCAGGGCGTGGCGAACGCCCTCGATGAGGTTGGAGTTGTCGTTGGAGGCCGAGCCGTCGACACCGAGCCCGACGGGCGCACCGGCGGCCTCCAGCTCCTTGGTGCGGCAGTGGCCGGAGGCCAGCACCATGTTCGAGGTCGGGCAGTGGCAGACGCCGACCTTGTGACGGCCGAGGCGCTCGACCTCGGCGTCGTTGAAGTGGATGCCGTGGGCGAGCCAGACGCGCTCGTTCAGCCAGCCGAGTTCGCCGAGATAGTCGACCGGCCGCATGCCGTAGTGGTGCAGGCAGTAGGCGTTCTCGTCGTGGGTCTCGCCGAGGTGGGTGTGGAGGCGGCAGTTGCACCGCTCCGCCATCGCCGCCGTCTCGACCATCAGCCGCCGCGTCACGTTGAAGGGCGCGCAGGGGGCGAGCGCCACCTGCAGGAACGCACCCTCGGAGGGATCGTGGTAGCGGGCGATCACCCGCTCGCAGTCGGCGAGGATGACGTCGTCGTCCTGGATCGCCTCCTTCACCGTCAGACCGTCGCCGCTCGGCGGCAGGCTGAGGGCGCCGCGCGTCAGCGTCATCCGCATGCCGATGGCGGTCGCCTCCTCCGCCTGGATGTCCATGGCGTCCTCGAGGCCGGCGGGGAACAGGTACTGGTGGTCGGAGACCGTGGTGCAGCCCGACATCAGGAGCTCGGTCAGCGCCAGCCGCGTCGCCAGCCGGAACGGCTCCGGCTTCACGTTGCGCGCCCAGATCGGCATCAGCGCCTTCAGCCAGGGAAACAGCTCCTTGTTGATCGCCGCCGGGTGGGCGCGCGTCAGCGTCTGGAACATGTGGTGGTGGGTGTTGACGAGGCCGGGCAGCACGACGTGGCGGCTCGCATCGAACGTGGCGTCGACCGGCGCGGCCGGGCCGTGCGCGCCGCGCGGCACCAGCTCGACGATGCGGTCGTCCTCGACGACGAGCCCGCGCTCGGCGCCATCAGCCAGCACCGCCACCGGGTCCCTGATCCAAAGCCGCATGCGCTTCCCCTCGATCCCCTCAGCCGGCGGCGGGCAGGCGCGCCGCCACCACTTCGACTTCCACCCTGAACTCCGCCCGCGTGAAGCCGCCGACGATGACGAGCGTCGAGGCCGGGCCGGGCTGCGCCCCGACGAAGCGGTCGCGCGCCCGCATGTAGGCCGGAAAGTCGGCCCGGTCGACGACATAGGCGTTGATGCGCACCACGTCGGCGGCCCCAAGGCCGGCATCGGCCAGCACCGCGGCGATGTTGGCGAAGCAGAGGTCCGCCTGCGCCTCGGTATCCGCCGGCACCGTGTCGTCGGGGGCGATGCCGAGTTGGCCGGAGGTGAACAGCAGTTCCGCCCCCGCCGGCACGCCGACGGCGTGGGCGTAGTTCGCAAACGGCGCTCTGATCGTCGGCGGCGTGTGACGGCGCAGCATCGGGCGGTCCGGGGAGGAGGACGACGCCGGAGGCTAGAGCATTTGCCGTGCGGAAGGAACCGCGGCGGAGCGGTGCCGGCGCCGGGACCGCCGGTGTCCGTCAGTGCGTGAAGACGCCCGCCGAGAGACCGTCGATGCCGGTGATGCCGATACAGCCGTCGTCGCGCCCGAAGTGCTCGCACAGCACGACCGAGACGCCATTCTTGCCCTTGCCCTTGCGCGCGTCGAAGAAGGCGAGGAAGCCGTCGCGGGGCAGCGAGAACGCCTTGCGGGCCACCGCCTCGGGCATCCGCCCGCCGGTGTAGCGACGCAAAGCGTTGACGAACGTGCCCTGGAACTCGCTCGCGTGGGTGCCACCGAGGCTGTTGTAGATGCCGTGGAAGCCGATGAAGCTGCGCTTCGGATCGGCGCCGGGGGCGGTCGAGCGGCGCACGCCCCCGAGGAAGGCGAGCGCGCAGGCCGAGACGCACGGCCCGTCCACCTCGGTCGCGAGCTTCTGGTCGCGGATGAACTTGGTGATGGTGGTGAAGGAGCCCCACTGCACGGCGCCGCCGTAGAAATCCTTCATGACGATGGTCTTCACCGCCGGATTGTCGCGGATCATCGCCGCGAAGCGCTCGAACTCGCGGTCACCGTGCATCTCGCCGGAAACGTAGAGCCGCGAGCCTTCGACGCGGAATTGCGCGGCGTCGGCCGCGAACGCCGACAGCGCGAACAGGACGCCACTCAGAACCACCGCCAGCGGTCGGATCATGCAAGTCCCTCGGGGTCGATGCCGTGATCCGGCATCACCGTCGCGCCCTCGCGCAACGATCGCATGGGCGGTGCCGGCGCCACAAGCCGGCCTCTGGATGCGGTGTCGCTGCGCGGCACCGTCACCTCAGTGGGTGTAGACCCCGACCTTGTGGGAATCGACGTCGGAGACGCCCGTGCAACCGCCTGAGTTGAACTTCCGGCCGTCCTTGCAGACGATCACCGAGACCTTTCCGCCGGCCTTGCGGCCATCGAAGAAGGCCACGAAGCCGTCCTTCGGCATCGTGTAGGCGAGCTTGGCCACGTTGGCGGGCATCCGTCCGCCGGAATAGCGCTGCAGCGCCGCGACGAAGGTCGGCTCGTATTCCTCCACGAGCTTTCCGCCACGGATGTAGAGGCCGTGGAAGGCGACGAAGCTCTTCTTCGGATCGGCCTTCGGCGAGATGCCGCGCTTCACCCCGCCCATGAAGGCGATGGCGCAGGCCGAGACGCACGCCCCGTCGACCTCGGTCGCGAGCTTGTTGTCGCGGATGAACTTCGTGAAGTTGAAGAAGCCGGCGGTGCCGGCACGGCCGCCATAGAAGTTCTTCATGACGATGATCTTCACCGCGGGGTTGTCGCGGATGAGCTTCGACAGCGTCTCGAATTCATGACGCCCGTAGATCTGGCCGGACATGGTGAGCCGTTCGCCGTCGACCTTGAAGTCGGCCGCCGTCGCAGGAGCAGCGAGCCCCGCGAGCATGATCAAGGCAGCCGAGAGCGCCGCAATACGCCTGTTGAGCACGTGTGTTCCCCCCGACCTTCCGGGACCCGCCCGCGGCGCCCACCGGGTCTCCAAGAGAGAAAATCAACGATCAGAGGTTGCACGACAAGGCCGATGTTCAGTGGCGCCTCGGGTGCGGACCGAGTGTTGCCAACCCGCAACGTCTTCGTCCTCCGGCGCTTTCGTGGCCCGCGCCGATCCCCTAAGCTGCCGTCACGGGACCGACACGGCCTTGCCGCCGCTTCGCCATGGCACATGTCTTGCGAACCGTGACGCGGCCTCCTCGCCTGCCCCGTTCGGCCGTGGTGCGCCGGTGGCGGACGACGGGGTCGGAGCATTTGGGGCGGGCAGCGGCGCGGGCCGGCGGAATCGAGAGGGGAAGACGACATGAACCGAGGAAAGATGCTGTTCGCGGCGCCGGTGTTCGCCGCGACGATGATCGCCGGCCCCGCGCTGGCGCTCGACGAGGTGACGTTCGGTACCAACTGGCTCGCCCAGGCCGAGCACGGCGGCTACTACCAGGCGGTCGCCGACGGCACCTACGAGAAGGCCGGCCTGAAGGTGACGATCCGCCAGGGCGGCCCGCAGGCCGCCAACCGGGCGCTTTTGATCGCCGGCAAGATCGACTTCTACATGGGCGGCAACATGCTCGAGCCGTTCTCGGCCGTCGAGCAGGGCATCCCGACGCTGGTCGTCGGCGCGATCTTCCAGAAGGAGCCGCAGGTGCTCCTCACCCATCCCGACCAGGGCCTGGAGACCCTCGAGGACCTCGCGAAACTGCCGACCATCTTCATGGGCAAGGACGGCTTCTCGTCCTACTTCCAGTGGATGAAGTCGGCCTTCCCCGGCTTCCGCGACGAGCAGTACAAGCCCTATACCTTCAATCCCGCGCCGTTCATCGCCGACAAGCAGTCGGCGCAGCAGGGCTACATCACGTCGGAGCCCTACGAGATCGAGAAGCAGGCAGGCTGGAAGCCGAAGGAATTCCTGCTCGCCGACTACGGCTTCGACACCTACTCGACGCTGATCGAGACACAGCAGACGATGGTCGACGAGAAGGCCGACCTCGTGCAGCGCTTCGTCGATGCCTCGGCGATCGGCTGGTACAACTACCTCTACGGCGACAACACCGCCGCCAACGCGCTGATCAAGGCCGACAATCCCGAGATCACCGACGGCCAGATCGCTTTCTCCATCGCCAAGATGAAGGAGTACGGCATCGTCGTCTCCGGCGAGGCGGAGGCCGGCGGCATCGGCTGCATGACCGACGCGCGCCAGAAGTCGTTCTTCGACAAGATGGTGGCGGCGAACGTGGTCAAGGCCGACATCGACTACACCAAATCCTACACGCTCGCCTTCGTCTGCAAGGGCGTCGGCAAGGACCTCGCGAAGTGATGCAGGGCGGCGGTCAAGCCGCCGCCCGGGCGACTTCGCCGTCCGCCGCGGGTCATCCCCCGGCGGACGGTCCCGTCGGCGCGCCCATCGTCCGGCTCGCCGGCGTCAGCAAACGCTTCGCCAACGGCGTGACGGCACTCGCCGGCCTCGACCTCACCGTCCGCCAGGGCGAGTTCCTGTCGCTGCTCGGCCCGTCCGGCTGCGGCAAGTCGACGGCGCTCCGGATCATCGCCGGGCTCGCCGATCCCTCGAGCGGTACGGTCGAGTGGTCGCGCGACACCGGCGGCGGCGCGCCGTCGCTGCACGACATCGGCTTCGTCTTCCAGGAGCCAACGCTGATGCCGTGGGCGACGGTGTTCGCCAACGTCTGGCTGCCGCTGCGCCTGAAGGGCGTGTCACGAGCCAGCGCTCGCGCCGAGGTGATGGGCGCGCTCTCCCTCGTCGGCCTCGACCGCTTCGCGGACGCCTACCCGCGCGAGCTCTCCGGCGGCATGAAGATGCGCGTCTCGATCGCCCGCGCCCTCGTCACCCGGCCGCGCATCCTGCTGATGGACGAGCCCTTTGCGGCGCTCGACGAGATCACCCGCCAGCGCCTCAACGACGACCTGCTCGCGATCAAGGTCCGGCTCGGCACGACGGTGGTGTTCGTCACCCACTCGGTGTTCGAGTCCGCCTACCTCTCCACCCGCATCGTCGTGATGGCGGCGCGGCCGGGGCGGCTGCTGGAGACGATCGAGGTCGACGCGCCGCTGCCGCGCGGCGACGGCTTCCGCACCAGCCCGCTCTATCACGACGTCTGCGAGGAGACCTCGCGCGCCCTGCAGGCGGCCATCGCCACCGCCGGAGACAGTCACCTGTGAGCGCCAGCGGCGACACCACCACGGCCGCGCCGATGCAAGGTCCTCTGCCGATGCAAGGTCCTGCGCCGATGCCGGTGGCCGTCACCCCCGGGACGGCCGCGGACGCCGCCGCCGTTCCTCCGCCCGGCGGCGTCTCGCGGACGATGCGCTTCCTCGTGCCGGTGGTCATGCTGGCGCTCGTCGTCGTTGCCTGGTGGGGCACCGTCATCGCCTACCAGATCCCGCGCTACATCCTGCCGAGCCCCGCCGACGTGGCGGTGGCGATGGTCACCGACTGGCCGATCCTCGGACGCTCGCTGCTGAACACCCTCTGGACGACCTTCGCCGCGCTGGCCCTGGCGCTGACGGGGGGCGTCGCGCTCGCCATCCTGATGGCGCAGTCGAAGTGGATCGAGCTCGCGCTCTATCCCTATGCCGTCATCCTGCAGGTGACGCCGATCGTGGCGATCGCCCCGCTGATCCTGATCTACGCGCCCTCGACCGAGTTCGCGCTGCTCCTCTGCGCCTGGATCGTCGCCTTCTTTCCGGTGCTGTCGAACACAACGGCGGGGCTGAAGAGCGTCGATCACAACCTGCTCGATCTCTTCCAGCTCTACGGCGCCTCGCGCTGGCGCACCCTCTGGCACCTGCAGATCCCCTCTGCCCTGCCCTTCTTCCTCGCCGGGCTGAA
>CAZDCR010000038.1:0-18302 GCA_964503995.1 uncultured Segnochrobactrum sp.
CGCGCGCAGCGAGCATGGGCGGGGGACTGCGATGTCGCGTCGCCGCCACGGTGGCCGCGGGCGGCACGGCGCTGCTGCCGGTCGCGGTGATGGCGGGCGCGTGGACGCTCGAGCCGGGGACCGGCCAGGTCATCGTGACGCTCGAGAGCAAGCTCGCCACCCAGGAATTCGACGGCAGCGGCGACCGCGTCTCGCGCTCCCGCTACGCCAAGACCGAACTCTCCGCATACGCCGAGTACGGCCTCGCCGACGGTCTGACGGTGCTGTTCTCGCCGCGCCTCGAGGACGTCAACGATTCCTCGAAATGGGGCGGGGCGCGCACCGGCCTCGGCTACACCGAAATTGGCGCGCGGGCCCGCTTCGTGCGCTTCGAGGCGGAAAAGCCGGGCGTGTGGCAGGGCTCGGTGGTGTCGATGCAGGGCTCGGTGCGCATCCCCGGCTCGGTCGATGACAACGACCCGCTACTCGTCGGCAACAACGTCTTCGAGATCGATGGACGCGTTCTGTTCGGCACCAGCTTCATGCTCGGATCGTGGTCGAGCTTCGTCAACGCCGAGGCCGGCTACCGCTGGCGCGACGGCGACCCGCCGAGCGAGCTGCGCGGCGACCTCACCTTCGGCCTGCGGCCGCGGCCGGACTGGCTGGCGCTCGCCCAGGTCTTCCAGGTCAACACCGTCGGCGGTGGCAGCGGCGGCTTCCGCGCCGGGTCCTACACGCGGGTCCAGTTCTCCGTCGTGCACGACCTCGACGCACGCTGGTCGGTGCAGGTGGGCGCGAACTCTGTCGTCGCCGGCCGCCGGGCGCTCGCCGAGAACGGCGTCATGCTGGCGGTCTGGCGGCGCTTCTGACGGCAGACCAATGCCGGCGCGCGCCGCCTCAGCGGCGGGGCTTGAGCGGACCGGCGTCGTCGGCCTCGGCGGCGAGCAACTCGTCGAGATAGCGCTTCAGGACCGCCCGCTCCGGCACGGTGCCGGCGAGCCGGCCGGTCGCGTCGAGCACCGGCAGCACGCCGGCGATGCCCTCGGCGATCGTCTCGACATGGTCGGCGACGGCATCGGCGACGTGGGCGGTTGCCGGCACGGCCTCGATCAGCGTCTCGATCGGCGTTTCCGGGGCCGAGAGGGAGGTCTCGAGCAGCCGGTCGCGACGGACGAGGCCGCGGAAGCTGCCGTCGGCGGCTTCGACGGCGACCACGAGGGCGAAGGTGCCGCGGCTCGCCTCCGCCGCCTCGCCGACCGGTGTCCCTTCGCAGAAGCGCGGGACGTCGGCGAGCGGCACGTCGGCCAATCTCAGCGCACGCAGGCGACCGACGTCTCGCGGGCCGGCGAGGTCGCGTCCGCGCACATGGAAGCGCCAGGTGGAGAACGAGTAGCCGAACCAGCGCTTCGTCAGCACGTTCGCCACCACCACCGCGATGGCGACGGAGACGATGCCGGAGTGGATGCCCGTCGTCTCCACCGCGAGCAGCACGATCGCGAGCGGCGTGCCGACGATCGCCGCCGCCACCGCCGACATGCCGGTCACTACCGCGAGCCCGCTCGGCTCGCCCGGCCCGAGTAGCGGCGCCACGGCCGCGACGTGCAGGAGCGAGCCGAAGGCGGCCCCGAGGAACAGCGAGGCCGAGAACAGCCCGCCGCGGAAGCCCGAGCCGATGCAGACGATCGAGGCCGCCGCCTTGGCGATGACGATCGCCGCCAACGCACCGATCGTGGCGTCGTGGCCGAGGATGGAGTTGATGCCGGCATGGCCCGGCCCGGTGACGACCGGCACCAGGATGGCGAGCCCGCCGAGGGCCGCGCCGCCGATCACCGGGTGCAGCGCCTTCGGGCCCGGCAGGCGCGCCAGCACCGCCTCCACCGTGGTGGTGCCGCGCATCACGACGATGCCGACGAGGGCGCCGGCGATGCCGACGAAGACAGCGAATGGATAGTGCCAGAGCGCCGGCCCGACGATGTGGGCGGCCGGAAACAGCGGGTTCGGCCCGATGATGAAGTGGGTGGCGAGCCCGCTCATCGCCGCCGCCACCAGGGTGGGCGCCAGCGCCCGGACGGCATAGCCACCGACCACCAGTTCGAGCGCGTAGACCGCGCCTGCTAGCGGGGCGCCGAAGATCGCGGCGATGCCGGCCGCCGTGCCGCACGCCACCAGCACCCGCAGCGCCCGCCGCGACACGCCGAGGCGCTGGCCGGCGACGGAGAGCAGGCCGGCGCCGATCTGCGTCATCGCCGCCTCGAAGCCGACCGAGCCGCCGATCGAGATCGACAGGCTGCACAGGCCGACGAGCACCAGGCTGTCGCCGAGCGACATCCGCCCGCCTTCGAGCGCATTCGCCTCGACGGGGTCGGTGATCGACTGCCGGTTCAGCCGCCCGGCGAGCCAGAGGACGAGGCCGAGCACGAGGCCGCCGAGCGTGGTGACCGTGAGGATGCGCCACGGCGGCACGCCGCCGGTACCGACGACGTCGACGTCGGCGCCGAACAGCAGCGTCTGCATCTCGCCGACGAGGGTGTGGGTGGCGGCGACGATCACCGCGATGAACAGGCCGCCGACGGCGGCGAGCGAGAAGACGATCAGGCGCTCGCGGTCGGACGGGTCGGCATCGTCGCGCGGGTCCGCCGATGGCAGCACGGCGGGAGCCGATGTGTCACTCACCGCGGCCGCCCCCCAGACGCCGTTACGGGTTGCGCAGGCCGACGGCGCGGAAGGTCACCGTGCAGTTGTCTTCGTGGTTGAGCTTGGTCAACTTGCCGGTGATCGTCACCTGGGTGGTCGAGGCGTTGATCTTCGCGGGCTGGAACTTCATCTCGCTGTAGGTCGAGGTCCAGGTGGCCACGCCGTTCCAGCGATCGACCTGTGTCAGTTCGTACTCACCGGCCGTCTTGAACGTCTTGGTGGTGGGGACGATGACGATGGTGCCGTTTGGGTTGGTGAGGACGAAGCCGGGCTTGGCGACCTGGTCGGGGGTCTGCATGCCCCACAGCACGTTGGCGAAATACATGCTGCGGCTGTCGCCAACCATGTTCTTGCACGCCTTGTTGGCGGCCGTGACGAGGAAGGTGCCGGTGAAGAGATACTGCTCCTGCGCGGCCGCGCCGGACGCTATCGAGGCTGCGAGGCCGAGCGCGGCGAGGCCGGCAAGCGGGGAAAGGGCTTTCACTGGGCTTGGCTCCTGAGGGGCCGGCCGGTCCGCGATCAGCGCGGGATCAGCAGCCAGAGATCGATGTCGAGGACGACGGCCGGATCGTAGGCACCGGCGGCGTCGCGGTCGGGAAAGTCGTGGCACGGCCGGTTCTTGGCGGCAACCGTCCTGATCCGGAGCGCACCCGCGTCCGGCCGCCCCTCCAGTTCCTCGGTGGCGAGCACCTCGGACCACGCGTAGACGGTGTCGCCGGCGAAGACGGGCGCGACGTGGCGGCCGCCGTTGATCGCCGCGACGTGGAAGGCGTTGGCGAGGCCGTTGAACGACAGCGCGCGCGCGATCGAGATGACGTGGCCGCCATAGACCAGGCGCCGGCCGAAGCGGCCGGCCGCCTCGGTGTGCTGGTTGAAGTGCACCCGCGCGGTGTTCTGATAAAGGCGGGTCGCCAACTGATGCTCGCTTTCCTCGACCGTCGTGCCGTCGACGTGATCGATGCGCTCGCCGACGGCGTAGTCGGCGAAGCGGTGCGGCGAGCCGGAGAGGTCGTCGTCCCAGGCCTCGATGTCGATCAGCGGGGCGGCGTTGCCGATGACGTCGACCCCCACGGCGGCCGGCACGTTCGGCACGTGGGCGGGCGGCGCCGGGGTGGCGGGGTCGCGCTTGTTGACCATCACCCAGCGGACATAGTCGACCACCTCGGTGCCGTCGTCCTTGTAGCCGGTGGAGCGGACATAGACGACGCCGGTCCGGCCGTTGGAGTTCTCCTTGAGGCCGATCACCTCGGAGATCGCCGACAGCGTCTCGCCGGGATAGACGGGGGCCAGGAACCGGCAGCCGGCATAGCCGAGGTTGGCCACCGCGTTCAGCGAGATGTCCGGCACCGTCTTGCCGAAGACGGTGTGGAACACGAGCAGGTCGTCGAGCGGGGCCTGCGGATAGCCGACATCGCGGGCGAAGCGGTCCGACGACTGCACGGCGAAGCGGCCGCCATAGATCGCCTGGTAGAGGGCGGCGTCGCCGACCGTCAGCGTGCGCGGCGTCGCGTGGCGGATGACCTGACCGAGCCGGAAGTCCTCGAAGAAATTGCCCGCCTTCGTCTTCGTCATGCCCGCCTCGCCTGCCGCCGGATGACGCGACAGTGGCCGATGGCTCCGCCGCCGGCAAGCGCCGCGGGGCATGCGAAAACGGCGCACCCCGCGGCGGGACGCGGGCGCCTCTCTACACCTTCTTTCCAGTTGCCAACCTTCGGGCGCCGGGGCTTTATCGGCGGCACGAACGAGACTGCGCCACGGCGCGGCGGCCGGCGACGGCCGGCCCCGACCGAAGGCGTGACCGATCCCGATCGGGGGCGAAGGGGTCGCCTCCCGCAGAACACCATCCGAGGAAACACTCATGAAGCGTCGTGAATTTCTGAAGTCCGCGGGCCTCGCCTCGGCCGCCGCGGCGACGACGGCCGCCGCGCTGCCGATGCCGGCGATTGCCCAGGATGCGCCCGAGCTCAACTGGCGCCTGACCTCGAGCTTCCCGAAGTCGCTCGACACCATCTATGGCGGCGCGCAGTTCTTCGCCGACCGGGTCTCGGCGCTCACCGGCGGCAAGTTCAAGATCCAGGTGTTCGCGGCGGGCGAAATCGTCCCGGGCCTGCAGGCGCTCGACGCCGTCTCCAACGACACCGTCGAGATGTGCCACACCGTCAGCTACTACTATGTCGGCAAGGATCCGACCTTCTGCCTCGGCGCCGCGATGCCGTTCGGCCTGAACGCCCGCCAGCAGAACGCCTGGCTCTACCAGGGCGGCGGCAATGAGCTGATGAACGAGTTCTACAAGGGCTACAACGCCGTCGGCTTCCCGTGCGGCAACACCGGCGCCCAGATGGGCGGCTGGTTCCGCAAGGAGATCAAGTCGGCCGCCGACCTGCAGGGCCTGAAGATGCGCATCGGCGGCTTCGCCGGCCAGGTGATGTCGAAGGTCGGCGTCGTGCCGCAGCAGATCGCCGGCGGCGACATCTACCCGGCGCTGGAGAAGGGCACGATCGACGCGGCGGAGTGGGTCGGCCCCTACGACGACGAGAAGCTCGGCTTCTACAAGGTCGCCCCCTACTACTACTATCCCGGCTGGTGGGAGGGTGGCCCGACCGTCCACGCCTTCGTCAACCTCGCCAAGTACGAGGCGCTGCCGGACACCTACAAGGCGGCGATCCAGTCGGCCTCGGCCGAGGCCAACACCTGGATGCTGGCGAAGTACGACATCGAGAACCCGGCGGCGATCAAGCGGCTCTATGCCGCCGGCGCCAAGGTGACCGCCTTCCCGCTCGACGTGCTGAACGCCTGCTTCGCCGCAGCGCAGGAAGTCTACGCCGAGACGACGGCGAAGAACGAGAACTTCAAGAAGATCTACGACGCCATCGTCGCCTACCGCGCCGAGGCGGATCTGTGGTTCCAGTACACCGAAGGCACCTTCGACCAGTACATGTACTACCTGCAGCGCGAGGGGAAGCTGACCCCGACCTGATCGCCGCAGCGGTCTTGGAATGATGGAAGGGCGCCGGCGACGGCGCCCTTTTTCGTTTGGTCAGTTCGGGTGGGACGTCGGCGTCTGCGGGGTCAGCCGGGGTGTGCCGTCGGCATGGCGCAGGCCCCGCCGGATCTCCCCGGCCACCTGCAGGATCGAGGGCTCGTAACCGCCTTCGGCCTCGATCTGGCCGACGCATCCCCAGCAGTTGCCGCCGCAGTCGGTCGAGAGCGCGTCGCGGTCGCTGTCGAGGGGACGGCTGCAGAGATGGCAGACCCGCACCGCCGTCGCCGGTCAGGCCGCCTTCATGGCGGCGACGTGCTCGGCGACGATCGCGTCGATGTCCGTGTCCGGGCGGAAGCCGAGGGCGTTCGCGCGGTCGGTGCGGATGCCGGCAGGCCAGCTCGCGACGATCTTGCCGATGCGCGCATCCGGCGTCCGCTCGACCAGCGAAGGATCGCCACCCGCTCGCCCGAGCGCGGCGATCATCTCCGCCACCGCTACGGTGATGCCGGGCAGGTTGAGCGTCGCGTCGCCCTCGAAGGCGTCCTGCGGCAGCGCCGCGGCGTGCACGAGGTTGCGGACGACGGTGTCGGGCGAGGATATCCACAGCCGCAGCGCCTCCGCCACCGGCAGCACGGCGCGCTCCCCGGCAAGCGGCTCGCGCAGGATCGAGCTCGCGAACGAGGAGGCTGCGGCGTTCGGTTTGCCCGGCCGCACCACCACCGTCGGCAGCCTGACCGAGCGGCCGTCGACGTCGCCGCGACGGGTGCGGTCGGCGACGAGGTACTCGCCGATCACCTTCTCGGCGCCGTAGGAGCTCGCCGGCTTCGGCGTCGTGGCGTCGTCGACGAAGCCGTCCGGCCCGACGCGCCCGAAGGCTGCGACGGAGCTCGCGAAGACGAGGCGCGGGCGCCTGCCGGTCGCGGCGAGCGCGTCGAGCAGCGTCCGCGTCCCGTCGAGGTTGACGCGCATGCCGAGCGCGAGGTCTGCCTCGGCGGCCCCGGAAACGACCGCGGCGAGGTGGAAGACGACGTCGACGCCGCCGGCCGCGGCGGCGAGGGCGGCCTGATCGCAGAGGTCGGCGGTGACGGGCGCCACGCGCCCATCGCCGAACGGGGCCGGGGCGACCGCGTCGAAGGCCGTGATGGACGTGATGGCCCGACCGTCGAGGCCTTCCGCCAGCAGGCGGTCGATCAGGCGCCGGCCGAGAAAGCCGCCGCCGCCGGTGACGAGGATGTGCATCGTGTTCTTGTCCCTCGGCCTCATTGCCGCGCCGCTCGAACGGCGGGCGAGGACATTGGCCGCTCACGCGGGCAGGATCAATGTAGATGGGTGCGGCATCACGAGGGTGGGCGCCCGGATGCGGCGGACCCGATACCTGGAGAACGGCATGGCGAAGGAGATCGAGCGGAAATTCCTGGTGGTCGATGAGGGCTGGCGGGCCGAGGTCCGCGAGACGGCGCGGCTGCGCCAGGGCTATCTGTTCGCCGACGAGCGCATCGCGGTGCGGGTGCGGACGGCGGGCGACACGGCCTACCTGACGATCAAGGCCGAGAACACGGCGGTGATGCGCGACGAGTTCGAGTACGAAATCCCGCTCGCCGACGCCGAGGCGATGCTGACGCTCTGCCGCGGCGGTCTCGTCGACAAGACCCGCCACACCCTCGACCGCCCGGGCGGCCACTGGACCGTCGACGTCTTCGCCGGCGCCAATGAGGGCCTGGTCGTCGCCGAGGTCGAGCTCGAGACGGACGACGCGGCGTTCGCCATGCCGGACTGGGCGGGCGAGGACGTCACCGCCGACCGCCGCTATCGCAACGCCGCCCTGTCGACGAAGCCCTTCACGAGTTGGTGAGGGGGACGACCACGTCGCGCCTCCCGACGCGCGCGCCTGTCACTTTCGTCCAAGATCGGCGGCCGCCGCCCGGCTAGACACCGGCCATGACTGCGTTTCCAGACCTCTCCTCTGCGCCCCGATCCTCCCCCTGGCACGACGCCCGCGCCGGGGCCGTGGCCATCCTGCCGGCAACGGTGGCGGTGGTGCCGTTCGCGCTGCTGCTGGGCGCGCTCGCTGCCGAGAAGGGGCTGTCCCCGCTCGAGGTGGCGCTGATGTCAGGCCTCGTCTTCGCCGGCGGCTCGCAGTTCGTGGCGCTCGACCTGTGGACGACGCCGGCCGCCTGGCTGGCGCTCGGTTCGGCGGCGCTGCTGGTCAACCTCCGCCACATCCTGATGGGCGCCTCGATCGCGCCGAAGATGGCGGGGTTCCACCCGATCGCCCGGGTGCTGGCGCTGCTGCTGCTGGCCGACGAGATCTGGGCGATGGCCGAACGGCGGGCAGCAGCACGGCCGCTGACGCCTGCCTTCTATGCCGGCCTCGCGGGGCTTCTCTACGTCAACTGGGTGGTGTTCACGACGGCCGGCGCGGTCGTCGGCGCGCGCCTCGGAGACCCGGCCGCCTACGGCTTCGACTTCGCCTTCACCGCGATCTTCATCGGCTTGATCGCCGGCTTCCGCCACACGCGCGGCTTCCTGCCGACGATCGCGGTGGCAGGCATTGCCGCCGTCGGGGCGCGCATGCTGCTGCCGGGCCCGGTGTCGATCGCCGTGGGAGCGGCCGCCGGCGTCGCCGTCGCAGCCCTGCTGCCGACCCGCCGGGAGACTGCTCCGTGAGCCTCGATCCGGCGACGCTCGCGGCCATCCTGGCGATGGCGGCGGCGACGGTGTTCACCCGCCTCGCGGGACTGGTGGTGCCGGCCTCGGCGTTGCGCCATCCGCGAGCCCGTGCCGCCTTCGAGGCGGTGCCGGCGGCCGTGCTCGCCGCGCTGATCGCCCCGACGGTGCTGGCGACGGGCTGGCCGGAGACGATCGCTGCGGTGCTGACGGCGCTGGCCGCGCTGCGCCTGCCGCTCATCGCCGTCGTCGCCGTCGGCGTCGTCGCGGCGGCGCTGCTGCGGATGATGGCGGGCTGAGGCGGAGGCCGGCCCGTCTCCGCGGGGCCTCAGCCGGCGGGGCGCCAGCCGGTGACCTTGAAGCCGAAGCTGCGCAGGATCTCGGCCGTGGTGGTGTCGCTGCGGCCGATCAGCTCCAGGCTGTCGACGTGCAGGTCGCGGATGATCTGCGAACAGACGCCGAACTCGAGGAGGTCGAGGCTGCGGGACTGGCCCTCGCGGCGCGAGCGCAGCCGTTCCGACGGATAGGGCGCCACCTCATAGAGAAGCACGGCGAGGCCGCGACCTTCCCGTTCGATCATCTCGAGGGCCGTCTGAAAGACGCCGCCCTGGTTGTCGAAGTCGTCGAAGATGACGTCCTGCAGCAGGTTGACCGCCTGCACCCGCGTCGGCACCGGCCCGCCGGCGGTGATGTCGCCCTTCGACAGGGCGAAATGCTCGGTCTGGTCGAGGGAGTTCTTGTAGATGGTGAGGTCGAAGGTGGCGCCGCCGCGGGTCGTGACGGTGTCCCGCGAGGCGGCGAAGACGGTGCGCGGCACGTAGGCGCCGAAGTTGCCGTAGCCGTAGAGGAGCGGCGGCGGCTCGGCCTGCATCTGCACGTCGAGGACGCGGCCGAGGAAGATCGTGTGGGTGCCGCCGTCGATCACCTGGACGGTGCGGCAATCGAAGGATGCGGGAGCGTCCGACAAGATCGGGCAGCCGGTCGGCGCCGCCTTCCAACGCCCGGTGACGAAACGCTCCTCGCGCCGCCGGCTCGACGAGAAGATGCGGGCGATCTCGGCGTGGTTCTCCGCCAGGATGGTGATGGCGAAGACGCCGGAGCGCATGACGACGTCGTGGGCGCTGGCGTTCTTGTTGATGCAGACGAGCAGCGTCGGCGGCTCCATCGAGACCGAGGTCACCGAGGAGGCGACCAGCCCGACGCGCTCGCCGCCGTCGATCGTGCTGATGATGCAGACGCCGCTGAACAGGCTCCGCATGCCCTGGCGGAAGAGTTCCGGCTGCACGGTGCCGGCCTCGCCGACAATCTGGTCCATGGGTCGGTCAGTCCCGTTCGGCATCGCCCGGCCCGGCCTCAGGCGAAGGCCTTCGCCAGCCGTCGCGCGCAGTCGGCGAGTGCCTCGTCCGCCTCGTCGAGGAGGCCGCGCAGCGACACGAAGCCGTGGATCATGTCGCCGTGGCGCACGTGCTCCACCGGCACGCCGGCCGCGGCGAGACGCTCCGCATAGGCGTCGCCCTCGTCGCGCAGCGGGTCGAAGCCCGCCGTCAGCACCAGCGCCGGCGGCAGGCGCGTGAGGTCCGGCGCCAGCAGCGGCGAGGCGTGGGGATGCGTGCCGTCGCCATCGGCGCCGAGATAGCTCGCGATGTAGAAGGGCATCGAGTTGAGCAGGTAGCCCTTGGAAAACAGTCGCTTCGATTCGGTGTCGCTGGTGAGATCGGTGACCGGGTAGATCAGCAGCTGGTAGCGGATCTCCGGGCCGCCCTCGTCGCGCGCGGCGATCGTCACGGCGGCGGCGATGTTACCGCCGGCGCTGTCGCCGCCGACGGCGATGCGGCGGGCGTCGATGCCGAGACGGGCGGCGTCGTCGGCGACGGCGCGCAGCACGGCGAGCGCGTCGTCGACGGCGGCCGGGAAGCGGTGCTCGGGCGCGAGGCGGTAGTCGACCGACAGCACCGCGCACGGTGTCTCGTGGGCGAGCACGCGGCAGAGCGAGTCGTGGGTATCGAGGTCGCCGCGGATGTAGCCGCCGCCGTGATAGTAGACGAGCAGCGGCCACGGGCCTGCGCGGGAGCCTTCGGGAACATACAGGCGGGCCGCGATCGGTCCGGCCGGCCCGGTGAAGCTCGTCTCGGTGACGCCGATCCCCTGTGGCGCCGGCGCGTCGACGGCGAGGATGTCGGCCTTCCACTCCCGCCGTGCCTCGTCCGGGTCCTGGACCTCGACCGGCGTGGCATTCGGGTTCTCCGGGGCCGCGAGGATGGTGCGCAGCTTCGGGTGCAACTCGTCGGGACGCGTGTTCATGCGGCGATGTCTCACTCGGCCGCGGTGGCGTGGAAGGCGGCCGGTGCGCCGGTGAAGCGCGGCATCACCTCCTCGGCGAAGCGCTTCAGCCAGCGCCGGCGCGGTCCTGTCGGCACGCCCGGCGTCGCGGTGTGGATGAGGAACATGTTGAAGCCGGCGTCGATGTAGCTCTGCAGCTTGCGCGCCGCCGTGTCCGGCGTGCCGACGAGCTGCCACTCGCACCACGGCGGGATGTTGACCGGATCGCAGCGCTTCTTCATCCCGGCGAAGGCGTTGCTCCAGGCCTTGTAGCCGGCGATGTCCTTGTAGTGGTCGGCGTCGGCCTCGTAGTGGTCGACCTGCGCCTTCATGAACGGCGGAATGTGCGTCTGCGCCTGGCGCACCGCCTCGGCGTCGCTGTCCTCGATGACGCAGTTGATCATGATCGGCATGGGCACGTTGGTCTCGAAGCCATGGCTCTTCGCCCGCTTCGCCCACTCGACGAGCGTCGCCGCCTGGGCGTCGAGATTGCCGATGGTCGTGCAGATCGGCGGCAGCCCCTCGTCGGCCATCACCTGGGCACTTTCGGGGCTTGCGCCGATGGCGCCGTAGAAGTGCAGGCCGTCGAGCGGCGCCTTCGGCCGGAGCCGCGTCTCCTTCGGCACCGACAGGATCTGGCCGTCGAAGGTGAAGCTGTCCTTGGTGAGGCCGTCGCGGACGATGCGCAGCGTCTCGATGAAGCGGACGCGCGCCTCCTCCATGTCGATGCCGAAGCGGTCGTACTCGTACTTCGCCGTGCCGCGGCCGAAGCCGAGATGGATCGGCGCGTCCGTCAGCAGGCGCAGCTGCGCGATCGAGCCGGCGAGCCTGAGCGCGTTGTACCAGGGGGCGATCAGCACGCAGGTGCCGAGCCCGGCCTCGGGGAATCGGCCGGCGATGTGCGACAGGAAGGCGAGGGGATCCGGCGTCGGGAAGTAGTCGGAGAAATGGTGCTCGATCATCCAGACGGTGCCGTAGCCGAGCCCGAGACCGATCTCGACGTCGCCGATCAGGTCCCGGTACATCTGGCGGTCGCTGGTGCCCGGGCCGCCGGACGCGGTCGCCACGAACCCGAATTCGAGTGGCCGGCTGGAAGTCATCCGTTTCGCTCCCTGCGTGGCGCTCCTGGCGCCCGGGCTGAGTTTGTCGGCCCGAAGTCCCGGCACGATAGCAGGACGATGACCAATGGTCTATAAGTTAGACCAAGAGACCCGCGACGATGCGCTGGTTCGACTGTCTTGGGGTGGCGACGGCGCCCGCTCAGCCGGCCTCCCGCATTGCCTTCCTCACCTTGGGCAGCAGGCCGTGCAGCGCCCGGCGCGTCGCCTCGATATGCGCCTGCATGTGGTCGGCGGCGGCGGCCGGATCGCGGTCGCGGACCGCCTCGAAGATCGCCGCATGGTGCTCGTTGGCGTGGTCCTCGAGACGGGTGAAGACACGGCCGATCGGCAGGAACATCGCCGCCCGGGCATCCTCCACCGCCTTCACCAGGAAGGGGTTCAGCGAGGCCTGGGCGATGCCGAGGTGGAACTCCGAATCCCAGGCGCTGAAGCGGGCGATGTTGCCGGTGCGCTCGCGGGCTTCCGCCGTGGCGCCAAGCCGGTCCATCTCCTCGAGGGCCCGCCCGAGCCGCTTCAGATGCGTCTCCGTCCGCCGGGTAGCGGCGAGAGAGGCGGCGGCGCATTCGTTGGCGAGCCGGAACTCGAAGACGCTGTCGAGCAGGCCGCGCTGGGCCTCCATGTAGGACTTCACCTGGCCGGGCGTCAGTTTCGCCTGGCCGAGCACGATGAGGCCGCCGGTGGCGCCACGGCGGACGGTGACGAGCCCTTCGCCTTCCAGCACGCGCACCGCCTCGCGGATCGTCGTGCGCGAGACGCCCATCTGGCTGGCGAGGTCGCGCTCGGGCGGCAGCTTGTCGCCGGGAAGGAAGCGGCCGAGATAGATGGCGCGGCGCACCTGCTCCACCACCAGTTCGTAGGTGGCGGTGGCGCGCACCGATCCGATCAGCGGCATCTCCACGTCGACGGCCGTCACTCACCCCTCCGTCCGATTCGTCGCCACCGGGTTTCAGCGGCGACGAGGGTCTAGCACAACCGCGCCGTGATCTCCCGCCGCGCCTTCGGCCCTGCAACGTGTCGCGGCGTCACCTGTACGCTGAACCTCCGTCCATTGGACCACAGGCAAGGTCACGAGGCGTAGTGCGCCACATAGCGCTCGGCGGCGAGCCGGAAGCAGTCGACGGGGGCGCTGACGATGCCGGCGCCGATCTGGCCGCCGCCGGCCCCGGCGATGCCGATGTCCATGACGGGCAGCGTGCCGGTGTCCAGCACCTTGAACACGTCGATGCCTGTCGGTGTGCCGCGGTAGCCGAGGGCGGGCATCTTGAAGTCGGGGTTCTCGCCGGCGGTGATGGCATAGAGGCCAAGATTGCGGGCGATCATCGCCTCGTAGGAGCCGCCCTGGTAGGCCTGCAGCGTCGGCGCGCCGGCCTGGGCGAAGCCGCCGAGGCCGATCGTCTCGGTGATCGGGCTCTCGCCGCCCATCCAGGTGATCTCCGAAGCGTCGTGGCCGGGAAACAGCTTCGCCTCGACCGAGGCGTGCGGGCCGCGCACCCAGCCGTCGAGCCCGGAGACGCGAACGCCGAACTCCTTGCAGCTGAACGCCATCGCGGTGACGAGGCTCGATCCCTCGACGCCGTGCGCCGCGTCCGCCGTCGCCTTGGCGGCGGCCATCGACAGGCGCAGGAAGAAGTAGTGGTCCTCGGTGAGGATCTCGAGAGTGCGGCGCACTGCGGCGGGTTTGCCGGCGTAGAGGTCGAGGAAGGCCGGAAACAGCTCGCGGGCGAACATCAGCGAGGCGGCGGTGTTCCGGCTGTGCAATTCGTCGCCCATGTTGAGGGCGCGGATCATCAGGGGCTTCAGCGGCACGCCGCCGAGCGCCCTGACCGCCTCGCCGATCAGCGGGCCGACGACGGTGCCGATGGTTTCGAGCTGCGCCTTCACGGTGTCGTCGTAGACGCCGTAGTTGAGCCGCTTCGGCGACTTGCCCTCATACATGTTGCAGAAGCCGAGCGTGCCATAGGGCGCGTTCTCGACCACGAACACCGGCATGGAGGCGGTGTAGATGCCGGCGAGCGAGCCGACGCAGCCGTGGTCGTGGCAGCCGCCGACGGTGATCTCGCCGCGGTCGAATTTCGCGATCGCCTCCTCGCGCGACCCCGCCAGCCCCTCGAACAGTGCGCCCCCGATCAGCGCGTCGCGCTGGCCGCCGACATAGTCCGCCCAGGCGAGCGGCGGGCCGGAGGTGAGCACGGTGTTCACCGTCATGCCGGGCACCACCTCGATCGCCGGGCGGACGTCGACGAGCACCGGTTCAGACGTGGTGAGGCGGCGGAAGGCCTCGGCGTTGGCGGCCTCGCGGCGGGCGCTGGCGGCGGGGCTCATCGCGCCGTCACTCCGCCGTCGACGAACAGCGTCGTGCCGGTGACGTAGGAGGCGCGGTCGGAGAGCAGGAACTCGACCGCGTCGGCGATCTCCTCGCAGGTGCCGAAGCGACCGAGCGGGATCTCCTGCTTGAGGCGGGCGACGACCTCCTCCTCGCTGCCGCCCCAGCCGATCGCCCGCATAGACGGGCTCAAGGGCAGCGCCAGGATGAAGCCGGGCGCGATGGCGTTGACGCGGATGCCGCGCGGCGCGAGCTCGCAGGAGAGGTAGCGCGTGAACGCCTCGAGCCCCGCCTTCGACGCCCCGTACATCGAGGCGCCGGGCAGCCGGCCGAGCGAGCCGGTGACGCTGGAGATGTTGACCACCGAGGCGCCGGTGGCGAGGTGGGCGTCGACGGCGCGGCAGACCCGGGCGGAACCCGCGACGTTGACCTGCCAGACGGCGTCCATGTCCTCGTCCTTGACGGCGCCGATCGGCGTGTAGCGGACGATGCCGTGGCAGTTGACGACGCCGGCGAGGGGACCGCCGGCGAGCTTCACCGCCGCTGCCACGCAGGCGTCGACGCTCGCCGGATCGCGCACATCGAGATGGTGCACCAGCACATCGGCCGGGCCGCCGTCGACGGGGGTGCCGTTCCGCGCCGGATCGACGGCCGTGTCGGCGGCCACCACGCGCCAGCCCTCGCCGGCGAGCCGCCGGTAGATCGCCGTGCCGATCCCGCCGACGCCGCCCGTCACCAACACCGTCCGCTTGTCGCTCACCTGAAGTCTCCTGAATGTCTCGGAAATTCTATGGTCCGAGGTATGGCCCAATGGAATGCGGGCGCGCGAACGCTCCGGCGGCGGACGCCAGTCGTCAGATGCGCTCGAAGTAGCGCATCATCTCCCAGTCGGTGACGGTCTCCTGCTCGAACGCCTCCACCTCCTGGCGGGCGAAGTGCAGGAGGTGGGCGTGTGTTACCTCGCCGAACGACGCTTTCGCCGCTTCGCTCTCGGCGAACAGGTCGACGGCGTCGCGCAGCGTCGGCGGCACGCGCGGCAGCGACGCGTCGAGATAGGCGTTCGCCTCGTAGATCTCAGGCGTCGACAGGCCAGCCTCGATGCCGTCGAGGCCGCTCGCCAGGATGCCGGCGAGCATCAGATAGGGGTTGGCGTCGGCGCCGGGGATGCGTGATTCCACCCGGAAGCTCGGGCCGTGGCCGACGAGGCGGAAGCCGCAGGTGCGGTTGTCGCCGCCGCAGACGAGCTGCACGGGGGCGAAGGATTCCTTGCGGAAGCGCTTGTAGGAATTGATCGTCGGGGCGAACAGCATCGCGTAGTCCCGCCCGCCGGCGATCATGCCGGCGACGAACGAGCCGAAGCGCGGCGCCATGTGGCTGTCGGTCGAGGCGTCGAAGCTCGCCGGCTTGCCGTCGGTGCCCCACAGGCTGACGTGGACGTGGCAGGACGAGCCGATCTCGTCGATGAAGGGCTTGGCCATGAAGGTCGCCGACAGCCCGTGCTGGCTGATGATCTCCTTCACCCAGTTCTTGTAGAGCAGGTGCCGGTCGGCCATCTCCAGCGCCTCGGCGTAGCGCAGCGCGATCTCCTGCTGGCCGAGGCCCCACTCGGTCTTGGCGTTCTCCACCTCGATGCCGGCGGCTTCCATCATCTCGCGCATCTCGCCGATCAGCGGCTCGTCGCGGGTCGACTGCAGCATGTGGTAGTCGGCGCGGTAGCGTGACGTCGGCTTGAGGCCGCGATAGCGCTTCTCCCAGGCTTCGTCGTAGCTGTCGCGGAAGACGAAGAACTCGAGTTCGCTCGCGCACTTGAACGACAGGCCGAGGGCTGCGGCGCGGGCGAGCTGCCGCTTCAGGATGGTGCGCGGCGCCACCGCCATCTCGGTGCCGTCGTGGTCGACGGCATCGCACAGCACGAAGGCGGTCTTCGGCACCCACGGCAGCACGCGGATGGTGGCGAGGTCCGGCTTCAGCACGCAGTCCTGGAAGCCCTTGTCCCAGCCGGTCAGCGCGTAGCCGGGGCGTGGATCCATGTCCATGTCGACGCAGAAGAGGTAGACCGAGGCGTGCACCCCCTCCGAGCCCAGCGCGGCGGAGAGAAAGTTCTTCGCCGTCAGCCGCTTGCCGACGAGCCGCCCCCACAGGTCCGGCATCGCGCAGATGACGGTGGCGATCTCGCCGGCCGCGATGCGGCTCTTCAGGTCGTCGAGGGTGAGAAGGGTGCTCATGCGGGGCGATACTCAGAGGGTGTCGAAGTAGCGGCGGAACTCGAAGGCCGTCACCTGCTCGGCCTGGAAGGCGAGCCAGTGCTGCCACTCGACGTCGCGCGAAGCGGCATAGTGCTCGACGAAGTCCTCGCCGAGATAGTCCTTCGCGAGCGCCGACTGGCGGAACAGGTCCGTTGCCTCGGGCAGGGTGCGCGGCAGGGCGGCGCAATGCGCCTCGTGCATGGCGTTGCCGGCGGCGGCCGGCGGCGGCGTCAGCCCGGTCGTCAGCCCGTGGTGGCCGCCCGCCAGCATGGCGGCGAGGGTGAGATAGACGTTGGCGTCGGCGCCGGGCACGCGGTGCTCGAAGCGGAACGCCTTCGGCGACGGCATCCGCACGGCGCGCAGCGCGGCGCTGCGGTTGTCGAAGCCCCAGGAGGCGTTCTCCGGCGACCACGCGGTGTGGTCGAAGCGGCGGTAGGAGTTGATGTTCGGCCGGAACAGCACCGCAAGCTCGGGCATGGTGGCGAGCAGCCCGGCGGCGTAGGCGAGCGCGGTCGGCGACAGGTCGCCCGTGGCGGCGTCGTGAAAGGCGTTGGCGCCGTCCTTCCAGGCGCTCTGGTGGACGTGGCCGCCGGCGCCGGATTCGCCGACCTTCCACTTCGCCATGAACGTCGCGGCGAGGCCGCGCTCGGCGCAGAGCTTACGGAAATAGGTCTTGGCGCGCGTCGCATTGTCGGCGGCGGCAAGCGGCGCGGTGGGGGCGAGCGCGAACTCCACGGCCCCGTAGCCGAGCTCGGTGTGGAAGGCCTCGACGGGGATGCCGACGCCGCGCATGCGGCGCATGAACTCGGCGCCGAGGCTACGCGCCTCGTCGGTCTCGTTCAGGCGGTAGGCGTTGTGCATGCGGCCGAGCGGCGTCATCTCGTGATGCCGTCCCGCCGCCATCAGGTCCCGGTCGGCGTGCATGACGAACGCCTCGAACTCGATGCCGAACTTCGGCTCGAAGCCGGTGTCGGCGAAGCGGGCGATCGTCCGCTTCAGCACGTTGCGCGGCGCGAGCGGGAAGGGCGCGCCGTCGGGCGTGTGCATGTCGAAGATCACGGCGGCGGTGTCGGCCTGCCACGGCCAGCGGATGGCGGTGGCCGGATCCGGCACGGCGATCATGTCGGGAAAGCCGTTGTCGAAGGAGGAGTGCCGGGACACCCAGACGTCGTCGACCGAGGTCAGCTGGTAGAGGATCGTGCAGAAGGCACCGCGCGCCCCCGCACCGACCTTCTCGGCCGCCAGGAACTTGCCGCGCAGCACGCCGTCGAGGTCCGGCGTCTCCATCTGCACGGTCTCGACGCCGAGCTCGGCGAGCCGGTCGAGATCGACGGCACTGCCGCTCATGCGCACCCCCACCGCCGAGCCGCCCGAGACAAGGTCGCCATCACGTATCGCCTCCGGCAGCAGTGGCGCGGGCACGGCCGCCGAGCACGGCCGGCTTCCTCTCGCCGACGCGCCGGTAGATCTCGTCGGGCACCAGCGACGGATCCTTGTAGACGTACCACGTGCATTTCTGGCCTGCGCGCCCGTCCGGCCAGGTCGGCGGGTCGACGACGCGCGCCGGGTAGCCGAACTTCTGGATCGGAACGCGCTCCATCAGTTCGCAACAGTGGGCGCAGTAAAGGCAGACGCCTTTCTTGTTCCACGCCCAGTCGTGCTCCTCCGTCGTCACGGCGTAATTGAATGGCGCCTCCATGCGCGGACCGACGCCGGCCTCCGGATCGTCCCGGTAGGTGCGCCCGCCCGAGCCGCACGGGTCGAAGCGCATCCCCCAGCGGTCGGCCTCCTCGAACACCTCGATGTCGCCGCGCCGGCCGGGGCCGCTCAAATGGCCGCGCAGCGCCTCGAGTGCGATCTGCATCAAAAGCTCGAACGAGCGCGGCCACGGGTGAACGTCGACGTCGTAGCGGCCGTAATAGTCGTACATCGGCGCCATCAGCACGTCCCACAGGTCGCCGATGCAGCCT
>CAZDCR010000039.1:0-1670 GCA_964503995.1 uncultured Segnochrobactrum sp.
TCGTCGAGGGCAAGCCGCTCGAGGACGAGCGCGTCAAGGCGGCGATCGACGACGCCCGCCGCCGCCTCGGCAACCAGGGCCGCCTCGTCATCCGTCCGTCGGGCACCGAGCCGCTGATCCGCGTGATGGCGGAGGGCGACGACGGCGGTCTGGTGAACGAAGTGGTCGACGATATCGTCGCCGCCGTCGGCCGGGCCGCCTGAGCGACCCCGCCGGCCGGGACCGCCGACCCGCCCCCCTCAGCGGGGCAACAGGCGCTTCAGCCTTTTCTCGAGGCGATCGAGGCTCGCGAGCAGCGCCGTATCCGGCCGGTCCACCGGCTCAGCCTCGAACGAGCGCATCACCTCTTCCGCCGTGGCCGGCAGGCCACTGACCGGGTCCGTCCACGCGGTCCCGACGACGGCGGCGAGCGCGATGAAATCCTCGAAGCACAGTCGGCGCGGCCGCGACGGCGCCGCGTGGTCCCGCGTAAAGCCCCATCCCGCATAGATCGCCGGCCCGTGCACGGTGACCGGCAATCCGAGAGCGAGCGCGTCGAGGGCACTGAACGCCGCATCGGTGTGGACGGCGACGACACGACCGAGCATCGCTGGCATGGCGCGGGCCGGCGGACGGGTGGCCAGCCGGGGTGGCAGCAGCGTGTTCCGCCAGGCACGGCGGAGGTCGCGCCCCCGCCGCGGCGTCTCGCGCAGGACGACGATCGTAGCCTCCGGGCGCTCGGACCGGACGGCGGCGACAATGTCCGCCTCGCCAGGCAGCGGGCTGCCGACGGGCGCCGCCGCATCCCCGGCGGCGGCCAGCATCACCGCCACCGTCGGCGCCGCCGCATCACCGGAGGCGGCGGCGATGCGCCGCTCGGCGACGAGGTCGACGCGCGCGAAGGCCGTGCGAGAGAGCAGGGAAACGACGGCGCCGGCGCGTGCCTGCTCCAGCGGGCTCACCGCCGCGGAGGCGAGAAGCGCCGTGAGCGACCCGCCCTCGGCGAACGGATCTCCGCGCGGATCGATGTGGAGCCCACCGTCGAACCCGAAGGCGCGCGCCAGCCGGTCGTCGCGCACCAGCGATGGACGCACCGTGCCGGACGAGGGGGCCGGCGCAGCCGGTCCGTCCCACCGGAAGACGTCTCCGGCATCACCCGTGTCGGCCGTGGCGAGGGTCACCGGTGCTCCGCCGCCGCCGAAGGCCGCTTCGGCCAGCCGGGCGTCGAGCGGCGAAGCCAGGAGACGAACCGGCGACCGTCGCCGCGCCAGCGTCTCGCGCCATTCGAGCAAACGGTCGATCGCCTGCTCGACGCCGATCGCCTCGCAGCGTACCGGGTCGGCGTAGCGGGGGTAGGCCACGTAGGCGGCGGCGAACACCTCCAGCAGGCTGCGCGGTTTTCCGCGCCGGCCGAGGGCGGCAAGGGCGTCGGCTTCCGTCGGGGTGTCCTCCGTAAGGCCCCAGCCGGCATAGAACGGCACGCCGAAGGTGCGCACCGGCACACCGGCGACGAGGGCCTCGAACCCCAGTTGGCTGCTGACGGTGAACACGCGGCCGACGCGCGCCAGAAGATCGAACGGGTTGCCGGCGTCGGCGATCAGCGTGAGCCCGTGGCGGCGGGCGTGATCCAGGAGATAGCCCGTCGCACGCCCGGCCAGCACGTCGGGATGCACCTTGACGGCGATGTCGGC
>CAZDCR010000039.1:1770-15649 GCA_964503995.1 uncultured Segnochrobactrum sp.
CGGCGGGCCGAGAATGTTGTACTTGGTCAGCTTTTCGCCGCGGACCCGCACCAGCGCACGGTCAGCCGAGGCGATGCGGGCGGCGTCGAACGCCGGCGCGGCGACGATCAGCCGTTCGAGGCGAGAGGGCGTCGCGGCGCGGTAGTAGATGCCCTCGTCGTCGAGCACCAGCGACAGCGGCGGCGGCTTGATCCGGTGGGAGCCGACGGAGCGTAGAAAGCCGTCCTCCGCGGCGAGGAAGGGGACGGCGTGGCGCTCGCCGAAGCGTCGCGGCCGCTGGGCACTCGGCTTGTCTCCCCAGCCGACGACGAAATCGAGGCGTTGCGCATCGACGCTTCGCGGAAACCCCACCACCGACTTGACCCCGAGGAGAACGTCGAGGTGCGGGAAGGCCAATGAATTGCGCGAGAAGACGCCGGCGGCCCGCCCGAGTGGTGTGCCGGGGCGGCTCGACGGGTCGGCGGGATCGGGCAGGACGGCGCGGCGCATCGTCATGCGTATACGGCCCGTCACACGCCGGCGAAAGCGGGAGCGGGAGGTGCGGCGGAGCACCACGATCGGAATCCGCTTGGCGCCCCCCTCCAACCGATATATATCAGTCATGAATATGCCGGACTGGAATAAGGTCGCCGGCCCCGGCCTGCACCGCCTCGTCGAACGGACCCGTCGCCGACATGAACATTCGCACGCTCTGCCTGGCGATCCTCCACGAGAGCGACGCCACCGGCTACGAGATCAAGAAGCTCTCCGTCGAGGGGAAGTACCGCTACTTCGCCGAGGCGAGCTTCGGGTCGATCTATCCGACGCTGGCCCGCCTCGAGCAGGAGGGGCTGGTGACGCTGCGCGAGGAGACGCAGCCCGGCAAGCCGGCGCGCAAGATCTATTCGATCACCGAGGCCGGCCGGCGCGCTCTCGTCGAGGCCCTGAGCGAGCCTCCCGCTCCCGACGTCTTCCGCTCCGGCTTCCTGCTGGTGGCCCTTTGTGCCGAGCTCCTCGACCGCCGGACGATCACGGCGGCCGTCGAGGCCCGCATTACCCATCTGCGCGACGAGATCGGCCACCTCGAGGACCTGCTGCGCTCCACCAACGACCCCGCGACCCACTGGGCCGCGTCCTACGGCGTCGCCTGCATGACGAAGTCGCACGAGTACCTCGCCGAGCACCGCCACGAGATCGAGGCCCTGGCGCGCGACGACGGTTCTGCGCCTCCGCGACAGTCCAGCCGCGTTCCTGCCGCCTCATGAGCACGTCCCATGATCGCCCGACCCCTGCGCGCCGTTTCCGGCCCCATCGCCTTGCGACGGAAGAGTGAGATGACTGTTCGCGTATCGCCCGTCTCCCTGTTGCCCGCATCCCGCAGGCCGAGTTCCGCGCGTGGACTGGCAGGCACCCTCGCGGCTGTTCTCCTCGCGGCGACCCTCTCCGGCGGTGCCGGTCAGGCTTTGGCGGCAGAGGCGGCGCTCGACCCGACGGTCGGGCCGCGGCCGCCGTCCGTGACCGTCGCCGACGTGGTCGCCGGCACCCTCACCGAGCGCGTCATCGTCACCGGCGACCTGGTGCCGAAGGAGGAGATCCTCGTCACCCCCGAGGTCGACGGGCTGGCGACGATCGCTATCCTCGCCGAGGAGGGCGACAGGGTTCAGAAGGACCAGGTGCTGGCGCGTCTGTCGCGCGACACCGTCGACGTGGCGATCGCCCAGGCCGACGCGCAGATCGCCCGGGCCCGCGCCTCGATCGCCCAGGCGCGCACGCAGATCGTCCAGGCGAACGCGACGCTGAAGCAGGCGCAGAATTCGTTCGAGCGCGCCGAGCGGCTGCGCAAGACCGGGACAGCCTCGATCGAGACCTTCGAGACGCGCGAGGCCGAGGCGCTGGTGGCCCAGGCGCAGGTCGCCGCCGCCGAGGAACAGCTGGCGCTGGCGGAGGCGGATCTGGCGCTCGCCGAGGCCCAGAAGCGCGAGAAGATGGTCAGCCTCGGCCGCACCGAGATCAGGGCCCCGACGGCGGGCATCGTCAGCCGCCGCGAGGCCCGCCTCGGCGCCGTCGTCAGCATGGCCGGGACACCGATGTTCCGCATCATCGAGGATGGCGAGGTCGAGCTCGAGGCCGATATCGCCGAAATGACGCTCGCCAAGCTGCGCGTCGGTCAGAAGGCCACGGTGTTCCCGGCCGGGTACAGCGAGGGCCTTCCCGGCGAGGTCCGTCTCATCTCGCCGGAAGTCGACAACGCCACGCGCCTCGGTGAGATCCGGGTGTCCCTTCAGGAAGCCGAAGGCCTGGCCATCGGTGCCTTCGCTTATGCGTCGATCGAGACCGCAACCCGCGAGGGCGTGATCATCCCGCTCTCGGCCGTTCTCTACGGCCCCGGCGGGCGCGCGCAGGTGCAGTTGGTCGAGGATTCCGTCGTGGTGACGCGCCCGGTCACGATCGGCCTCCTCGCCGACGGCTCCGCGCTGATCACCGACGGCCTCAAGGCCGGCGATCAGGTGGTGTCGATCTCGGGCACCTTCTTGCGCCCCGGTGACCGCATCACGCCCGTCGTGGCGAAGAACTGATCCTCCCGCAGCGCAACCAACCGGAACCCGCGCGATGAACATTTCCGCCTGGTCGATCCGCAAGCCGGTGCCGTCGCTGGTGCTGTTCGTCGTGCTGATGCTGCTCGGCATCTTCACGTTCCAGACCCTGCCGATCACCCGCTTTCCGAACATCGACGTGCCCGTCATATCCGTGACGGTGACGCAGGCGGGTGCAGCCCCGTCCGAGCTCGAGACGCAGGTGACGCGCGAGGTCGAGGACGCGGTGGCGAACCTCGCCGGCGTCAAGCACGTGCAGTCGACGATCACCGACGGCCAGTCGATCACGGCGATCGAATTCCGCCTGGAGGTGCCCTCCGAGGAGGCGCTGTCGGACGTCAAGGACGCCGTCGACAAGATCCGCGCCGATCTGCCGGGCGACGTGGACGAGCCGATCGTCGAGAAGATCGACATCGAGGGCCAGGCAATCCAGACCTTCGCCGCCTCGGCGCCGGGGATGACGCTCGAGCAGCTGTCCTGGTTCGTCGACGACGTCGTCATTCGCAAGCTGCAGGGCATGCCCGGCGTCGGCCAGGTCGACCGCTATGGCGGTGTCGACCGCGAGATCATCATCGATCTCAATCCGGCACGGCTGATGGCGCTCGGCATCACCGCCGCCGACGTCAGCAACCAGTTGCGCGCCACCAACGTCGACCTTGCCGGCGGCCGCGGCGAAGTGGGCGGCAAGCAGCAGTCCATCCGGACGCTCGCCGGCGCGCGCACCGTTGAGGACCTGGCACAGACCAAGATCGTGCTCAGCGGCGGTCGCTCGGTGCGGCTGTCCGAGCTCGGCACGGTCATCGACGCCTACGAGGAACAGAAGACCTTCGCTCGCCTCAACGGCGATACCCCGGTGGTCTCCTTCGCCGTCTTCCGCTCCAAGGGCGCCAGCGACTATGACGTGGGGCAGGTCGTCCAGACGGCGATCGCCGAACTCGAGGCCTCCTACCCGAACGTCTCCTACGAGATGACGGACGATTCCGTCCGCAGCACCTACGGAAACTACGAATCCGCGATGATGACGCTGATCGAGGGCGCCATCCTCGCGGTCATCGTCGTCTTCGTGTTCCTGCGCGACTGGCGGGCGACGCTGATCGCCGCCACGGCGCTGCCACTGTCGATCATCCCGGCCTTCTGGGTGATGGACCTGATGGGCTTCTCGCTGAACCTCGTCAGCCTGCTCGCCATCACGCTCGTCACCGGCATCCTCGTCGACGATGCGATCGTCGAGATTGAGAACATCGTCCGCCACATGAAGATGGGGAAGTCCCCCTACAGGGCGGCAATGGAGGCGGCCGACGAGATCGGCCTCGCCGTGATCGCGATCTCGCTCACCATCGTCGCGGTGTTCGCGCCCGTCTCGTTCATGGGCGGCGTCGCCGGGCAGTACTTCAAGCAGTTCGGCCTGACGGTGGCCGTCGCCGTGCTGTTCTCGCTTCTGGTCGCGCGACTGATCACACCGATGATGGCCGCCTACCTGATGCGGCCGCACAAGCACGTGGAGCCGAAGGACGGCTGGCTGATGCGCGCCTACACGCGCTTTCTGGCCGGCACGATCCGCTACCGCTTCGTCACGCTGCTCGTCGGTGTCGGCGTGTTCGCAGCGAGCATCCCGGCGATGGGGCTGCTGCCGACCGGCTTCATTCCGCCCGAGGACGTCAGCCGCATCGTCGTCTCGATGGAACTGCCGCCCGGCGCCCGGCTCGACGACACCCAGGCGAAGACCGACGAGGTCGTCGCGTCTCTGAAGGAGATGCCGGAGGTGCGGAGCGTCTTCGTGCTGGGCGGCTCGTCCCCGACCGGCGAGATCGACCTCCGCCGCGCTTCCATCTACATCCAGCTGACGCTGAAGGGCGAGCGTGAGCGCACGCAGAAGCAGGTCGAGGCGGAAGTGACGCAACGCCTCGCCGCCATCCCCGACATGCGCGGCTGGTACGTCAACGACCGCGGCGAGCGCGAGCTGTCGGTGTCGCTGCTGTCGAACAACCCCGAGGCGCTCGACCAGGCGGTGGCCCAGGTGGAGGCGGCGGCGCGCAAGCTCGAGGGCTTCTCCAACGTCGCGGCAAACGCCGGCATCCAGCGGCCCGAGATCTTCATCAAGCCGCGGCTCGACGAGGCGGCGCGCTTCGGCATCTCGACGCAGCAGATCTCGCAGGCCGTGCGCGTCGCCACCATCGGCGACGTCGATGCCAACCTGCCGAAGTTCAACGCCGGCGACCGCCAGATCCCGATCCGCGCCCGCCTCGATCTCCAGGCGCGCGCCGATCTCGCGCTGGTGCGGGCAATCCCGATCACCGGCGCGACCGGAATCGTCGCACCGCTCGAGGCGGTGGCCGACGTCAGCTTCGGGCTCGGCCCGTCCTCGATCACCCGCTACGACCGCGAGCGCCGCGTCGTCATCGGTGCCGACCTTGTTGGCGGCCTCGAGCTCGGCCAGGGCCTGGAGCGCCTGTACGCCATGCCCGAGGCGCAGAACCTGCCGGAAGGCGCCCGGATCCTCACGAGCGGCGACGCCGAGATCATGGGCGAGGTGTTTTCCGGCTTCGCGATCGCGATGGGCGCCGGCCTGATGATGGTGCTGGGCGTGCTGGTCCTGCTGTTCGGCAACGTCTTCCAGCCGATCACCATCCTGCTGTCGCTGCCACTGTCCATCGGCGGCGTCGTCCTCAGCCTGCTGCTCACCCAGAACGCCGTCTCGATGCCGGTCGTCATCGGAATCCTGATGCTGATGGGCATCGTCACCAAGAACGCCATCATGCTGGTGGACTTCGCCATCGAGGCGGTGCACCGCGGCGAGAACCGCGTCGACGCGATCATCGACGCCGGCCGCAAGCGCGCCCGCCCGATCATCATGACGACGATCGCGATGATCGCCGGCATGGTGCCGAGCGCGCTCGGCACCGGCGAGGGCGGCGAGTTCCGCGCCCCGATGGCGATCGCGGTGATCGGCGGCCTCGCCGTCTCCACTGTGCTGTCGCTGATCTTCGTGCCATCGTTCTACACGGTGATGGACGACGTCAGCCGCTTCTTCGGCTGGGTGTTCGGCCGCTTCATCGGACCGACGGAAGACGTGAGCCAGCCGTTCGTGCACACCGAGGAGGCACCACCGCAGGGTCAGCTGAAGCTGCCGCTGCGCGAAGCGGCCGAGTAGCCTCAGGCGACGGCGGTCGCCTCGGGCATCACGGTCCCGGCGCGGCGGCCTCGGCCTCGTCGATCGCCGCCGTCCGCTTCGCCGCGAGATCGGCGGCGACGTTGCTCTCCCAGGCGCGCCAGCCGAGCGGCAGGCAGGCGAGGTAGATGACGGAGCCCACCGCCAGCATCTCGAACGGGAAGCTGACGAAGAGCGCCACGACCAGCACCACCACGACGAAAAGCGGCAGGATCAGGTCGCGCCGGATGCGCATGCCGAAGCGCTTGCCCGAGAATGTCGGCAGCCGGCTGACCATCAGGAAGCCGATCAGCAGCGTGTAGAGCGCCACCACGATCGCGCCCGCCCGCTCGCCGAGCCCCGTGCCTCCGAGGTCGATGCCGACGAGGCCGAGATAGATCGGCAACAGCACCACGATCGCCCCGGCCGGGCTCGGCACGCCGATGAAATAGTTGCTCTGCCAGGCCGGTCGGGACGGGTCCTCCAGCATGACGTTGAAGCGCGCCAGCCTGAGTGCGGCGGCGATGGCGAAGACGAGGACGACGATCCAGCCGGCCGACCGCAGCTCGTCGAGCGTCCAGGTGTAGAGGATGACCGCCGGGGCGACGCCGAAGTTGACGAAGTCGGTCAGGCTGTCGAGCTCGGCCCCGAACTTCGACGTGGACTTCAGGAGCCGGGCGACGCGCCCATCGACGCCGTCGAGCACCGCGGCGAGGACGATCGCGGCGATCGCCAGCTCGTAGCGACCCTCGATCGCCATGCGGATGGCAGTGAGGCCGGAACAGAGCGCGAGCAGGGTGACGAGGTTCGGCAGCACCGTGCGGATCGGCAGGTGGCGGAAGCGCAGCCGCCGCTTGGTGCGCGGGCGCTGCGGGTCGAAGGGGGGAAACAGCGTCGCCATCGCCGGGCTCTCCTCGCGTTCCTCAGCCGATGCGGGTGGCGTCGAGGGCCGGACGGTGGCCCGCCAGATCGGCGATCGGCGTCTCGCCGGCGACCGCCCGCTGCCCGACGGCCACCAGCGGCCGGGAACCGGCGGGCAGATAGACGTCGACGCGCGAGCCGAAGCGGATGAGGCCGATGCGCTCGCCAACCATGAGATGGTCGCCGATCGCGTGCAGCGGCACGATCCGGCGGGCGACGAGGCCGGCGATCATCACCACCGCGACATCGCCAGCCGCCGTATCGAGGAGGATGCTCTGGCGCTCGTTCTCGGCGCTCGAGGCCGGATCCTCGGCGTTGAGGAAGCGGCCCGGCCGGTGCTGCGACTGCACCACCCGGCCGGTGACCGGCGTCCGGTTCACGTGGACGTCGAAGACGCTCATGAAGGTGGAGATGCGCAGGCGCGGCTCCGACCCGAGGCCGAGTTCGGCCGGCGGGGCCGCATGGTCGACCAGCGAGACGCGCCCGTCGGCCGGCGCCACGGCGATGCCGTCCGACAGCGGCGTGACGCGGGCGGGGTTGCGGAAGAAGGCCGTGCACCACAGCGTCAGGATCAGGGCGATCCACCCGAGCGGCTGCCAGATCACGAACAGCACCACGGTCGCCACCGCGAACATCGCGATGAACGGTCGCCCCGCCGGATGGATGGGGACCATCGCCCGCCGGATGGATTCGGTCACACCGTGCGCCATGCCGTCTGTCGCCTCGTCGCCTGTTGCTACCGCGCCCCGCGTCGGCAGTCCTTTCCCACGGATCGCCGCGGGTGTGAAGCGCACGGGCGGCCGGGTCGTTCCCTCTCGCCGCCACCGCCGCGGCGCGTTAGCGTGTCGGCGGGGGGGTGATGTGGGGAGGGTGCGATGGGCAAGCGGATCTGGCTCGCGATGGTGGTCGCGCTGGCGGCGGCACTCTCGGCAACGGCGGCGGACGCGAGCAAGCTTGTCGTCCGCAACCTCTGCGCCGCCACGGTGTGGATGGAGCAGCTCAACGTTCCCGATGCGCCGAAGGTGGCCCGCATCGCCGCCGGCCGTCAGCGCACCTACAAGATCCCGGACGGGCGAACAGTCGAGGCGACGCGCTGGTGGCCGAAGACCGGCTGCGACCGGAACGGCGAGAACTGCAAGGTCGGCCAGTCGATCGGCCCCTGCCCCGAGGGCGGCTGTGCCCCGCCGATCGATTCCAAGTTCGAGGCAACGTGGTGCGTCGGTGAAAGCTGCGAGACCTTCTTCAACCTGTCGATGGTCGACGGCTACACGCTGCCTGTGGCGATGCGGCCGAAGGCGCCCGACAACATCAGCGCCGGATGCAAGCCGGCCGCCTGCCCGTCGCTGTCGACGCGCAAGAACGTCTGCCCGACCGACGAGGACCTCTCGACCGACGGCGCCTTCCCGGACCTGCGCCATCAGGACCTCCGGATGCGCAATCCGGTGAGCGGCAAGGTCACCGGCTGCTTCTCGCCCTGCGGCAAGCTCACCTACGCGACGGCCTTCGGCGGCCACGGCTTCAGGCCGCAGGACCCGGAGGCCGCCTACTATTGCTGCAAGGGCGTCGCCGATACGCCGGAGGTCTGCGGTGCCGGCCCCGTCCGCCACACCTCCTATGCGAAGCTGATCGACGAGGCCTGCCGTCGGCAGGTCTATGGCTGGGCCTATGACGACGCCAACGGCACCCACACCTGCACCGGCGACGTCACCATCGTGCTGACGATCTGCCCGAAGGGCTGACGTCCGGATGTGACCGGCGTGCCAGACCGGGAAGGTGACGCGGCGGCGCTCACAGTCCGCAAGCCTCGCGCCCGAGCGCTGCTGCCGCTATCGTGCCCGCAACGGACAAGAACACCGGGAGGGCACCATCATGCTGCTGCGCCGCATCTCAGCACTCGTTGCCGCGGCGGCGTTCGCCGTCATCGCCTCCATCGGCACGGCCGCCGCCAACAAGGTGGTCGTGCAGAACCAGTGCTCGTTTCCCGTCTGGATCGAGCAGCTGAACGTGCCCGGCGCCAAGAAGGTGGTGAAGATCGCCAAGGGCAAGCAGTACACCTACGACCTTCCCGACAACCAGCTGATCGAGGCGACCCGCTGGTGGCCGAAGACCGGCTGCGACGCGAACGGCGAGAACTGCACCCAGGGCCAGACCATGCCGCCCTGCCCCGCCCAGGGCTGCACGCCGCCGATCGATTCCAAGTTCGAGGCGACGTGGTGCGCCGGCACCAACTGCCAGACCTACTTCGACATCTCGATGGTCGACGGCTTCACCCTGCCGGTGACGATGAAGCCGAGCGCGCCGAAGAACACCATTCCCGGCTGCACACAGGCGGCGTGCCCGTCACTGTCGACCAGCGCCAAGGTCTGCCCGACCAGCGAGGACCTGAGCACCAACGGCAAGTACCCGGCGCTCCGGAACCAGGACCTGCGGATGACCGACCCGAAGACCAAGAAGGTCATCGGCTGCTTCTCGCCGTGCGGCAAGCTCACCTACGCCAAGGCCTTCGGCGGCTACAACTATCAGCCCCAGGACCCGCAGGCGGCGTTCTACTGCTGCAAGGGCGAGGCCGACACCAAGGGCACGTGCCTCAAGGGGCCGATCAAGTCGATGAGCTACGTCAAGCTGATCGACAGCGCCTGCAAGAACGAGGTCTACGGCTGGGCCTATGACGACGCCCACGGCACGCACACCTGCACGGGTCCGACCACGATCAACTTCACGATTTGCCCGAAGAGCTGAGCGGACCGATGGCCTCGAGCCGGTCGGGCAACCGGCGGGGATGGTTGCTGGCGACGACGGCGGCCTTGGCTGCCGGCGTCGGACCGGGTCTCGTCGCCCCGGCCCTCGCCGCGTCGGCAACGTGGCAGCCGATCCGTGACACCGGCGGCCTCCGCGGCACCATGGCGTGCACCGCCGACGGCGCGTTGTGTCTCGGCCTCGTTTGCCGGCGGGGCGGCCCGATGCAGTGGACGGTCCGCCTTACCGGGGGGCATGTCCCGGCGCGCGGCCAGATCACGCTCTCTATCGATGGGCGGCGCGTCGGCGGTTTCGCCTACGCGGCGAAGCCCTCGGGGGCCGTCACCACTGCCGAGGCCCCCTACTCGGCGGTCCAGCACGGGGCCATCGCCGACGCCCTGAAGCGCGGCCGGCAGGCAACGGTGACGGTGAGCGGGCTCGACCGCACTGTCGACCTCTCGCTCGAGGGCGCCGCACGGCAGCTCGAACGCACGTTCGCGCGCTGCGGCGTGCCGGAGGGCGAGCCGTCGCGCCCGATGACGGTGCCCCCGACCGAGACCCGCGATCACGGCGGACTGCGCGGTGCCGTGGTCGCAGACCGCGCGGCGCGGCCCGGTGTCGGTGCGGGCGCGTTCTCGAGCCGTTGCTGACCGGTGACATCCGGCCGGGCCTCGTCACCGCGCGAGACCCGCCTCGCCTTGCCGCGTTCCCCCCTTTCGTCTAGGACACCCTCGCTTTTCCGGCCGGCCCGCGCCCTGCGGCGCCGGCCGCATCACATGTGGGATTCAGGCGATGGCGAAGGGTGGCAAGGCGGACGCGGCGGAGGTCGGACCGGACGAGCGCGCGGGCGCCGCCGGGCACGCCCGCCCGGTGCCGCGCGCCCCGCGCGGCTTCGTCGATCGCGGCCCGGCGGAGATCGCCGCCACCGACCGCCTGCTCGCCGCGATCAAGGAGAGCTATGCCCTCTATGGCTTCGAGCCGGTGGAGACGCCGCTCGTCGAATACGCCGACGCGCTCGGCAAGTTCCTGCCCGACCAGGACCGGCCGAACGAGGGCGTCTTCGCCTTCCAGGACGACGACGAGCAGTGGCTCTCGCTGCGCTATGACCTGACGGCGCCGCTCGCCCGCTACGTGGCGGAAAACTGGGAGCGCCTGCCGAAGCCTTACCGCAGCTATCGGGTCGGCTGGGTTTTCCGCAACGAGAAGCCGGGGCCGGGGCGTTTCCGCCAGTTCATGCAGTTCGACGCCGACACGGTCGGAACCGCGAGCGTCGCCGCCGACGCCGAGATCTGCATGATGGCCGCCGACACGCTGGAGCGCCTCGGCATCCCGCGCGGCGACTACGTGATCAAGGTCAACAACCGCAAGATCCTCGACGGCATGATGGAGGCGATCGGCCTCGCCGGCGAGGAGAACGGCAACCGCCGGCTCGTGGTGCTCAGGGCGATCGACAAGCTCGACCGTCTCGGCGCCGAGGGTGTCAAAGCCTTGCTCGGCGACGGGCGGCTCGACGAAAGCGGTGCCTTCACCCCGGGCGCGCGGCTTGCCGCGGACGCCGCCGATCGCATCCTCGCCTTCGTAGGCGCCGGCCGGCCTACCGCCGCCGAGACGCTCACCGCGCTCACCGCCCTCGTCGAAGGCACCGACCTCGGCCGGCAGGGTGTCGCCGAGCTCTCGGACATCGCGGCCCTGGTCGACGCCGCCGGCTACACCGGTCGCGTGCGCATCGATCCCTCCGTCGTCCGCGGCCTCGAGTACTACACCGGCCCCGTCTTCGAGGCGGAGCTGACGTTCGAGGTGACCGGCGAGGACGGCAAGCCGGTGCGGTTCGGCTCGGTCGGCGGCGGCGGGCGCTATGACGGGCTGGTCGGCCGCTTCCGCGGCGAGGACGTGCCGGCGACCGGCTTCTCGGTCGGCGTGTCGCGGCTCGCCGCCGCGCTCGCGGCCCGCCGTGGCGATGCGGCGAGCGAGGGCACCGGCCCGGTGGTGATCCTCGTGCTCGACCGCGATCCGGCGGCGATGGCGAGCTACCAGACGATCGCTGCGGAATTGCGCGGCGCCGGTATCGCGGCCGAGATCTACCTCGGCTCGTCCGGCATGAAGCCGCAGATGAAGTATGCCGACCGGCGCAACGCGCCCTGCGTCGTCATCGAGGGCTCGAACGAGCGCGCCGCCGGCACGCTGGAGATCAAGGACCTCGTCGAAGGGGCGAAGCGCGCCTCGGCGATCAAGGACAACAAGGCCTGGCGCGAGGAGCGCCCGGCGCAGAAGACGATCCCGCGCGCCGACCTCGTCACCGAGGTCCGCGAGCTGCTCGCCCGCTACGGCCGGTGACGAGAATGGCGCCGACGGCTTCCATCGGACCATTGGAGACGGACCCGCGGCTGGCCTCGCTGCGGGCGCTGCTCGAGCGCGCCGGCCACGCCTTCGTCGAGCCGGCGGTGCTGCAGCCGGTCGAGCCGTTCGTCGACCTCGCCGGCGAAGACCTGCGCCGCCGCTTGTTCCTGACGAGCGCCGCCGACGGCCGCGAGCTCTGCCTGCGCCCCGACTACACGATCCCGGTCTGCCGACTGCACCTCGACACCGGCGCTGCCGGTCGTCAGGCGCGCTACGCCTATCTCGGCCCGGTGTTCCGCCAGCGGCCGCAGGGGCCGAGCGAGTTCCTGCAGGCCGGCGCCGAATGGCTCGGCCACGCCGACGAGGAGGCGACCGACGCCGAGGCGCTCGCCCGCGCCCTGGAGGCAGCGGCGGTGCTCGGCCTCGACCGGCCGACGGTGCGCATCGGCGACGAGGCGCTGTTTGCCGCCGTCGTCGGCGCCCTCGACCTCACCGACGCCTGGCGCCGGCGACTGACGGCGCTGTTCGGCGACGGTGACCGGCTTTCGGCAGCGCTCGACCGGCTCGACGGCACGGCGGCGCCGGAGCGGGCGGCGGTGGCCGGTGCGCTGGCATTCGCCGAGCCCGAGACGGCGCGCGCGCTCGTCGAGGACATGCTGTCGATCGCCGGCCTCTCCACCGTCGGCGGCCGCGGTGCCGGCGAGATCGCCGAGCGGCTGGCCGAGCAGGCGGCCTTCGCCGCCGGCGCCCGCCCGGCACCGGAAGCCGCCGCCGTGATCCGGCGCTACCTCGCCATTAAAGCCACCGCCGACAACGCCGCCGACGCCGTGGCGGCGTTCGCCAGCGAAGCTGGCAGCGGTGTCGCGGCGGCGCTGGAACCCGCCCTCGACGCCTTCCGCCGCCGGCTCGACCTGCTCGCGGAGCGCGGCGTCGCAGCGGCCGGGCTCGGCTTCGAGGCCGCGTTCGGACGGCCGCTCGACTACTACACGGGCTTCATGTTCGAGCTCTACGACCCCGCCCGGCCGGACGGTGCGCAGGTGGTCGGCGGCGGCCGCTACGACCGCATGCTGACGCTGCTCGGGGCGGAGGCGCCGGTGCCGGCGGTCGGCTTCTCGGTCTGGCTCGACCGGCTCGGCTTCGGAGGGCGGGCATGAGCACCGGCACGAGCGCGGAACCGGCCGGCGGGCCGCTGATCATCGCCGTCCCCTCCAAGGGCCGGCTGCAGGAGAACACCGCCGCCTTCTTCGCCCGCGCCGGCCTGCCGCTGGTGCAGGCGGGCGGGGCGCGCGGTTACCGGGCGAAGGTCGCCGGCCTCGCCGACGCCGAGATCGCCTACCTCTCGGCCTCCGAGATCGCCCGCGAGATCGCCGGAGGCGGCGTCCACCTCGGCATCACCGGCCTCGACCTCGTGCACGAGACGATCGCCGAGCCGGCGGCACGCGAGCGCCTGGTCCACCTCGTCGTGCCGCTCGGCTTCGGCCACGCCGACGTCGTCGTGGCGGTGCCGAAGGCGTGGCTCGACGTGCGCGGCATGGCCGATCTGGCCGATGTGGCGGCCGACTTCCGCGCCCGCCACGGCCGGCGGCTGCGCGTCGCCACCAAGTATGTGCACCTGACGCGGTCGCACTTCGCGGCCCACGGCATCGTCGACTACGCCATCGTCGAGAGCGCCGGCGCCACCGAGGGCGCGCCGGCGGCGGGCTCGGCCGAGTTGATCGTCGACATCACCACCACCGGCTCGACGCTTGCCGCGAACGCGCTGAAGCAGATCGAGGGCGGGACGATCCTGAAGTCGGAGGCGCACCTCGTCGCCGCCCGCCGCGCCACCTGGGCGCCGCACCAGCTGGCGGCTGCCGGCGCCATCCTCGACCGGGTGGCCGCGGAAGCACGCGGCCGGGCGCTGAAGGCGGTCGCCGCCGTCGTCGCGCACCCGGCGGCGGTGGCGATGGAGGCGGCGGAGCGCTTCGGCTGCACCATCCCGTTCGGAAGCGACAGCGCCGTGCTGACGCTGCACTGCCCGGCGAAGCGCGTCTATGACTGCGCGGCATGGCTCAGGGCCGAGGCGGGCGCCGCGACAGTAACGGTGTCGGCGCTGGACGAGGTCTTCACCGCCGACAACCCGATGCTCGACCGGCTGGCCGCGGTGGTGCACGGCGGCTGAGCC
>CAZDCR010000039.1:15749-18232 GCA_964503995.1 uncultured Segnochrobactrum sp.
CTCCACCGCCTCGCGATCGGCGCACCCCTCGACGTGATCGTTGACCATGCCGACCGCCTGCATGAAAGCGTAGAGCGTCGTCGGCCCGACGAACGAGAAGCCGCGGCGCTTGAGCTCCTTGGCGAGGGCGTGTGATTCGGCGCAATCGACCTGCCGGCGCAGGTCCTCCCAGGCGAACGATGTCGGCCGCGAGGCGGGCCCCGGCTCATAGCGCCAGACGAAGGCTGCGAGCGAACCCGTCTCCTCCTTCAGCGCCAGCACGCGGCGGGCGTTGTTGATCGCCGACAGGATCTTGGCGCGGTGGCGGACGATGCCGGCATCCGCCAGGAGCCGCTCGACGTCTCGCTCGTCGAAACGCGCAACCGTCTCAGCGTCGAAATCGGCGAAGCCGGCGCGGAAGGCCGGCCGCTTGCGCAGAATGGTCAGCCACGACAGGCCGGACTGGAAGCCCTCGAGGCAGAGCTTCTCGTAGAGCCGGCGATCGTCGGCGACCGGCCGCCCCCACTCGTCATCGTGATAGGCGCGGTAGAGGTCGGAGCCGGCGCACCACTGGCAGCGGTGGCGGCCGTCCGGCCCGGCGACGAGCCCGGGCGCCACCGGCACGTCGACATCACGCGAAGGTGCGGCAGGCATCGTCCGGTCTCCCTCCCCGACGGCGCCGCTGCGGCCCGTCATCGAATCGGCTCGAGCCTAGACCAAAACGGGAACGATTTCTGCATTGCTCCGCCCGCGTCGGCAACCGCGTCCCATGGGTGCGCGTTCGGGCGTGGTTGCCAGCACCTCCCGCGTGCGGTGTTATGGCGATCCGAAGGACGAGGCTGCCCCCGTGATGTTCTCTTGCGTTCGCCTGTGCTGCCTCGCGCTCCTCGTCCTGATGGCTCCGATCGCCGCGGTGCGCGCCGCGCCGCCGACACCCTACGAGGTCGCGAACGCCTTCACCGACGAGGAGATCACCGACGGGTTCCTGCGGACCGTGTTCGGGGCGGAGGGCAACCAGGACGCCCGCAAGGACATCGTCCGCAAGTTCACGAAGCCGGTCCGCGTCGTCATCATCAATCGCGCCGTCACCGACCGGACGGCGCAGGTGGCGAAGTTCATCGCCACGCTCGACAAGGTCGTCGACAACCTGTCGATCCGCACGGTGAAGAAGCAGACCGACGCCAACATGGTCATCTTCCTCGTCGACCGCAGCGGCTACCGCGCGGTGATCCGCGAGACCCTGCCGGAAGGCTTCGACACCCGCTTCATCGAATCGAGCCACTGCTCCGGCGTCACCGGCGGCAAGCGCGACGGCACGCTGGAGAGCGCCTACATCTACATCCCGACTACCGAGGGCTGGCGCAGCACCCGCCACTGCATGGTCGAGGAGATCACCCAGTCGCTCGGGCCGGTGAACGACGACTGGCGGCTGCCGAACTCGATCTTCAACGACTATTCCGACGTGCCGGGCTTCGGCATCTTCGACTGGTTCATCCTCAACACCCTCTATGACCGCCGCATCAAGCCCGGCATGAGCCCCGACGAAGTGAAGAAGCTGCTGCCAGCGGTGATCGCCGACGCCCGCAAGCGCCTGAAGCGACTGGTCGCCACGAAGGTGATCGACCCGGGCCGGAAGCCGGGGGAGTGAGGGCGGGAGAGGACGTGCGAGCCCGAATGTCTCTCTTCCTTCTCCCAGCCCCGCTGGGAGAAGGTGGCCGCAGGCCGGATGAGGGCCGGCACGCACCGCGTGCCGGGGCGACGGTGCGAGAGCAGGGTTCCGCGCCGCTGCGCGGCGCAGCCCTCATCCGCCCTTCGGGCACCTTCTCCCGCCTTGCGGGAGAAGGATAAGGGCGGATGCGCGCCGAGGACATCCTCGTCCCCACGCCGGCAGGCCTGTGGAGCCCGGCGGCGGAGGTCCATATCGACCCGGTGCGGCCGGTGCCTCGGGCGCTGATCACCCACGGCCACTCCGACCACGCCCGCGCCGGCCACGGCGCCGTCCTCGCCACCGCCGACACGCTGGCCATCATGGCGGCCCGCTACGGGGCTGAATTCGCGGGGACGACACAGGCCGTCGGCTATGGCGAGACGGGCCGGATCGGCGGCGCCGCCGTAACTTTCTTTCCCGCCGGGCACTGCCTCGGCTCGGCGCAAATCCTGCTCGAGGCCGGCGGCCTGCGCGTCGTCGTCTCCGGCGACTACAAGCGCGAGCGCGACCCGACCTGCGCACCGTTCGAGCTGGTGCGCTGTGACGTCTTCGTCACCGAGGCGACGTTCGGCCTGCCGGTGTTCCGCTTTCCGCCGGCCGCCGACGAGATCGGGAGGCTGCTCAGCTCGCTCTCGCTCTTCCCCGATCGCACCCACATGCTCGGCGCCTATTCGCTCGGCAAGGCGCAGCGGCTGATCGCGCTGCTGCGCGAGGCCGGCTACGACCGGCCCATCCACCTGCACGGCGCCATGGTGTCGCTCTGCCGGCTCTATGAGGAGCGCGGCGTGCCGCTCGG
>CAZDCR010000040.1:0-18191 GCA_964503995.1 uncultured Segnochrobactrum sp.
GTGATGCGGTGCGGCAGCCGTGCCGCCGGCACCCGCTCGATCGTGACCGGGCGGATCATCAGGCGTGCCCGACCGCCGGTGCGGCGCTCGACGCGTTCGACGAAGCCGGTGACCCCGGCCGTGAGGGCGCGGTCGAGAGTGGGGGCGGCGACCAGCGTGACTTCAAGCTTTGCCGCGGTTGTACCGGTGCAGAGGGCGGCGGCGAGCGCCAGAGCGGGGTATGCCACCGGCCGATCGCGCGTCCGCCAGGCGGCGAGCAGGAACGCGAGGGTCAGTCCCGCGAGGGCCCACAGCGCCGGTTCCCGCGGCAGGGCGAAATAGGCCGCGACACCCGCGGCGACCATGACCGGCACCCACAGGAAGCCCCGCCCGGCGGCCTGATCATGAGCGGCGAAGCCGGCGAGCGCCTCGCCGGTCGCGCGCAGGCGGTCCGCCAACGACGGCGGTGGCGCGCCAAAGCCGGTGGCAGCGCCAGGGCGGGTGCCGGCCGGCGGCTCTCTCGCACGGGTCTCCGGCCACATGGCCGCGCCCTCCCCCGAGGGGCCTGCGAGCGGCCAGGCGGCCCGCCCGCACGGTTCGATTGCGGGGCAGTTTTCGCCTGGTCCCCCGCGCGCCCATCCGGTTGCGCCGAGGGCGCGCCCCGTCTCGTCGATCGACGATCCGGAGGCTCCTTTCGACGACTTGGGATCGGCCCGCCCCCATGGTACACGAGCGCCCGAACGGCACCAGCCGGCCACACCGAAAGGTGGACACCGGAGTGCCGCCGCAATCATCGCGTCGGATCGTCACCCGAGCCAGAACCGGCCTGCGGCTCCCCGCCCGGCGACGGTGGAAGTGGCGACCGTGATGCCGCTCCGGTCTCGAGAGGTCCGAATGTCCGAGCCCGTCGTTACCCGCTTCGCCCCCTCTCCCACCGGCTTCCTGCACATCGGCGGGGCGCGCACAGCGCTGTTCAACTGGCTCTATGCCCGCCACACCGGCGGCACGATGCTGCTGCGCATTGAGGACACCGACCGCGAGCGCTCGACCGACGCGGCGATCACGGCGATCCTCGAGGGCCTGAGCTGGCTCGGCATCGACTGGACCGGCGAGCCGGTTTTCCAGTTCGCCCGTGCCGCCCGCCATCGCGAGATTGCCGAGGGGCTGGTTGCCGCCGGCAGCGCCTATCGCTGCTACGCATCGCCGGCGGAGCTGACGGAGATGCGGGAACGGGCCCGCGCCGAGGGGCGGCCGCCGCGCTACGACGGCCGCTGGCGTGACCGCGACCCGTCGGAGGCGCCTGCCGGCGTCAAGCCGGTGATCCGCATCAAGTCGCCGCTGTCCGGCGACACGCCGGTCGACGACCAGGTGCAGGGCCGCGTCGTGTTCCCCAACAAGGACCTCGACGATTTCGTCATCCTGCGCTCCGACGGCACGCCCACCTACATGCTGTCGGTGGTGGTGGACGACCACGACATGGGCGTCACCCACATCATCCGCGGCGACGACCATCTGACGAACGGTGCCCGCCAGACGATCCTCTACCAAGCGCTCGGCTGGCGCGTTCCGGTGATGGCGCACATCCCGCTGATCCACGGGCCGGACGGCACCAAGCTGTCGAAGCGCCACGGCGCGCTCGGCGTCGAGGCCTACCGGGCGATGGGCTACCTGCCGGCGGCGCTGCGCAACTACCTCGTCAAGCTCGGCTGGAGCCACGGCGACGCCGACGTGATGTCGACCGAGGACATGGTCGCCTGGTTCGACCTGGCCGCGGTCGGCCGGTCTCCCTCGCGCTTCGACTATGCGAAGCTCGAGAACCTCAACGGCATCTATCTCCGCGCCGCCGAGCCCGCCGAGGTGCTGGCGGCGCTGGTGTCAGCCCTGCCCTGGCTCGACGGCGCCGACGACCTGCGGGCGGCCTGGTCGCCAGAGCTGGAGGCGAAGCTGCTTGATGCCATGCCGGGCCTGAAGGAGCGCGCCAAGACGCTGGTCGAGCTCGTCGACAACGCCCGTTATCTCTGGGCCGTGCGTCCCCTCGCCCTCGACGCCAAGGCGAGCGACCTCCTCGACGCGGACACGCGCGCCATGCTCGCGGCCCTCGCCGAGCGTCTCGCGGCCGCGGAGGCCTGGGACGCGGGCTCGACGGAAGCGGTGGTGCGGGCCTTCGCCGACGAGAAGGGCCTGAAGCTCGGCAAGGTCGCCCAGCCCCTGCGCGCCGCTGTGACCGGCCGGACGACCTCGCCGGGCATCTTCGATGTTTTGGCGGTGGTGGGCCGGGAGGAGAGCCTGTCGCGGATCGGAGACCTCGCAGCGTAATACCGTCGGCGCTTGCGGCGATGCGTCAAATGGGATACCCCACCCTCCTCAGGGTCCCAAGCTATCGCGCACCTCCCACCGAGCCTCAAAAGAAGACAATAATCTTGGCGCCCCACGGCGTGCTCGGACGCTCGCAGCCACGGACCTTCATCGACACGGCTCTGAAGGGGCGAGCGACATGAGCGAAAAGACCGCGAAGCTCAGCATCGGCAACAAGAACTTCGACCTGACGGTGCGACCGGGCTCCATCGGCCCGGACGTCGTCGACATCTCGAAGTTCTACGCCGAAACCGGGATGTTCACCTACGACCCGGGCTTCACGTCGACCGCTTCCTGCGAATCCGAGATCACCTACATCGACGGCGACAAGGGCATCCTGCTCTATCGCGGCTACCCGATCGAGCAGCTCGCCGAGCACGGCGACTTCCTCGAGACCTGCTACCTGCTGCTCTATGGCGAGTTGCCGACGGCGGCGCAGAAGGCCGACTTCGTCAACCGTGTGACCTATCACACGATGATCCACGAGCAGATGACGCGGTTCTTCTCGGGCTTCCGCCGCGACGCGCACCCGATGGCGGTGATGGTCGGCGTCGTCGGTGCGCTCTCGGCGTTCTATCACGACTCCACCGACATCGCCGACCCCCAGCAGCGCATGATCGCCTCGCTGCGCATGATCGCCAAGATGCCGACGATCGCCGCCGCAGCGTACAAGTATTCGGTCGGCCAGCCGTTCATCTACCCGCGCAACGAGCTCGATTTCTCGTCGAACTTCCTCAACATGTGCTTTGCGGTTCCGTGTGAGGAGTACAAGATCAATCCGGTGATGGCGCGCGCCATGGACCGGATCTTCATCCTGCACGCCGACCACGAGCAGAACGCGTCGACCTCGACGGTGCGGCTGGCGGGCTCCTCCGGCGCCAACCCGTTCGCCTGCATCGCGGCCGGCATCGCCTGCCTGTGGGGCCCGGCGCATGGCGGTGCCAACGAAGCGGCGCTCAACATGCTGCAGGAGATCGGCACGCCCGACCGCATTCCCGAGTTCATCGCCCGCGCCAAGGACAAGAACGATCCGTTCCGCCTGATGGGCTTCGGTCACCGCGTCTACAAGAACTACGACCCGCGCGCCCGCATCATGCAGAAGACCTGTCATGAGGTGCTGGCAGAGCTCGGCCACCGTGATGACCCGCTGCTGCAGGTGGCCGTGGAGCTCGAGCGCTACGCGCTGAACGACGAGTATTTCATCGAAAAGAAGCTCTACCCGAACATCGATTTCTATTCGGGCATCACGCTCCGCGCGCTCGGCTTCCCGACGACGATGTTCACCGTGCTGTTCGCGCTGGCGCGCACCGTCGGCTGGATCGCGCAGTGGAAGGAGATGGTCGAGGACCCGTCGCAGAAGATCGGCCGTCCGCGGCAGCTCTACACCGGCGCCGTGCAGCGGGACTATGTCCCGATCATGCAGCGCCGCTGATCAGGGCCGCAGATCAGGCTTGCCGGGGCCTCGCCCCGGCAACCTCGAGCACAGCCTCCGCCGCGCTGACGCTCGGCGGACGGCCGTCCGGGAGCCGCATGGCTTCATCGAGACGCGAGAAGGCCGCGAGCTGGGACGCGCGCTCCTGGCCCTCGACCAAAAGTGGCGAGAGCGCGGCTGCAAGGCTCGCCGGTCCGGCGTCGCCGTCGAGGTACTCCGGCACCGCGTTCTCGCCAATGATGATGTTCGGCAGCACCATCGAACTGACACGCGCGATCCGCACGACGCGGTTCAGTCGCTTCAGCGACCGGTAGACGGCGTCGAGGCGGTAGGCGACGACCATCGGAACGCCGGCGAGCGCGAGCTCCAGGCTGACGGTGCCCGACGCGGCAAGCGCCGCGTGCGCCCGGCGGAAGGCAGCGTGCTTCTCCCCCTCGGTGACGACGATCGCCGGCGCCACTGACCATGTGCGCGTCCGCTGGCGAATTTCGTCGGCAAGATGCGGCACGGCCGGCAGCACGACCTCGCAAGGCCCCACGCGCTGCACCACCGCGGCGACGGTGGCTCCGAAGTCGTCGATCAGGCGACGAACCTCGCTCCGACGGCTGCCCGGCAGCACGAGGAGGACGGGCGCCCCCTCCCCCAGCGGCCGTCGCTCGCTCTCCCCCGGCCGCAGGACGCCAATGCGCTCAAGGAGCGGATGACCGACATAGATGCACGGCGGTCCGCCCAGCCGGGCATGGACGTCGGGCTCGAATGGCAGGATCGCCAGCAGTCGATCGACGAAGGCCGCCATTTTGCGCGCCCGCCCCTGCCGCCAGGCCCAAACGGACGGGCTGACATAGCCCACGATCGGGATCGACGGTGCGAGCTTGCGGACGCGGCGCCCGACGCGATGGGTGAAGTCCGGGCTGTCGATGAGGACGACCACGTCCGGCCGCGCGCCGATTGCAGCCTCGGCCGTCTGGCGGATACGCTCGATGAGGGTTGGCAGGCGACCGATGACCTCCGTCATCCCCATGACGGCGATGTCATGGAGCGGGAAGAGCGAGACGAGGCCCGCAGCGGCGAGCCGCTCGCCGCCGACGCCGGACAGAACCACCGGGCGATCCGTCTGCGCGCGCAGCGAAGCAACGAGGGCGGCGCCGAGCTGGTCGCCGGATTCCTCGCCGGCCACGATGAAGACATTCAGTGGGGAGGTGGCGTCAGGCGGGGGCATGATCACCGCCGGTGTCGACCCCGACGACGAAAATGCCGGCCGCGTCGGCCGCGTCGCGCGTAGCCTGGCGGCGCACCACGAGCACCCGGCCGCTTTCGGCCGCGATCCCGGCGAGCCCGGCATCGGCGGCGCGGCGCACCGTTTCCGGGCCGATTACGGGGAGGTCGACGCGCCGGTCCTGCTGGGGCTTCGACGCCTTCACCAGGACGCCGTGCGCGTCGCGCGCGATACGGCCGGCATTGCGGACCGACCGGTAGCGGTCGATCAGCGCGTCGGTCCCTTCCGCTCCTTCGATCGCGACGATGCGACCGCCGGCGACAATGGCCGCCTGGCCGACATCGAAGGGTCCGAGGGCTGCGAGCAACGACAGCCCACGCTGGATGTCGGCGCGATGGACGGTATCCGGGGACCGGCGGCCGATCGGCCCCTCTGTCAGGACGAGAGCCGGCGCAACGTCAAGGACCGAGAGGACGCGCAGCCCTTCGCTTTCAAGCAGGCCGATGACGCGTCGCAGGAGCCCGTCATCCCCTCCGGAGAGGGCGGCTAGGATCTTGGGCAGGCGGCGGACGGTGCCGAAGTCGGACGCGACGGATCTAAAATCGGGCCGGCGAACGACGCCACCGACGAGGAGCAGGTCCCGGCAATGTTCCGCTGCGAGAAGATCGAGGAGGCGGCCGACCTGGCCCCACTCGACCCACTGGGCACCGAGCGCCTCCACCGCGGCATCCGCCTCGCCTCGGATCCCCACCACCACGACGCGGCGACCGGCGGCACGCGCCGCCTCGGCGACCTCGAGCGGCAGGGCGCCGCCGCCCGCGAGGATCGCGAGGGGCTCGTCGGCCGTGCGGGGCGCCACGTCGCTCAGGCGTCCGCGGCGCTCAGGGGCGTGCAGACGGAGCGGTCGCCACCACTGCGCAGGAAGGCAACGACACCCTGCACGAGGGCTTCGTCCTCGAACGACCGGGCGACGTCGTCGACGCGCTCGGCGAGCGTTCCCTCGTCGGCGAACAGCATCCGGTAGGCCTTGCGCAGGGCATGGATCTGCTCCCGCGGAAAGGCGTGGCGCTTCAGCCCGACGATATTGAGACCGGCGAGGCGCGCTCGGTTGCCGATCGCCATGCCGAAGGGGATGAGATCGTGCTCCAGACCCGACATGCCACCGAGGAAGGCGTGTCGCCCGATGCGCACATACTGGTGCACCGCCGAGCCGCCGCCGAGGATGGCGTTGTCCTCGACCTGGACGTGGCCACCGAGAACGACGTTGTTGACCAGGAGCACCCCATTGCCGAGGCGGCAGTCGTGAGCGACGTGGGCCCCGGCAAGAATGAGGCAGCGCTCGCCGATGGACGTCAGCATGCCGCCCGACTCGGTGCCGGGATTGATGGTGACGTGCTCGCGCATCACCGTGTCGGCGCCGATGACGAGCCGGCTCGGCTCGCCGCGGTACTTCATGTCCTGCGGCGGCTGGCCGATGCTGGCGAAGGGAAAGACACGGCAGCGCGCACCGAGCGTGGTGTGGCCGCCGACGACGACATGCGACTCGAGCGTCACCCCCTCGCCGAGCGCGACGTTCGGGCCGACGATGCAATAGGGGCCGACGCGGGCGCCAGCGCCGACGACGGCGCCGTCGGAGATGATCGCGGTCGGATGGATCTCGGCGGTGGCGACCATGGCTCCGGCTTCGGGATGCGCAGTCATTGATCGACCAACATGGCGCTGATCTCGGCTTCGGCCACCTTGGTTCCCGAAACCATCGCCTCGGCGCGGAAGCGCCAGATGTTCATGCGGCGCTGGACCTTGCGGACATGGAACTCCACCGTGTCGCCGGGGACGACGGGTCGGCGGAACTTCGCCTTGTCGATCGTCATGAAGTAGACGAGCGACGGCGGCACGCCCTTGCCGCGCGACGCCACGCAGAGGGCCCCCGCCGTCTGCGCCATGCCCTCGATGAGGAGCACACCCGGCATGATCGGCTTGCCGGGGAAATGGCCGGCGAAATGCGGCTCGTTGAAGGTGACGTTCTTGATGCCGATACCGGCGTCATCGCCGTCCATGTCGATGATGCGGTCGACCATGAGAAAGGGGTAGCGGTGCGGCAGCAATTCCAGCACGCGCATGATGTCCGCCGACTCCAGCGTACGACCGTCGCTCGAACCGGTTTTCACCTCGTCTTCCAGCTTCACGCCTTCGGCTCCTCGTCCAAACCACGTTCGGCCGCCGCGGCCGCATCCGACTTCGACCGGCGCTCGCGACCGAGCCCGGTCAGTGCCCGCATCTCGCCCATCCACTGGCGGATCGGCTTGGCCGGCGTTCCCACCCAGCGCTCGCCGGCGGGGATATCGTCGGCGACGTTGCTGCCGCCGGCGACCTGCGCGCCCCTGCCGATCCGCAGATGCCCCGACAGCCCCACCTTGCCGGCGAGCACGACGTAGTCCTCGAGCACCGTGGAGCCCGAAACGCCCGCGTGCGCGACAATGACACAGTGTCGGCCAACGACGACGTTGTGGCCGATCTGGACCTGATTGTCGATCTTCGTGCCCTGGCCGATCACCGTGTCGCGGTTGGCACCGCGGTCGATCGTCGTGTTGGCACCGATCTCGACGTCGTCCTGGATGACGACTCGCCCGACCTGCGGAACCTTCTGGTGGCCCTGCGGTCCCATCGCGAAGCCGAAACCGTCCTGGCCGATGCGGACCCCCGGATGGATGATCACGCGGTCGCCTATCAGCGCGTGCTGGACGGTCGCGCCGGACCCGACATAGCCACCCCGGCCGATGCGCACGTGCGAGCCGACGACGGCGGTGGCCGATATCACGGTGCCGGTGCCGATCTCGACGTGCGGGCCGATCACGGCCCCCGCCTCAACGACCACGCCCTGCTCCAGTCGGGCACTGGCGTCGATGTGCGCCGCAGGCGAGATGTCCCTTCCACCCACGATTCCCGGCGGCCGCAGAGCGTCCGGGTAGAGAAGGCCCACCACCGTCGCGAAGGCACGATAGGGCGCGGCCGCTTCAATCACGGCGCAGGATGCAGGCACGCGCGGTGCGAACTTAGCGGCGCAGATAACCGCGCCCGCCCGCGTTTCCGCAAGCATGTTCAAATACTTCGGATTGTCGATGAAGGTGATGTCCGAGGCGGCGGCACCGTCCAGGGGCGCCACTCCGGAGATGACACGATCGGCATCACCGCGCGTCACCTGCCCCGCAATGACGGTCGCGAGATCCGCCACGGACCGGCCTGCCGGTACGGGAAAGAATTCCGGCTCAGCCATTCAGTCCTGCCATCGCCCCAGGCTCACCCGATCCTAGCCGCACCGACCCGCATCCCCGCGGGTCGGTGGCACGACCGGCATGTCCGGCCTGCCGGGAAGCGGACGTCCTCAGAAGCGCGTACCGCCACCGAGCCGGAACACCTGCTCCTTGTCGTACTTGTTCGACGTGATCGGCCAGGCGAAATCGGCGCGGATCGGACCGAACGGAGACTTCCAGCCGAGACCGAAGCCGGCCGTCCAGCGGACCTCGGCGTCGTTGGTTCCGCGCAGACGAACTGCCCGGTTCTGCGGTGTCCCGTTCTTTCTCGTGTACCAGCGCTGGCTCTTGTCGGTATCGAACAGCGTTCCTGCATCCGAGAACACGGCGCCGCTGAAGCCAAGTTCCGACGGAACGTATGGCAGCGGGAACACGCCTTCCACAGAGCCGACAACATAGGCTCGGCCACCGAGCGCGTCGCTGTACTTGATCTTTCCGTTGTTCTTGAACTGCACGTCGCGCGGGCCGATGCCGTCGGACTGGAAGCCACGAATCTGCTGGCCGCCGATGTAGAACTGGTCCGGCACCTGGACGCGCTCACCAATCCCGGTGATGTAGCCCGCCTCGCCTCGCAGCATGCCGACGAGACCCCAGTCGGGCATCAGCTCACGATAGTACCTGCCAGCGACCTTGTTGCGCAGATACGAGACATCGCCGCCCACACCCGCATATTCCTGCGTGAACGTACCGAAGATGCCCGCGCGAGGATCGATCAGGTTATCCAGCGTGTTGTACGTCAGCTCGTAGCCGATGAGCGACGTGAAGCGCTCGCCCTCGTCCTGCAGGATGGCGATCGACGTGTCCTTGCGCCACTTGCGGGCCAAGGTGATGTCGCGGCTTTCGATATTGTTGAAGATCTTGAACGTGAAAGCTTCGGTGATCGGGAACGCGAAGCGAATTCCTCCGCCGTACTCGCTTTCGTCGTAGGGACGGTAGCTGTTGCGCTCGTACTCGCGGACATAGAGGTCGAAGCCCGCCGCGATGCGGCGACCGAGGAAATACGGCTCGGTGAACGAGAACTCGCCGATCTGCTGGTTCTCGCCGCCGCCGATCATGGCGCGCACGTACTGGCCGCGCCCAAGGAAGTTCTTCTCGGTGATGGAGATGTCGCCGATGATGCCGTCGGAGGTCGAGTAGCCGACACCGAAGGAGACCTCACCCGTCGACTGCTCCTCGACGTTCACGAGAACGACGACCTTGTCGGGAGCGCTTCCCGGCTCCGAGGTGATCCGGACGGTCTTGAAGAAGCCGAGGTTGTTGAGGCGACGCTCGGCCCGGTCGATCAGGATGCGGTTGTAGGCATCGCCCTCGACGACGTCGAACTCGCGGCGGATGACATAGTCGCGGGTGCGGGTGTTTCCCTGCACCTCAATGCGCTCGATGTAAACGCGCGGGCCTTCGTCGACCGTGTAGGCGATCGAGATGGTGTGGTTCTCGTAGTCGCGATCACCCCGCGGCCGCACCTGGGCGAAGGCGTAGCCGAGGCGCGAGGCCTCGATGGTCAGGGCCTCGAGGGACTTCTCCACCTCTGCCGCGGAATAGACGGCGCCGGGCGAGGTCGTCACGACGGACCGGAGCTTATCGGGATCGAGGGCGGCGAGCGTCGTGTCGACGGAGATGTCACCGAACTTGTACTGCTCACCCTCTTCGACGGTGAAGGTGATGAAGAAGATGTTCCGCTCGCGATCGAGATCGGCGACTGCCGAGATGATGCGGAAATCAGCATAGCCGTTGTTGTAGTAGAAGCGCCGCAGCAACTCCTGATCCGCCGCCAGGCGATCCGGATCGTAGTTGTCGGTGCTGCGCAGGAAGCTCAGCAGACCCGACTCGCGCGTGCGGATCACGTCACGCAGGCGGCCGTCGCTGAACGACTGATTGCCGATGAAGGTGATCCGCGAGACGCCGGTCTTGTCGCCCTCGTCGATCTCGAAGACGAGATCGACGCGGTTCTGCGGCAACTCGATGATCTTCGGATCCACCGTGGCGCGGAAACGGCCGTTCTGACGGTACGAGTCGAGGATGCGCTGCACGTCGTTCTGAACGCTTGCGCGCGTCAGCACGGAGCGCGGCTTCGATTCGATCGTGCCCGTCAGCGTCTCGTCGGAGATGCGGCGATTGCCCTCGAAGGAGATCCGGTTGATGACCGGGTTTTCCTTCACGGTGACGACGAGAGACGAGCCACGCTGCGAAATCTGGACGTCGGCGAACAGACCGGTGGCGTAAAGCGCCCGGATGGATTCGTCGATGTCGGCGGGGCCGAACTGGCGGCCCGGCTTGATCGAGACATAGGTCCGCACCGTCTCGGCATCGACGCGGATGTTGCCGTCGACGACGACGGAGGAGACCGTCGCGGCCTGAACGGCAACGATCGGCAGCACGGGTGTGGTGAGGGCCGTCGCCGACAGGGCGGCAACAATGGCGCCACGGACAAGGGCACGCTCGAAGACGGTCGCCAAACTACGCATGGGGACTTGAGGTCCTCTCGTCTTCCAAGGCCGCGTTACGCGGCATGCCGGGTCGAACGCCGTCGGTAACAGCGTACTGCGTGGCAATGCCATTGGAGGGTATTGCAGGGATTATCCGGAGTGGCAAGCCGATGAACCCCCTTCAGAAAGCGATCGCTGGCGGGCGTTGCGAATGCGCCACGGCCGCCCCACTCATGCCGGCCATACGTGAAGAATGTCGTTCCATGTGGCGAAAATCATGAGCAAAAGCACCAGCGTCAGACCGATCCGGAAGCCGACGTCCTGGGCCCTCTCGCTCAGCGGCCGGCCGCGGGCGGCCTCGATGCCGTAGTAGACGAGGTGGCCGCCATCCAGCATCGGAATGGGCATAAGGTTAAGGAGGCCTATACTCACCGACAGCACCGCCGTCAGATTGAGCAGGGCGACGAAGCCGAGCGTCGCGACCTGCCCCGAAATCTGTGCGACTCGAATCGGCCCCCCCAGCTGATCGGCGGGCTCCCGGCCGGTCACGACGTCGACGAGGTAGTCGACGGTGCGGGTGACGACGTACCAGGTTTCCTTGACGCCCTCGGCCACGGCCGCCGGCGGCGAGAAGCTTTCGGTCCGCACGTCTTCGCCGCTGGTGTCCCGGCGAATGCCGAGCACTCCGACACGATGGACGTTGCCGAAGCGATCGGTGATCTCGCTCAGCCGCGGCGTCACCGCCAGATCGACCTCCGTACCGTCCCGGTCGACCGTGACCTGCAGCTCGTCGTCGGCGTGCGCGCTAACGATCCGCTGCACGTCGGAGAAGGAGGCGATCGGCTCGCCGTCGATGGAGCGGATGACATCGCCGACCTGGAACCCCGCCAGTTCCGCGACGCTGCCCGGCTCCATCGAATCGACGCGCGCCTCGGTGACAGGCCGGCCGAAGGAGGCGAACAGCACCGCGAAGATGACGATGGTCAGGAGAAAATTGGCGATCGGGCCGGCCGCGACGACCGCGGCGCGCGCCCACACGGGCTTGGCGGCGAAGCTCGTGCGCCTCTCGTCCTCGCTCATCGCCGCGAGGCGCTCGCGGCTCGGGACGCTCGCAGCGTTGTCGTCCCCGGCGAACTTGACGTAGCCGCCGAGCGGAATGGCGGCGAGCCGCCAGCGGGTGCCGTGGCGGTCGTTGCGCCCGAACAGCTCGGGGCCGAACCCGACCGAGAACACGTCGACCTTCACCCCGCACCAGCGCGCGACAAGGAAGTGCCCGAGCTCATGGAAGAACACGACAACGGTCAGAACGAACAGGAAAGGGATCGCATAGCCCAAAAAGCCGGACCCAAGTCCGGTCATCCACTCGAGCATCCTGCCCTCCTGCTACGCCCGATGGGGCTTTAGGGCCGCAATGCGGCAACCGTGTGCACGCTCTCGTCGGCGATACGTCGCGCCCCCGCATCGAGCGCGAAGACCGCCTCGAGAGAGGCCGGCTCTTCCAGCATGCCGAGCGCGTCGGACCGCTCGATGACGGTTTCCACGACCCGTGCGATGTCTCGGAAGCCGATTCGGCCGTCGAGGAAGGCCGCCACCGCCACCTCGTTGGCGCCATTCAGCGCCGTCGTCGTGCCCTGCCGGCGGCGCAGCGCAGCCATCGCGAGAGCCAGAGCCGGGAATCGGGACAGATCCGGCGCTTCAAACGTCAGGGTCCCGATCGATGCGAGATCCAGCCGGCCGACCGGCGTCGCCATTCGCTCAGGCCATCCGAGGCAATAGGCGATCGGGGTGCGCATGTCGGGCTTGCCGAGTTGGGCCAGCATCGACCCATCGGTGTAGGCGACGAGGCCGTGCACGAGCGACTGCGGGTGGACGACGACGTCGATGCGATCGGCCACCTGCGGAAACAGCAGGCTCGCCTCGATCACCTCGAGGCCCTTGTTCATCAGCGTGGCGGAATCGATGGTGATCTTCGCACCCATCGACCAGTTCGGGTGTTTCAGGGCCTGAGCGGCGGTCGCGCGCTCCATCTCGTCGAGCGTCCAGGTCCGGAACGGGCCGCCCGAGGCGGTGAGCAGGACTGTGTCGACAGCCGAAAGATTGCGTTGTTCCAGCACCTGGAAGATCGCGTTGTGCTCGGAATCGACGGGCAGGACACGCGCACCGTGGCGGGCGGCCTCCTGCAGGAAGAGCTCGCCCGCGCACACCAGGCACTCCTTGTTGGCGAGCGCGATGGTGCAGCCGGTCCGGGCGGCAGCGAGCGTCGGCGCCAGACCGGCCGCACCCGTGATCGCGGCCATCACCAAGTCGACGGGACGGGCGGCCGCCTCGAGGACGGCCGCCTCGCCGGCCGCGGAGGCGATGCCGGTGCCAGCGAGCGCTTCCCGCAGGGCCGGACCGGCGGCCGCATCTGCGACCACCGCGATCTCGGCGCGCACCGCCTTGGCCGCCTCGGCGAGTTCCTGCGGCCGGCTGCCCCCGACGAGGGCGACGACCTGAAACCGCTCGGGCGCGCGCGCCACGAGGTCGAGCGTCGATCGCCCGATCGATCCGGTGGCGCCGAGAACGGTGAGACGCATGACTTCGGTGTCCTATTAGATGGCCGGCGCGAACGCTGGCACGGCACCGAAGGCGAGGCAGAGGATCCCGGCAGCCACAGCCGCCACCAGCAGCCCGTCGACCCGGTCCATGACACCGCCGTGCCCGGGAATGAGCTTGCCCGAATCCTTGACGCCGAAGCGCCGCTTGATGGCAGATTCCGCCAGATCGCCCAGCTGCGAGGCGATCGACAGAACCGCCGAGACAGCCAGAGCGGGCATCAGCGTTCCCCCCGCGATCGTCGCAACGATCCCGCCGGCCAATACGCCGCCGACCAGCCCGCAGATCGCCCCCGACCAGGTTTTTCCGGGAGAGACCCGCGGCCACAGTTTCGGCCCGCCGATCGCACGGCCACCGAAATACGCCACACTGTCCGTCGCCCAGACGACGACCATCAGCGCCAGGATCATCCAGAGCCCGCCGGGCAGGTCACGCACGGCCACGAGCGCAACTGCCGGGATGCCGGCGTACCCGATTCCCAGTGCCGGCCAAACCCAGGTGCCGAGCGCATGGCGGTGGAGGAAGGCGACCAGCCCCGCCCCGACGACCAGGAGCAGGGCCGCAAACAGCGGCTGCTCGGCCGACATCGCGAGCGGTGCGGCAGCAGCGGCCACGGCTGCGATCGTGGCGGCGGGGTCAAGCCCCTTGGTGCGCCGCGGGCGATGCGGCATCGTCACCGCCCACCATTCCAGCATCACGATCGCTGCGATGACCGCGACGAGCCCCGCGAACAGCAGCCCGCCCAGCCACACCGCGACAAGGACGATCGGCGCCAGCACGAGCGCCGACACGACGCGGCGGACGAGATCCCCCTGCCCGGCCCGGCTCACCCGCCGACCCGCGCAGAGAGGCCACCGAACCGTCGGTCGCGACCGAGATACTCGGCAACGGCCGCATCGAAGGCGGCCGCGTCGAAGTCCGGCCAGTAGGTGGGCAGGAAGACGAGTTCACTGTAGGCCGACTGCCACAGCAGAAAGTTCGAGATTCTGAGCTCGCCGCTCGTGCGGATGAGCATGTCGGGTGCTGGCAATCCGGCGGTATCGAGACGGTCGGCGAAGACCGCCTCGGTGATCTCCGCCGGCGCGAGCCGACCGGCCGCCACGTCCTCGGCGATCCTGCGCGCCGCACGCACGATCTCGTTGCGGCCGCCATAGTTGAAGGCGATGACCAGATCCAGACCGTCGTTGGCGGCGGTCGTGCGCTCCGCCTCGTCGAGAAGCGCCGCGATGGAGGCGTCGAGGCCGGCGCGTTCCCCGATCACGCGGACGCGGACGTTCGCATCGCGCAGCTCCGCGAGGTCGCGGCGCACGAAAAGGCGCAGCAGCCCCATCAGGGTGCTGATCTCATCGGGAGGCCGTGACCAGTTCTCCGAGGAGAAGCTGAAAAGGGTGAGGATCTCGACGCCACGGTCGGCGGCATGGCGAACGGTGCGCCGCAGCGCCTCGACGCCCTGGCGATGGCCTTCGCCCCGCGGCAGGCCGCGGGCCCGCGCCCAGCGGCCATTGCCGTCCATGATGATGGCGACGTGCTTCGGCCAGTCCCGTTCGGGGCCGGTCGGTGCGAGAGCGAGCGACTGATCGTGGCCTGCGGCCAAGTAAGGGCTCCTACCGACCGAGGCGGTCGCCACGCTCCCCTCGGGAACCGAGGTCAGACCTGGCTGATCTCGTGTTCCTTCTGGGCCACAATATGATCGATGTCGGCGATGGCGCCATCGGTGAGCTTCTGGACCTTCTCCGACAGCGTCCGATGGTCGTCCTGGCTGACCTTGCCGTCCTTCTCGAGCTTCTTCAGCGTCTCCATGCCGTCGCGACGGACGTGACGGACGGCGATGCGGGCGCTCTCGGCGTACTTGTGCGCGACCTTGACGAGCTCCTGCCGACGCTCGGCGTTGAGCTCGGGGATCGGGATGCGCATCGACGTGCCTTCGACAACGGGGTTGAGACCGAGGCTCGATTCGCGGATGGCACGCTCGACCGCGTTCGCCATCGAGCGGTCCCAGACCTGCACCGTGATCAGCCGCGGCTCGGGCACCGAGACCGTCGCGAGCTGGCTCAGCGGCATGTGACTGCCGTAGGCCTCGACGGTGATCGGCTCCAGCATCGACGACGAGGCACGTCCCGTGCGCAGGCCGCTGAGCTCGCCTTTCAGCGACTGGATGGCGCCCTGCATGCGGCGATTGAGGTCGTCGAGATCGTAGACGCCGCTCATGCTGTCGTCCTCTCGCGGGCCGTCTTCTGCGAGACGGGCTTCATGGCTGCAATGGAAGAGCGGTGGAGGAACTCCGCCGCAGTCGGTGGACCCTCCGGTCGCCAGACGCGCGATACCTGGCGGACCGCGTCATCCGGTCACGACGGTCGCACGGCCGGCGCCGCGCAGAACGTCGACGAACTCCCCCGGCTCCTTGATCGAGAACACGATTACAGGAATGCCGTTGTCGCGGGCAAGGGCGATCGCCGCAGCGTCCATGACGGCGAGGTCCCGCGCCAGCACTTCCTGGTGGGTCAGCGTCTCGTAACGCACGGCAGCCGGATCGTTGCGCGGATCGGCCGAATAGATGCCGTCGACGTTGGTGCCCTTCATCAGGGCGTCACACCCGAGCTCGGCCGCCCGCAGCGCAGCCGCAGAATCGGTCGTGAAGAAGGGGTTTCCGGTTCCACCGGCGAACAGCACGACGCGGCCGGCTTCCATGTGCTCGACTGCCGCGCGCTGGGTGAAGGTCTCGCAGATCGCCGGAACGACGAGGGCCGACAGCACGACGCAGGGCACGCCGCGATGCACGAGCGCCGCCTTCATGGCGAGGCAGTTCATCACGGTCGCGAGCATGCCCATGTGGTCGCCCGCGACGCGGTCGCCACCGTCGGCGGCAATCTTCGCGCCGCGCACGAAGTTGCCACCGCCGACGACGAGGCCGATGCGGGCGCCGAGGCTGACACCCTCGGCGACCTCGGAGGCGATCCGGTCGAGGACCGCCGGATCGATGCCGAAGCCCCGGGTGCCCATGAGGGCCTCGCCGGAAACCTTGAGCAGCACCTTGCACCAGCGCAGGCCAGCCGCGCCGGCGTCCGTCTCGCGATTCGCACCGTCCGCCATGGCGCGGCTCCCGCCGGCGCTCAGCGGGTGCCGGCGGCCGCGGCCACCTCTGCGGCGAAGTCCGACGTCTCCTTCTCGACGCCCTCGCCGAGCGCAAAACGGACGAAGCCGGTGAGCTTCACGGGCGCGCCAACCTGGCCCTCGGTCTCCTTCAGAACCTGCGCGACCGTCTTCGAGCCGTCGTGCACGAACGGCTGCTCGAGCAGGCAGACCTCCTTGAAGTAGGTCTTGAGGCCGGACTCGGCGATCTTGTCCTGCACGTTGGCGGGCTTGCCCTGATGCTTCTCGAGCAGGATCGCCTTCTCGCGCTCGATGGTCGCCGGATCGATGCCGGACGCATCGACGGCGACCGGGTTGGTCGCGGCGACGTGCATGGCGATCTTGCGGGCCACTTCGGCGAGCGGCTCGACCTTGCCGGTGGACTCGAGCGCGACGAGCACGCCGATCTTGCCCAGGCCATCGGCCGTCGAGCCGTGCATGTAGCTGCCGACCACGCCGGCACCGACGGAGAGCATCGCCGAGCGGCGGAAGTTCATGTTCTCGCCGATGGTGGCGATCGCTTCGCGCACTTCGTCGTCGACCGAGTGGCTCTTGCCCGGATAACCAGCCGCGGCCGTCTTGTCACGGTCGCCGCCGTTCGCGAGCGCCACCTGTGCGACGGAACGGACGAGCGCCTGGAAGGCCTCGTTGCGGGCGACGAAGTCGGTCTCGGAGTTGACCTCGACCACGGCGGCGCGGGGACCTTCCGACGCGATGCCGACGAGGCCTTCGGCGGCGACGCGGCCGGCCTTCTTGGCGGCCTTCGACAGGCCCTTCTTGCGCAGCCAGTCGATCGCCTGCTCGATGTCGCCGGCGGTCTCGGTGAGGGCTGCCTTGCAGTCCATCATGCCCGCGCCGGTCTTCTCGCGGAGCTCCTTCACCATCGTCGCGGAAATGTTCATGGCTCGCCTCTTCGGGGCTCTCAGGTACAGCCGGCTTTGCCGGCATGACGACACGGAAACGCGGGCCGATGGCCCGCGCCCCGTGCGCCGTGATGGTCGTCCGGGGCCGAGACCCCGGCAGATCGATCAGTTCGCGGCAGCGACCGCCGGTTCCTGCTCCGGTGTCTCACCGAAGGCCTCGGCCAGCTCGGCCACCTCCTCGGCGGGAACCTCCTCGGCGGGGGCCTCGGCCGCAACTTCCTCTTCGGGCAGCAGCGCCGGCTCGACGAGGACTTCCTCGGCGGCGCCGACGTCGATGCCCATCGAACCCTGCGAGCGCGACAGGCCGTCGATGGCGGCGCGCGCGATCAGGTCGCAGTAGAGGGCAATGGCGCGGCCGGCGTCGTCGTTGCCGGGCACCGGATAGGTGATGCCGTCCGGGTTGCTGTTCGAATCGAGGATCGCCACGACCGGAATGCCCAGGCGGCGCGCCTCGTCGATGGCGATCGCCTCGCGGTTGGTATCGATCACGAAGATGAGGTCGGGGATGCCGCCCATCTCCTTGATGCCGCCGAGGTTGCGCTCGAGCTTGTCGCGCTCGCGGCTGAGGTTCAGGCGCTCCTTCTTGGTGAGACCCTGCTGGTCACCGGAGAGCAGCTCCTCGAGCTTGCGCAGGCGCTGGATCGACAGCGAGATCGTCTTCCAGTTGGTCAGCATGCCGCCGAGCCAGCGGGCGTTGACGAAATACTGGGCCGAGCGGCGGGCGCCGTCGGCCACCGACTCGGTCGCCTGGCGCTTGGTGCCGACGAGCAGCACACGGCCGCCGTTGGCGACGGTGTCGCTCACCGCCTTCAGCGCCTGGTGCAG
>CAZDCR010000041.1:0-13905 GCA_964503995.1 uncultured Segnochrobactrum sp.
CGGGACGACCTCGGCAAGATCACCACGCCTGCGATCGTCGTCGTCGGCACCGAGGACCCGGCGACGCCGCCGGCGCTCGGCGAGGTGATCCATGCCGGAATCAAGGGATCGTCCCTGGTGCGGCTCGAGGCGGCGCATCTGTCGAACATCGAGCGGCAGGCCGAGTTCGATGCCGCTGTCTTCCCGTTCCTCGCCGGCTGAGTCAGCCCGCCGCCACCGGCCGCGGCGGCCGCTGGGCGCGTTTCGGCGCCCCGCGGCCCCGCCACCACGCCACCGCGGCGACGGCGAGGCCGGCAGCGAACACCGACCAGACCGGGCGGATCGCAAAGCCGAAGTCGAGGTTGGAGCGGATCACCCGCCACGGGTCGACGCCGGTCGCCACCGCATACCAAAGCGCCTCGGTGGCGACCGTCAGCACCGCCGCCGCGACGGCGAGACCGACGAGGTCGACGACGCTCGGCAGCGGCTCGCGACCGGTCCGCCGACGTTGGAAGACGACCAGGCGCCACCCCATCAGCCAGATCAGAAACCCTGACATCAGAACGGGTTGTGAGACGTCGATCTTGGATTGCATGAAGAAGTGCAGCAGGGCGAGGACGGCCAGCACGTAGACGATCCGGTGCAGCCGTTGCCAGGCCGGCGCGCCCAACCGGCGCACCGCGGCGTCGGTCGAGGTCGCCGCCAGCGCAGCGAGGCCGACGAACGCGACGAAGCCGATCGTCAGATAGATGCGCAGCGCGATCTCGGTCGCGACCTTCCAGAGGTCGAACTGCTGGTCGACGACGTAGAGCAGGACATGCGTGGCGACGTAGGCGAAGGCGGCGACGCCGATCATCCGCCGCACGATGAGCGCCCGCGGCCAGCGCAGGCTGCGCATCGCCGGCGTGATGGCAAGCGACAGGAGCAGGAAGCGCACCGCCCAGTCGCCGGTCGCGTGGATGGCGTCGGTGATCGGCCGTGCCGCCTCGCCGCCCATGCCCGCGGGGCCGATGTTGGGGCCGCCGATGTGCGGTCCACCGACGGACAGACCAGCACCCGGCGCCGGTGCGTCGGCGAGGATCAGGGTCACGGCGGTGATGAGCCCCGGCAGCACGAGGCCGGCGAGCGTCACCGCCTTCAGCGGCGAGAAGCGCCCCGTCCTGTCACGCCAAGGTGCCTGCATGCCCCGCCCGATCCTCGATCTCTGACGACGTTCAGCTTCGCCCGGACTTTGCGGCAGGAGCGCGACGACGGCGGGAGGCGGCTTCCAAAACGGAAACGGGGAGCGTCCAGGACGCTCCCCGTAAACCCGTCACGCGTTGAGACGTTTCAGCCGCTTAGCAGCGGACGAAGACCGGCTGGCCGTCCGGCCGATAGAGATAGCGCCCGCGCTGGTCGGTCGCATGGCAGTAGCCACGCGGAGCCGTCGCCGCACCGACCGCCGCGCCCGTGACGCCACCGATCGCCGCACCGGCGATGGCCGCACCGGCACCGCCACCCGTCGCCGCTCCGATCACCGCACCCGTAGCGGCACCGAGGCCGCCGCCGACGAGCGCCCGATCCTGCTCCACCGTGTTGCACCCGGCCACCGCGAACAGGGCGAGCACCGCCGGAACTGCCAGCATCTTCATCGTCAATCTCCCTCGTTTCCGGCCGGCCCGAGGGCCACCGTTCCAATATGACCTACCGCATTTTGGCGGATCGCGGCAATCATCGCCGGTCACCCGCACCCCAGAGGGGAGCTCACGGTTTCGGTCACGAAGCCGCGAGCATGCTAGACCGGGTTGCGAACGCCGTACGCGCGGGATCGTTCCCCTCGTCGCCGGCCTGGAGAGCACCGATGCCGATTCGCCGCGCCGCTCCGGCCGATGTCTCCGCGCTGGTGGCGCTCGAGCGTCGCGCTTTCGATCCCGGCCTCTACACGCCGATGTCGCCCGCCCGCTTCCGCGCCAATGTCGCGAGCCCGACGTGCGAGGCCTTCGTCTTCGTCGAAGGCGACGACGCCGCCGCGCGCGCCGGGGCGATCCTCGGCTACTCGCTCGGCCTCAGGCGGCGCGGTGCCGACTGGCTGCGGTTCTACTCCCTCGCCGTCGACGCGTCCGGCAAGGGGCGTGGCATCGGCGAGGCGCTGTTCCGCCACTTCGAGGACAACGCCCGGGCTCTGGGGTTGTCGACGGTGCTCCTCGAGATCCGCGAGGACAACGCTTTCCTGCGGAGGCGCTACGAGGGCTACGGCTACACGACCTATCGCCGCGTCGAGGCCTATTATCCCGACGGCTGCGCCTGCCTGAAGATGCGGCGGCGGCTCGACGCGGGTCGGCCGGAATAGGCATCCCGGGCGGCAATGCAGCCGCGCGCGCCGGCCGCCGCGGGGCAGTTCTGAGCACCGCCGCGACGACCGCGATCCGCCGGTCCCGGCAATAGCCGGACATCTCCGCGGCCGGTCATTCCACCCGTGCCCGCCGGGCGCGCCACCGCGGCCGGTCCAGTTTCGTCGATCGCGGTGTTCTTCTTTGCTCCGCCAGCTTTCAGCCATGAAAAAACCCATCTCTTCACGCGAACCACTTGCCGACCGTGGCGACGGACAAATGATGGCGAGCAGCTGTCAAGTCCCGTTGATTTGCATGACTGGATGAATTACCTGCCCTTGCGGAACGCCGGGGCCTCTCGTGACGTTCTACCCAGCCGCTGGAAGACGAGCGGCTCGCCGTTCCCCTCGGTGCGGCGCGAGGAGCCTGTCCACGGTCGATGCGCGAGCCTGATCCGCCCGAACCTCCCGGACGCGCCGCCCCCGGATACCCCCGCGCTGGGGTCCGGGCCGGGGCCGCGTCGACCGCCTCCCCCCACGGAGCCCCCCGATGACGTGGCTGATCCTGGTCGACCGGCCAGCCGATCTCGCGAATGCCGACACCCCGCACAAGGTGATGACCGTGCGGGACTACCTGACCCGCCCTCGCCTGTTCGGCGAGGTCAAGCCCACCGTCATCAACCTCGCCCGTTCCTACAGCTACCAGGGCGCCGGCTATTACTCGTCGCTGCTGGCGGAGGCGCGCGGCCACCGCGTCATGCCGTCCGTCGAGACGATGATCGAGCTGTCGAAGAAGTCGCTCTACCGGATCGCCCTGCCGGAGCTCGAGGACCGGCTGAACAAGCTCATCAAGACGCTCGACGAGCCGCCGACGGCGGACTTCCGGCTTCTCGTCTGCTTCGGCCGCGTCGACGACGCCCGCTTCGAGGCGTTCGGGCGCCACCTGTTCGACTGGTATCGGGCGCCGATCCTGGAGGTGAAGATCGAGCATGGCGAGTGGCGCTCGATCAACAAGATCCGCACCATCGCCATCCCCGAGCTCAGCCCGGTGGAGCGGCGCTTCCTCGTCGATGCCCTCGACCGCTACACCCAGCGCGCCTGGAAGCCGCCGAAGAAGGCGCGCACGGCCGCCCGCTACTCGCTCGCCATCCTCTTCGACCCGAAGGCGGCTCTGCCGCCCTCAATGCCCTACTCGCTGCGCCATCTCGCCAAGGTGGCAGCGCGGATGGGCGTCGAGGTGGAGCCGATCGAGAAGACCGACCTCGACCGGCTGGCGGAATTCGACGCGCTGTTCATCCGCGAGACGACGGCGATCGACAATCACACCTACCGCTTCGCCCGTCGGGCGGTGCAGGAGGGCATGCCGGTCATCGACGACCCGGTCTCGATGATCCGCTGCACCAACAAGGTCTATCTCGCCGAGCTCCTCTCGGCGAACGGCGTGCCGACGCCGAAAACGGTGATCGTCGACAGCCTGAAACAGGCCGACAGCCTGCCGCAGGAGCTCGGCTGGCCGGTCGTGCTCAAGATCCCCGACGGCTCGTTCAGCCGCGGCGTCTTCAAGCTCGACACGCCGAAGGAGCTGAAGGAGCGGCTCGAGGCCCTGCTCGACGAATCCGACCTGGTGCTCGCCCAGGAGTTCGTGCCGACGAGCTTCGACTGGCGGATCGGTGTGCTCGACGGCGAGCCCCTGTTCGCCTGCCAGTACATGATGGCCAAGCAGCATTGGCAGGTGATCCATCACCACGCCAACAAGGCCCCCGACCAGGGCAAGTACAAGGCCTTCGCCCTCGACGAGGTGTCGCCCGCCGTCGTCGAGACGGCAGTGAAGGCGGCGCGCCTCATCGGCAACGGCCTCTACGGCGTCGACCTCAAGGAGACGGACCGGGGCGTCTTCGTCATCGAGATCAACGACAATCCCAATCTCGACCGCAATTGCGAGGACCTGGTCGAGAAGGACGCCATGTGGGAGAAGCTGATCGCATGGTTCGTCAAGCGGCTGGACGCCCGCTGAGAGGCGCCGCCGCCGACCGACCGCGATCAGGCCTGGCGCTCGGGCACCCGTACGACCAGCCCGTCGAGCTTCGGCTCGACGCGGATCTGGCACGACAGCCGCGAGGTCGGCTGCACGTCGTAGGCGAAGTCCAGCATGTCCTCTTCCATCGGCGACGGCGAGCCGGTGGCCTCCACCCAGGCCGGATCCACGTAGACGTGGCAGGTGGCGCACGCCAAAGCCCCGCCACATTCGGCGTCGATGCCGGGAACCGAATTGCGGATGGCGTTTTCCATGACGGTCGAGCCAACGTCGGCCTCGACCGGATGGCTGACGCCGTCGTGGGTGATGTAGGTGATCTTCGGCATGCCGGGCCTTCGATGGGCGGCGGTGGGCCGCGGGAAGCGGAGAGCGCTTGGGATTGCTCCGACTGGGAATAGCGGTTCGGCCGGGCGCGTCAAGCGCACCGGCGGCGGAGGAGCCCGGCCACGCCCGCCCTGCGATGGAGGGTCGCGCCAGTGGCGGCGTTAACCCTGCCGGGCGGCCGCGGGAGATGCGAGTTTCAGAATTCCTAACGATTCATTACGATCCGCCCCACGCTGCCCGTCTCTTCGGCGGCGTCGGATCGTGGCAGTCGACGCCGCCGGCGGGCGGATAAACCGCGGTTCGAAGTGACGGAGTTCGGACGGTCGCCTCCCAATCGGGGTGTGATCGGCGGCCGAACGGTAGTGAGTACGGCGCGAGGCGACAGACGGTCATGGCCATCCAGAATCAGCACGCCAAGGATCCGGCGGAAGTGGCGCTTTCCGCCGTCGAAGAGGCGTTGAAGCTCGATTTCGGTCCGGAGCCCGCACCCGCGAGCTCGGAGGAAGTCCACGCCCAGGCGCTCGCGGAGGCGCTCGCCGCCGACCCCCTGCCCGTGCCCGCCGAGCCGGCGGAGCCTGAGGCACCCGCGGCCGCTGCCGTCGCTCCCACGGCCCCCGCCGAGCCCCGCCGGGCCCTCACCCCGCCGCGCACGGCCGCGAACGACGACCGCCGCGTCGCCGCCGCCACGGTGCGGGAGCGGCCTTCGTCGCTGCCGACCTGGCTCGCCGTGCTGTTCTCGGTGGTTTGGCTGGCGCTGTGCGCCTACGCCGCCCAGAGCACCCTCGGCCCGCTGCTGACGCCGCCGGTGGACGTGCCAGGCCTGTTCGCACGCCCGGAGACCGTCTTCCTCATCGGCACGGCGCTGCTGCCGGTCATCCTCGCCTTCGTGCTCGCCGGCTTCGCCCGCCGCGGCCAGGAGATGCGGATCGCCGCCGCCGCGATGGTCGACGCCGCCGGTCGCTTCTCCGAGCCCGAGACCATCGGCACCGAGGCGGTGGTCGCCGCCGGCCAGACGGTGCGCCGCGAGCTCGCCGCCATGGGCGACGGCATCGAGCGCGTTCTCGCCCGGGCGAGCGAGCTCGAGGTGATGATCCACAACGAGGTGTCGGCCCTCGAGCGCTCCTTCGGCGACAACGAGCTGAAGGTGCGCGGCCTGATCTCCGAGCTCGTCAACGAGCGCGAGGCGGTCACCAACAACGCCGAGCGCCTGCGCGCCGCCATCTCCGGCGCCCACCGGACGCTCGCCGACGACCTGAAGTCGACCAGCGAGCGGCTCACCGTCGACATCGACGCGGCGGCGGCCCGCTTCACCACCATGGTGGACGAGCGCGCTTCGAAGATCGCCTTCTCCATGACCTCGGCGAGCGACAACCTCAACGACACGCTGACCAGCCGGGGCGAGGACTTCGTCGAGCGCATCCGCGCCGAGACGCGCGTCGTCAGCGACGGCATCGGCAAGGCCGGCAATGATGTCGCCGACCTCATCGGTCGCCAGGGGTCCGAGGTCGCCGAGCGCCTCACCACCGCCTCGACGACGGTCGGCGAGCAGCTGCGCGCCATCGGCAACGAGGTCGACAGCTCGATCGAGCGCACGGGCAAGGGCGTCGTCGAGACGCTGGTGGTGCGCGCCAACGAGGTCGCCGAGCGCCTGGCGACCACGGGCGAGAGCGTCATCCAGACCGTCGAGACCCGCTTCGACGCCATCGGCGACACTCTGGGCGGCTCGACCGACCGCCTGATCGCCACCGTCACCGGCCGCTCTGACCAGATCCTGACGACCCTCGACACCCGCCTCGTCGAGATCGACAGCTCCCTCACGGAGACGAGTGCGCGCATCGTTGGCGCCATCGACGAGCGCCTCTCTGCCCTCGACCGCACCTTCAACGACACCGGCGAGCGCGTCACCGCGACGATCGCCTCGGCGGGCGCCGCCGTCACCGGCGAGCTCACCGCCCGCGTCGGCGAGCTGCAGGCCGGCTTCACCGAGACCGGCGAGCGGCTGATCGACGACCTGCAGGGCCGCATCATCAACCTCGAGGGCGCCATCACCTCGGCCGGCGTCAGCGTCGCGGCGACGCTGTCCGATCGCGTCGGCGAGCTGCAGCGCACCATCGACGACGCCGGCAGCACCCTCACCGGCACCCTCGTCGCCCAGACGAGCGGCCTCGAGGCGAAGATCACCTCCACCACCGAGGTCGTCGCGACCTCGCTCGGCGACCGCATCGCCGGGCTCGAGGCGGTCATCGACCGCGCCAGCACCGAGGCCGCCGACATGCTCGCCGGCCGGGTCGGCGCGCTGGAGACCTCGATCACCACCGTCACCCACTCGCTCACCGACACCATCGGCGACCGCGTCACCTCGCTCGAGACCGCCATCACCTCGGCCGGCTCGATCGTCAACGACACGCTGACCGTGCGCGCCGCCGAGTTCGAGGAGGCGATCACCGCCGTCTCCGGCAGCATCACCGCTTCCCTCTCCGAGCGCGTCATCGGGCTCGAGTCGTCGATCCTTTCGGCCGGCACGCGCGTCACCGACGCGCTCGCCGCCCGCGCCGCCGATGTCGAGGTGTCCCTGTCTGCGACCGGCGAGGCCGTCGTCGGCAGCATGGAAGGCCGCGTCGAGGCGCTCGAAAGCGCGCTGCGCGGCGCCGGTGCCTCCGTCACAGATGCCCTCACCGCGCGCGTCGGCGAGATCGAGGCGACGATCACCACCACCTGCGACGTCGTCGTCTCCACCCTCGACGGCCGCGTCGGTAGCCTCGAGACGGCGATCCGCGACGCCGGTGCCTCCGTCACCGACAGCCTCACCGATCGCGTTGCCTCCATCGAGGCGACGATGGCGGAGGCGAGCCGCGCCGTCGTCAGCGTCCTCGACGAGCGCGTTGGCGGGCTGGAAGGCTCGATCCGCAGCGCCGGCGCCTTCGTCACCGACACGCTGACGGTGCGCGTCGCCGAGATCGAATCGTCCCTCACCAACACCGGCGACATCGTCGTCTCGACGCTCGAGACCCGCGTCGGTAGCCTCGAGAGCGCCATCCACACCGCCGGCTCCGGCGTCACCGACGCGCTCACCGCGCGCGTCGCCGATATCGAGACCTCGATCACCACGGCCGGCCAGGCGGTCATCGCCGTGCTCGACGACCGCGTCGGCGGCCTGGAGGCCTCCATCACCGGCACCGGCGACCGCGTCACCCGGACGCTGTCCTCGCAGGTGATCTCGCTCGAAGAGGCGATCGACGTCGCCGGCAGCCGCCTGACCGAGACGCTCACCGAGCGCGTCAGCAGCATCGAGAGCAGCCTCGCCGAGACCGGCCGCACGGTCGCCGACAGCCTGTCGGGCACGGTCTCCGGCCTGACCGACGCGCTGGCACAGTCCGGCGCCACGGTCACCGAGGCGCTGGCGAGCCGCGTCGCCACGCTGGAAGGCTCGCTCGGCGAGAGCACCGAGCGCGTCACCACGGCGCTGGGCGACCGCGTCGCAGGCTTCGAGACCGCCATCGACGCCGCCGGATCTTCGATCGCGACGCTCGTGCGCGACCGCATCGCCGAGATCGAGGCGCTGATCACCGAGGTCGGTCGCTCGACCACCGAGGTGACGACGCGCCAGCTCGGCGACATGCGCGAGAGCATCGACGCCCTGCAGCGGACCCTCGACGAGACCGGCTCGCGCGTCACCGAGACGGTGCTCGCCCGCACCACCGACGTCCGCGACACCCTCACCGACGCCCTGCGCTCGCTCGACGACGCCGTCACGTCGCAGTCGGTGCGCACGTCCGAGGCGATGGCCTCGCGCGGCGACGAGATGGTCATGGCCATCACCACCCAGGTCGACCGCATCTCCGACGTGCTGAAGGGCACGGGCGACTCCATCTCGCTCGACCTGCAGCTGCGCGCCGACGCGCTGACGAGCCGCCTGGAGGAGACGACCGACCGCCTCGGCACGATCGTCGGCGCCAACGGCACCGAAGTCGCCGATCGCCTCGAGCAGGCGAGCCACCGCATCGAGGACGCGATGGTCGGCCGCGCCCAGGCGCTGGAAGAGGCGCTGCGCGACCGCGAGCTGTCGCTCGCCGCCGTGCTCGAGAGCCGCAGCACGTTCTTCCGCTCCTCCGTCGACGAGGCGGTCGAGGGCATCGGCCACACGCTGTCGCGCCAGACCGCCGACGTCGCCCACGTCTTCGGCACCGCCGGTGCGGAGGTGGCCCGCCTCATCGGCGAGCGCAGCCACCGCGCCACCGAGGACATCACCACCGCGGCCAATGCTGCGGCCGAGACCCTTGCCGCCCACTCTGGCGAAGTCGGCGAACGCATCTCCCGCGACGTCGAGACCCTGCGCGAGCTCATCACCGTGCGGGCCGAGGGCCTTACGGCCACACTCGGCATGCGCACCGAGGAGCTCGACCGCATCCTCTCCGACCGTCTCGTCATCCTCGAGCAGACGCTGTCGGAACGCACCGACGCGATCGGCCGGCCGATCGAGCAGTTCTCGACGGACGTGGCCCGCCTCGTCGACAGCCGCATCGATACCCTCAACCGCACCGTCGACGAGGGCGTCGGCCGCCTCGACGGCATCCTCGGTGCCCGCACCACCTCGCTGGAGACCGCCTTCTCCGACCGCACGCAGGCCCTCGACGGGGCCATCGCCGAGCGTGCCGAGGCCTTCGACGCGGCGATCGAGGCGCGCACCGAGTCGCTTGCCGCGCGCATGTCGACGGCGAGCGAAAACGTCGTCTCGATCATCGAGACGCGGACGCGACGCGTCGAGGACGCCCTCGACACCCGCGCCCGCGAGCTGAGCGAAACGCTGCTCGCCCGCACCCGTGACTTCGTGCAGGCGGTCGCCTCCGGTCACACCGACCTCGAGACGACGCTCACCTCCACCTTCGAGCGGGTCAACGCCACGCTCGCCGGCCATGCCGATGCGATCAGCGGCACCTTCGGCGAGCGCGTCGAGCGCATCCGCCAGATCCTCGCCGAGGAGCTCGCCGCCACGGCCGACACCGTGGAAGCCCGCGCCGTGGCGCTCGAAGGCACGCTGCGCCACCGCACGGAGGCGATCATCTCCGCCCTGACCGAGGGCGCCGACCGCACCGAGGCGTCGGTCACCCACGTGCTTGGCAACATCGGCAGCGAGACCGACCGGACCCGGTCGGCACTGGAAGGCACGCTGAACGCGATGACGGAGTCGCTGACGGCCCGCGCCGACGAGACGCGTCGCACCCTGATCGCCGCCGCCGGCGAGGTCGTGCAGGCCCTTTTGGTCGAGTCCGACCGGGCGCGCCGCACGCTCACCGACGAGGCGCACGCTGCCGTCGAGCTGATGGCGAACGCCGGCGAGCAGACCCGCACGGCGCTGACGGCAGAGACCCAGGCCGCCGCCCGCCTCCTCGTGAGCGAGGGCGAGCGTGTCCGCCACGGCGTCGTCGGCGAGCTTCGCGCCGCCACCGAGCTGCTGTCGGTGGAGGGCGAGCGCGTCCGCACCACCGTGGGCGACGACATCCGGGCCGCCGCCGACATCCTGGCCGCCGAGAGCGACCGCGTCCGCGCCACCGTCACGGACGACATCCGCGTCGCCGCCGACCTGCTCGGCACCGAGAGCGACCGCATGCGCACCAGTGTCACGGACGAGGTCCGCGCCGCGACCGCGATCCTCGCGGCCGAGGGCGACCGCCTGCGCGGCCTCGTCGGCGAGGAGGCCCGCACCGCCGCCGCCATCCTGGCCGTGGAGAGCGAGCGGGTCCGCACGACCGTCACCAACGACATGCAGACGGCCGCCCTCGTGCTGGCCGCCGAAAGCGAGCGCGTTCGCTCCAACATCACGGAGGGCGCCCAGCTGGCGGCCGACGCGCTGGCGACGCGGAGCCATCACGTTCGCATGGCGGTCACCGGCGACGCCGAGGCTGCGGCCGAGGCGATCGGCAGCCAGGTCGAGCGGATGCGCTCGGCCCTGCAGGACGGCTCTCGCGAGGCGACCGAGCTGCTGGCGAGCGAGAGCGAGCGCGTCCGCGCCACGGTCACCGGCGATGCCGAGAGCGCGGCCGCGGTGATCGGCGCCGAGGTCGAGCGCATGCGCACGGCCCTGCAGGACGGCTCGCGCGAGGCGACCGAGATGCTCGCCTCCGAGACGAGCCGCGCCCGGGCCGTCGTCGGCTCAGCGCTCGAGGAGCTCGCCCGCCGACTGGCGCAGTCGTCGCACGCCGTCGACACGATGCTGGCCGCCCGCGCCGGCGAGCTCGCCGCCCTGCTGAACGCCGAGGACAGCGTGCTGGTCGAGGCGATCGGGCAGTCGACGGAGCGCTTCCGCGACGAGATCTCCAACGCCCGCGAAGTGGTGGCGCGCGAGATCGGCACCGAGGGTGACGCCCTGGTCGAGCGCATCCGCACCCACTCCGCCGAAGCGGCCCGGGCGCTGTCGCAGACCGGCGAGGCATCGCTTGCCGGTGTCGCCGACGCCACGGCCCGGGCCCAGGGCCAGATCGAGCGCGTGCTGTCCGACCTGCGCATGGTCACCGGCTCGTTCGAGAAGGCGGTCGCGACCGCCGGCGAGGACCTCGGCAGCGTCGAGGGCGAGATCGGCCGCCAGGCCGCGAGCTTCGGCGATGTCGTTGGCCGCGCCGTCGAGGGTGCCGCCCGCTCCGCCGCCGCGATGGCGGAGGAGACCGGCCGCCTCGACGCGGTGGCCTCGACGTCGCTCAAGGAGTTCACCGCCGTCGCCAACCGCATCGAGGCGCAGAACCGCGTCCTCGGTGACGCCGCCCTGGAGATCGAGGGCACCCACCGCCAGCTCGAGGCGACGCTGGAGAACGGCCGCGTCGCCCTGATGGACGCCGCCCGCCGGCTGGAATCGTCGAACCGCGCCGTCGAGCAGACGCTCGAGGATCGGCGTGTGGCGATCGACGACCTCGCTTCGACGCTGCTCTTCAAGACGGAATCGATCGAGGCGCTGATGCGGTCCTTCGCCGGACAGGTCGGCGAGGCGATCGCGGCCGCCGAGGCAAAGGCGCGCGACACCGCCGAGGCGATCACGCACTCGGTGACCGGAGCGACGGCAGCCCTGCACGGGGCGACCGACACCGTCGCCCGCAGCATCGAGGACCTCACGGAGACGGCGACTCGCGCCCTCACCGAGAGTGCGGAGTCGGCGACGCGGTCGCTCGGCTCCGGGCTCGAGGGCATGCAGGAGACGGCCGACCGCGAAGGCGAGCGTGCCCGCGAGGCGATCCGTCTCGCCCAGATCACCATCGTCGAGGAGACGACGCGGGCGATCTCGGAGATCACGGAGCGGTACAGCGAGCTCGCCCAGCAGCTCGAGCGCGGCGCCACCGAGATGCGCCAGGAGCTCGAGGCGACGCGGGCGGAAATCCGCCGCGGCCTGTTCGAGCTGCCGGAGGAGGCGCGCGAGAGCACCGAGGCGATGCGGAAGGCCGTCTCCGGCCAGTTGCAGGCGCTGGAGATGCTGTCGGGCATCGTCTCCCGGCAGAGCGCGGCGCTCGCCGTGGCCGGCCCCGACGGTGGTCGCATCACCGGACCGGTGGATGTCACCTCCGCCGTCCTCGACGAGCCGCGCCCGGCCCGGCCGGCGCGCGAGCCCGTCCGCGCCGCGCCACCGATCGCGCCCGAGCCGGTTCCGCCGCGTCCGGTGCTGACGACGCCGGTGCGCGAGGAGGAGGAGGACGACCGTCCGACGGGCGGTCGTGGCTGGATCACCGACCTGCTGCGCCGCGCCTCCGACCCGCCCTTCGAGGACGAGGCGGAGATCGGCGACGTCGTGCCGCCGGTCATCGAGGACCGGGGCGACGACCGCGCCCCGGTGGTGCCGACCTTCGACGGCGTCTCCGGCGACATCGCCCGCGCCATCGACGACGAGAGCTACGAAGACCTGTGGGCGCGCTACGAGCGTGGCGAGGCGGGCGTGTTCACCCGTCGCCTCTACACGATGCGTGGCCAGCAGACCTTCGACGAGATCCGTCGCAAGTACGCCCGCAACGAGGAGTTCCGCGCCGTCGTCGACCAGTATGTGGACGACTTCGACCGACTGCTCGACGATCTCGACGGGGCACACGACGGCGACGATCGCCGCCGCGGCTACCTCGCCTCGGACACGGGCAAGGTCTACACCCTGCTCGCCCACGCGAGCGGCCGCTTCGGCTGATCGCGCGCCCATCCGGCCAATGAAAAAGGGCGGGAGGCCGATAGCCTCCCGCCCTTCTCGTTTGTGCCGCTGGCAGCCGCGAACGAGCGCGTTCAGTCGAGGTCGAGAACGAGGCCCTCGTCGGGGCCGAGCGTGAACGTTCCGGAGATCGTGTCGCCCTCCCGCTGCGGCTCGGTGGCGATGGCGACGCGCGCCCGCACCGATGCTTCCAGCCCGACGTCGGCCGCCGTCGGGCCAAGGTTGAGCGCCACCAGGAACCGCTCGCCGACGTGCTCGCGCTGATAGAGCAGGACATCGCCATCCGCGGCGAGCGGATGGAAGGAGCCGACCGACAGAGCCGGATGACGCCGGCGATGGTCGATCAGCCGCTTGTGCAATGCCAGCATCGAGCCGGCATCGCCGGCCTGGGCGGCGACGGTGACGGCGGGATCGTCGGTGGCGATCGGCAGCCACGGGGTGCCGGTGGTGAAGCCGGCATTGGCCGACGTGTCCCACTGCATCGGCGTGCGGCAGCCGTCGCGGCCGAGGCCGAAGCCGGGGACGTTGCGTTCCACCGGGTCGCGGGACTCGACACCCGAGAGGGTCGCCTGCGGCATGCCGATCTCGTCGCCATAGTAGAGCGTCGGCGTGCCCCGCAGGGTCAGGAGCAGCATGGCCGCGACCCGCGCCTGGCGCTCGCCGACGCGACCGGCGATGCGCGGCTTGTCATGGTTGCCGAGCACCCAGTTCGGCCAGCCGCCCTGCGGGACGGCCGCTTCGTAGTCGCGGATCAGGCGGTCGAGCTCGCGGGCGTGCCAGGGAGCCTCGATCAGGGCGAAGTTGAACGGCAGGTGCGCCCCGTCGAGCTCCTCGCCGTAGTAGCGCACCAGCCGCTCGATCGGCAGGTAGAGCTCGCCGATCAGCACGCGCTCGTCGAACTCGTCGACGACCGCCCGCATCTCGCGGACGATGCTCTGCATGTCCGGCAAGTCGGTCGTGTAGATCGGCAGCAGGCGCTGCGTCGGCGACATGCCCTCGTGCCAGCCGGGGTTTTCCGGATTGTCGCGGCGCGCGTCGTCCTTGAGGAGATGCCACAGCACGTCCACCCGGAAGCCGCCGACGCCCTTG
>CAZDCR010000041.1:14005-15836 GCA_964503995.1 uncultured Segnochrobactrum sp.
CGCGCCTCCTTGAACCAGGCGTGCTGGTCGGAGGTGTGGTTCGGCACGAGGTCGAGGATGATGCGGATGCCGCGGCCCTTCGCGTCCGCCAGCAGCGCCTCGAAATCCTCCATGGTGCCGAAGCGCGGATCGATCGCGCAGTAGTCGGCTACGTCGTAGCCGAAGTCCTTCATCGGCGAGACGAACATCGGCGACAGCCAGATCGCGTCGACCCCGAGGTCCTGCAGGTAATCGAGGCGCTGGCGGATGCCGGCGAGATCGCCGATGCCGTTGCCGTCGCTGTCCTGAAACGATCGGGGGTAGATCTGGTAGATGAGGCCGCTCTGCCACCAGTGCGGGACGTCTTCCATCATCGGCTCGATACTCCGGCAAACAGCACGGTGGAGTTTCCGGGGAAGCGCCAGTCCGCCGAAAACGGTTCGGCCGGCGTGCCACCGCCGCCATAGGCGGGGTCCTCGCTCGACCAGAGAAGACGCCAGCCCGCGCGGTCGGGCGGGGCGAGGAGCGGCGTCGAGACCGGCACCGGCGCATCGACGCCGAGGTTGACGACGATCAGCCGGTCGTCCGCCGCGTCCTCGCCGAGGAGCCGGATGATCGCAAGGTCGCCGTCGGCGGTGGCGAGCACGCCCGCAGAACCCTGCAGGCGCAGCACCGGGTCCTCGCGGCGCAGGCGCAGGAGATCGCGGTGCAGGGCGACCCATTGGGCGTTGCGGTCGCGGTCGCGCCAGTCGAGGACGCTGCGTCGGAAGGTCTGCTCGGCGACGGGGTCGTCGAGGTCGGCGCCGATCAGCGACGGGAACTGGGTGAGGAACTCGCGGCGGCCCTTGCGCGCCCCCTCGCCCACCGGCCCCGGATGATCCGCGAAGTAGAGGAACGGGGTTGAGGCGGCAAACTCCTGCCCCTGCCACAGCATCGGCGTCTGCGGGCCGAGCAGCATCACGGCGGTGAAGGCCCGCAGCCGGGCCGGCTGGGCGAGGTCGGAGAGACGCCGGCCGTCGCCGGAGTTCGCCACCTGGTCGTGGTTTTCGAGGAAGCTGACGAAGCGCATCGGCGGCGTGCGCAGCACCGGCGTGCCGCGCGGGTTCTTCTGCCAGGACGAGCGCTGCCCCTGCATCAGGAAGCCGTAGGCCAGGCTGTCGGCAATCTCGCGGGCGCTGCCGTCGTAGTCGGAGTAGTAGGCCTCGCGGCGCTCGGTGAGGGCGACGTGGGCGGAATGGTGGAAGTCGTCGTTCCACAGCGCATCGAGGCCGCAGCCGCCCTTCGACATCGGGGCGAGGAGACGGCTGTCCTGGGGCTCGTTTTCGGCGACGAGGATGATCGGGCGCTCGCCAGCCGCAGCCCGCGCCGCCGCCCCGATCTCGGCGACGATGTGCACCGGCGAAGAGTCGTGGATCTCCTGGGTGGCGTCGAGGCGCAGGCCGTCGAAGTGGAACTCGCGGATCCAGTAGGCGGCGTTGTCGATGAAGAAGCGGCGGATCGGCGCCACGTCGCCCGCATCGAAGTTGAGGACGTCACCCCAGTCGTTGCGGCGGTCGTTGAAGATCGACTTGCCGAACTGCGGCATGAAATTGCCGTCGGGGCCGAGGTGGTTGTAGACGACGTCGAGGATGACCCCGAGGCCGAGGGCATGCGCCCTGTCCACGAAGCGGCGCAGATCGTCCGGCTCGCCGTAGAGCGCGACCGGCGCGTAGAGACCGACGCCGTCGTAGCCCCAGCCGAAGCGGCCGGGGAAATCGTTCACCGGCATCATCTCGATGACGGTGACGCCGACGTCGACGAGGTCCGGCAGCCGCTCGGCCGCCGCCGCCCACGTCCCGGCCTCCGTGAAGGT
>CAZDCR010000041.1:15936-17868 GCA_964503995.1 uncultured Segnochrobactrum sp.
CGGGCGGGCCGATCGTTGCCCGCCATCCACGCCTGGCCTCGCGGGATCCGCGATCAGCTGCGCAGGAGCACGGTGGCCGGGCGGCCGGGCGACAGCAGCGCCGAGAGCGGTGTGGCGAGACCGAGCATGACCGCGCGCCCGCTGCCGACCTCCTGCCACGAACCGTGCAGGTCCTCCGGCACGGCGAGCGCCGTCTCGGCGAGGAGGCCGTTCTCCGCTCCTCCCCGCAAGGCAGCGACGGTGAGCGTCGCGCTGTCCCTGTCGGTGCGCGCGAAGGCGAACAACTCGCTGCTCGCCACCCCGTCGCGGGTCGCCTCCACCGGGACATAGGCGCCGGCCTCGAACAGGGCCGGCCGCGCGCGGCGGAGCTTGCCGAGAGCGGCGATCACCGCCGTCTTGGAGAGGCCTTCCTCGTCGTCGCGGACGTCGTCAGGGGCCTCGTCGAACTCGGCGGCGGACAGACGCGACCAGTCGATCGGCCGCCGGTTGTCCGGATCGACCAGCGACAGGTCGAAGCGCTCGGTGCCCTGGAAGAGGTCGGGGACGCCCGGCGCGGTCATCTGGATGACGGTCTGGGCGAGGCTGTTCGCCCGCCCGGCCCGAACCAGCGGCGCGAGGAACGCCGCGAAATCAGCGCGGAAACTCTCTGCGGCCGGATCGTCGACCAGGGCGGTCGCGAAGGCGACGGCGGCCTTCTCGTAGTCCTCGTTCGGTTCGATCCAGTCGCTGCGGCGCTTGGCTTCCCTGAGCGCCTTGACGACGAAGCCCGAGAGCCGGTCACTGTCGATCGGCCAGGCACCCGCAAGCGCCTGGAGGATGATCGACTGGTCGAGCCGGTCGGGCATCGGCCCGTCGACGCCGTCGGTGACGAACGTTGCCGTCATCTCCCGCCAGCGCTCCACTGCCGCGAGCCACGCCTCGGGCTGCTCGGTGAGGACATCGATGCGGGCGCGCACGTCGCCGCTGCGCTTGGTGTCGTGGGTCGACAGCGGCGTCAACGCCCGTGGCCAGTCCCGCTGGCGGGCGACGAAGTGGGCGTGGGCCTGCTCGGGCGAGAGGGCGGGCGCGACGATCTCGCCACCGACCTCGTTGGCCGAGCCCAGCGCCACGCTGCGATAGAGCTCGGTGTCCTCATAGCCCTTCGCCATCAGGGCGCCTGTGAACTGCTGGAAGCGCACGCGGAACGTCGTGGCGGCGTCTCCCTTGCCGATGGCGAGCAGCCGCGCGACGCGCTCGACCGTCTCCTCGTCGTCAGGCGCGTTGCGGCGCGCCCCCTCCAGGGCGTCGTTGACGAGGGCGAGGTCCGGCCCGTCGGCAGGCTGGTCGCCGGCAAGGTAGCTGCGATAGACGGGGAAGCCGCAGGCGAGCGCGGCGATGGCTTCCTCCACCGCTGCCGCATCGTTCTCGCCGAATGCCGTCGCGGCCAGTGCCGCAAGCCGGCGCAGGTCCGGCCGGAAGGCGCGGTCGAGCATCTCGCGCTTGGCGCCATAGACGCGGGCCGGGTCGGCGAGGTCCGGCACGTCTTCGCGCGCGGCTTCCACCAGCCGGTGGTAGCCGGCGCGGTCGACGAACAGGCCGTTGATCCAGTTCAGCGTCTCGTAGCCGGTGGTGCCGTCGACCGGCCACGGACGGAGGTCCTCATCGCCGATGAGGATCTTCTCGACGTGCACGGTGGCGCGGTCGCCGACGGCGCGCCGCAGCGTCGCGGCGTAGGCGGCCGGATCGGCGAGGCCGTCGATGTGGTCGACGCGCAGCCCGTCGACGAGGCCGCTGCGGACGAGGTCGATCGGCAGCGCGTGCATCAGCTCGAACACCGCCGGATCCTCGACGCGGACGCCGACGAGGTCGTCGATCTCGAAGAAGCGGCGGTAGCCGATCGCCTCGCTGCGGGTGCGCCAGTCATCGACGCGCCAGTGCTGGTCGTCGAGCAGC
>CAZDCR010000042.1:0-17471 GCA_964503995.1 uncultured Segnochrobactrum sp.
CTCGGCCGCCCGTGGGAGGTCGGCAAGGCGTTCGAAGCCTCCGCCCCGTGCGGCGAGATCGTCCGGGCCTCCGAGATCGGCCACCCGTCGAAGGGAGCGGTGTGGCTCGACGTCAACGGCGTGCGCAAGCAGACCGGCGACCTCGACCAGCTGATCTGGAAGGTGCCGGAGATGATCTCCTACCTCTCCGGCCTGTTCGAGCTGAAGGCCGGCGACCTGATCTATTCCGGCACGCCCGCCGGCGTGAACGCGGTGAAGAGCGGCGACACCATGGTCGGCGGCGTCGACGGCGTCGGCACGATCACCATCAAGGTCGGCTGACGAGGCACACCGCGTCGGCCATCGACAGAAACTGCGAAGCCCGCCGGGGTGACCGGCGGGCTTCGTGCATTTCGGGCGGATGCTGCGACGGCGTCGCCCCCTACTCCGCCGCCTCGCGGCGGTGGCGCTGGCTCGGCGTGCGCATGGTGACGAGCTCCTCGGCCGCCGTCGGGTGGACGGCGACGGTGGCGTCGAAGTCGGCCTTGGTGGCGCGCATCGCGACGGCGACCGCCGCGAGTTGGATCATCTCGCCGGCGTGGTCGCCGACGATGTGGACGCCGAGCACGCGGTCGCTGTCGGCGTCGACGACGATCTTCATCAGCATCCGCTCCTGGCGGCCGCTCAGCGTGTTGAGCATCGGCCGGAAGCGCGCCTTGTAGACGTCGACGCAGTGGCAGTGAACCAGCGCCTCGGCCTCCGTCAGGCCGACCACGCCGACCTCCGGCGTGGTGAACACGGCGGTGGCGATCAGGCTGTGGTCGACCGCGCGCGACTGGTGGCCGAAGACGCTGTCGGCGAAGGCGTGGCCCTCGCGGATCGCCACCGGCGTCAGGTTCGCCCGATCGGTGACATCACCAACAGCGTAGATCGAGGGCACGTCCGAGGTGGAGTGCTCGTCGACGCGGACCTCGCCGCGCGGGCCGAGGACGACGCCGGCCTCCTCGAGGCCGAGGCCAGACGTGTTGGGCCGGCGGCCGGTCGCCATCATCACCTGGTCGGCGACGAGCGTACGCCCGCCGTGCGTCGTGATCGACAGGCCCCCGGCGGTCTTCTCGATCGCGGCGATGGTGTCGCCGCAGACGATGTCGATGCCGCGGTGGCCGAGCTCTTCGGTGATGACGTCGCGCACGTCCTCATCGAAGCCGCGCAGCACCTTGGCGCCGCGGTAGAGCACGGTCACCTCGGCACCGAGACCCCGGAAGACGCCGGCGAACTCGAGGGCGATGTAGCCGCCACCGACGATGACGATGCGCTTCGGCAACTCGGGCAGATGGAACACCTCGTTCGAGGTGATGGTGTGCTCGAGGCCGGGGATCGCGTCGGGATTGTCCGGGTGGCCGCCGGTGGCGACGAGGATGTAGCGGGTCGAGACCGCCCTGCCCGACTTCACCAGCCGGACGCCGTTCGGTCCGGTGACGACCGCCCGCTCCTCGACGATCTCGACGCCAGCGGCATCGAGGTTGCGGCGGTAGATCGCCGACAGCCGGTCGATCTCGCGGTCCTTGTTGGCGATCAGCGTCACCCAGTCGAAGCGCGGCGGCTCGACCGTCCAGCCGTAGCCGGCGGCATCCTCGAAGGCGTCGGCGAAGCGGGCGGCATAGACCATCAGCTTCTTCGGCACGCAGCCGCGGATCACGCAGGTGCCGCCGATGCGGTACTCCTCGGCGATCAGCACGCGCGCACCGTAGCCGGCGGCGATGCGGGCGGCGCGCACGCCCCCCGATCCCGCACCGATCACCACGAGATCGTAATCGAAGCCGCCGCTCATGCGCCCGCCTCCTTCGTCAGAGTGGGGGAGCGTCAGAGCTGGTGGCCGCGCTTCTGCATCTCCTCGCGGACGCGCGTCACCAGCGTCACCGACAGCTCGTCGCTCCACTGCTTCGCCGCGCCGACGGACAGCGCCAGCATTTCAGGGCTGAGGGCGGCGAGCTTCGAGCCGACGGGCGACTGGTAGAAGGTGATGATCTCGCCGAGCTCGGCTTCCGAGAAGCGGCGTGCCCAGACGCCCTGGATGGTGATGTCGAGATCCGCGCGCTTGCGGGCGAACTCGAGGGCGACCGTGTCGGTGACGTCCTCGATTTCGGAGGTGAGCGCCGGGTTGGAGCGGATGAACAGGCCCTTCGTCTGCTCGGCGACGAGCGGCAGGATGTCGTCGAAGCCGGCGGAGGCGCCCGACAGCTCGATCGCCTGCTGCGCCAGCGCCATATGCGAGCGCGGAATGTCGGCGTTTTCCTGGGACCACGCCGAGCCCGGAGCGGCCATCACGGCTGCCAGCATGGCGAGCCCCATCGCCGGCGCGCACAGGCGACGGAACCTCGAAATGCTCATGGTGTCTTCTCCTTTGATCACAAAGCTGTGCGGTGGCGGCGCGCCTCAGGCATCGATGCGTCGGATGCCGTGCGCGTCCGCGACATAGGCGGTCTTGGCGATGCCGACGAACAGGCCGTGCTCGACGACCCCGGGAATCCCGTCGAGCGCCTGGCCGAGCGCCGCGGGGTCCGGGATCCGCGTGAGGAACGCGTCGACGATATGGTGGCCACCGTCGGTGACGTAGAGTTCGCCGGCTTCGTCGCGGCGCATCGTCAGGCGCCCGGAGATGTCCAGGGCCTGGGCGGCCGCGACGATCTTCCGGGTCGTCGGCTTCTGCCCGAACGGCACGATCTCGATCGGCAGCGGGAAGGTGCCGAGCGCGTCGACGACCTTGCCGGCGTCGGCGATGACGACGAAGCGCTTGGCCGCCGTCGCGACGATCTTCTCGCGCAGCAGCGCGCCGCCGCCACCCTTGATGAGAGAAAGGCCCGGGCCGATCTCGTCGGCGCCGTCGATCGCGAGGTCGAGCTTCGGGGTTTCCTCGAGCGTCGACAGCGGGATGCGCAGGCTCTTGGCGAGGGCACCGATGCGCTCCGACGTCGGCACGCAGATGACCTCCAGCCCACCGGCGACCGCTTCGCCGAGAAGCTCGACAAACGCCGTCGCCGTCGACCCGGTGCCGAGGCCGAGGCGCATGCCATGGCTCACCTCGGCGAGGGCGGCGCGGGCCGCATCCCGCTTCAAGGCGGAGGCATCAGTGCCGGTCGGGGCGCTCACGGGATGGCTTCCTTCCGAATCTCTTGCATGGCGCCGCCACGGCGGAAAACGCCGATGGCGGAGCGAGGCGTGCTTACCACGGGCGGCGAGGCGAGGCCAATCCGCCAGCGCCTCCGCACCGTATTGACGCGACCGGACGAGTGGCGCGGCGCCGCGTCGCTTCGACGCCGCAGGGGCGGTCCGTTACTGACTCGAAGAGAATAAGGGCGCCGGCCGGCTCGGCGGTGCGACAACACCATCATCCGGAGGAGACGGCGTGACGACACCCCCCACACTGGTGCTCGACCTCGACGGCACGCTCGTCGACACGGCCCCCGATCTCGTCGCCTGCCTCAACATCGTGCTCGACGAGGCGGGTGTGCCGACCGTCGACGGTGCGGCGGCGCGCGCCATGATCGGGCGCGGTGCCCGCATGATGATCGCCCGCGGTTTCGCCGCCCACGGCGTCCAGCTCGACGACGCCGGCCTCGACCGGCTCAACGCCCGCTTCCTCGTCCACTACGAGGGGCGCATCGCCGACGAGAGCCGCGCCTTCCCCGGGGTCGCCGACGCGCTGTCGCGTTTCAGCGACGCCGGGTTCCAGCTGGCCGTCTGCACCAACAAGTACGAGCGGCTGTCGCGGCTGCTGCTGGAGAAGATCGAACTGGCGGACCGCTTCGCCGTCATCGCCGGACCGGAAACGTTCGGCGTGTCGAAGCCGCACCGCGACCACATCCTCAAGACCGTCGTCGCCGCCGGCGGCGATCCGGACGACTGCGTGATGGTCGGCGATTCGCGCACCGACATCGAGGCGGCGCGGGCCTCCGGCGTGCCGGTGGTCGCCGTCACCTTCGGCTACACCGACATCCCCGTGAAGGAGCTGTCGCCCGACAGGCTCATTGATCACTATGACGACCTCTGGGACGCCGTCGCGGCGATCCGCAGCGCGTCCGACTGAGCACGGTCGCTGCCGACCGCCTGCGGTCGGTCAGGGGACGACGAAGTCGACGATGTCGCGGGCGTCGAAGCGCGCGTCGAGCATGCCGTAGGTCGAGCGCCACTGCCCGCCGAGCCGGGTGGCGAGGAACGCGTCGGACAGCACGCGCGGCGCGAAGCGGCGGAGCGCCGAGGCGGCGGCGGCGATGGCGAGCTGCTCGGTGAGGATGCGGGCGGAGCCGACGTCCTCAATGCAGGCGCCGGCGGCGCTGGCGATGTCGTCGATGGCGACAGGGCTCGCCTTGCCGAGGTCGCGTTCGATCTCCGCCAGCACGACGCCGAGCGCCCGCTCGTCCGCCTTGAGCGCCCGAAGCACGTCGAGGCACTGGATGTTGCCCGGCCCCTCCCACAGCGCATTGACCGGCGCCTCGCGAAAGAGCCGCGCGAGGGGGCTCTCCTCGACGTAGGCATTGCCACCGACGCACTCCATCGCTTCGGCCGTCAGCGTCGGGGCGAGCTTGCAGATCCAGTACTTCGCCACCGGCGTGATCATGCGGGCGAAGATCGCCTCGGAGCGGTCGGTCTCGGCGGCGTCGTAGGCACGGGCGAGGCGCAGGGCGAGCGCGGTCGCGGCGGCGACGTCGAGCGCCATGTCGGCGAGCACGCGCTGCATCAGCGGCTGGTCGATCAGCGCCTCGCCGAAGGCGAAGCGGTGGCGTGTCGAGTTCACCGCCTCGGCGAGGGCAGCGCGCATCAGGCCGGCCGACATCACCGCCGCGTCGAGGCGCGTCAGCGTCACCATCTCGTGGATGGCGGCGATGCCGCGCCCCTCTTCGCCGACGAGGCTCGCGTGGGCACCGACGAGCTCAGCCTCGGCGGTGGCGTTGGAGCGGTTGCCGAGCTTCGCCTTCAGCCGCATCAGGCGGATGCCGTTCGGCGCCCCCTCGGGGTCGAGCCGCGGCACCAGGAAGCAGGACAGGCCGCCCGGCGCCTGGGCGAGCATCAGGAAGGCGTCCGACATCGGCGCCGACAGGAACCACTTGTGCCCGACGAGGCGGAAGCCGTCGTCGGTCGGTTCGGCGACGGTGCGGATGGCGCGCAGGTCACTGCCGCCCTGCTTCTCCGCCAGCGCCATGCCGACGGTGGCGCCGAGCTTGCGGGATACCGGCAGCGCCCGGTGGTCGTAGCGGCGCGACAGGATCGCCGGCACCCACTCGTCGGACAGCGTCTCCGACAGCGACAGCGTCGCCACGGCGGCGTTCGTCGTCGAGACCGGGCCGAGGTGGCCGCCTTCCGTCTGGGCCGCCAGGAACAGCCCGGCGGCGCGGACGAGATGGCCGGGGGGCGCGTCCTCCGTGCCCTCCCAGGGCGAGCAGTGCAGCCCGTACTCGACCGACCTGCGCAGGAGCGCATGATAGGCCGGATGGAACTCGACGAGATCGAGCCGGCGCCCCTGCGGATCGTGGGTGCGCAGGATCGGGCCATGCAGATCGGCGAGACGCGCGAACTCGTGGGATTCGGCCGAGCCCCAGAAGGCGCCCATCCGCGAGAGCTCGCTCTCGTTCTCGGCCGTCGTCGCGCCCTCGAGCGCGCCGAGGAGGACCGGGTCGGCCTCGTACAGGTTGACGCCGGCGCGCGGAGGCGGCTGGTTCTCGACGTCGTGCGTATCGAAGCCGTCTGCCGCCATCGGCCTGGTCCGCCCCCGGAGTTTCTTGTCAGGCTAAACGCATCGCGAAATGGACGCGCGGTTCGAATCAAACTGTTGAAGCCTATCATGTACCAGCGTGCACGCCTTGTTTCGCCGGCCCGACTCCGCATACACGATCGACTTCGATGATTGCACCGTCGAAGCCAACCGGAACGGCCTTCCCCCACCGCCACCTGCTCGGCATCGAGGGGCTATCGCGCACCGAGATCGAGGCGTTGCTCGACCTTTCGGAAAGCGCCATCGCGCTGTCGCGCCAGGTCGAGAAGAAGCGGGCGGTGCTGCGGGGCCGCACGCAGATCAATCTCTTCTTCGAAGCCTCGACGCGCACCCAGTCCTCGTTCGAGCTCGCCGGCAAGCGGCTCGGCGCGGACGTGATGAACATGTCGGTGAGTTCGTCCTCGGTGAAGAAGGGCGAGACGCTGATCGACACCGCCCAGACGCTGAACGCGATGCGGCCGGACATCCTGGTGGTACGCCACCACGCCGCCGGCGCCGTGGCGCTGCTCGCCCGCCAGGTCGGCTGCTCGGTGGTGAACGCCGGCGACGGCGCCCACGAGCATCCGACGCAGGCGCTGCTCGATGCGCTGACGATCCGCCGCAACAAGGGCGACATCACCGGCCTCGTCGTGGCGATCTGCGGCGACATCCTGCATTCGCGCGTCGCCCGCTCGAATATCCTGCTGCTCGCCGCCCTCGGCGCCGAGGTGCGGGTGGTGGCGCCCTCGACCCTGCTGCCGTCCGGCATCGACCGCATGGGCGTGAAGGTCTTCCGAACGATGCGCGAGGGGCTCGACGGTGCCGACATCGTGATGATGCTGCGGCTGCAGCGCGAACGCATGGACGGCTCGTTCGTGCCGTCGGTGCGCGAGTACTTCCACTATTTCGGGCTGGACGAGGAGAAGCTCGCCTACGCGAAGCCCGACGCCCTCGTCATGCACCCCGGGCCGATGAACCGCGGCGTCGAGATCACGCCGGCTGTGGCCGACGGGCCGCGCAGCCTGATCGGCGAGCAGGTCGAGATGGGTGTGGCAGTGCGCATGGCGGTGCTCGAGGCACTCGCCGGCAACCTGCCGAACGGATGATGCGCGCGTGATCAATCCCCAGCCCCTGCCCGCCCGGCCCCTTGTCGTCAGCGGCGCCCGCATCGTCGATCCGTCGCGCGGCCTCGACGCCGTCGGCAGCGTCGTCGTCGTCGACGGCCGCATCGCCGCCGCCGGACCGGAGGCGCTCAACCAGGGCGCACCGGAGGGGGCGGAGATCGTCGACGGCCGCGATCTCGTGGTGATGCCGGGCCTCGTCGACATGCGCGTCTTCGTCGGCGAGCCCGGCCACGAGCATCGCGAGACGCTGGCGAGCGCCAGCCACGCCGCCGCCGTCGGCGGCATCACGACGATCGTGGTGATGCCGGACACGGATCCGGCGATCGACGACCCGGCGATCGTCGACTTCGTGCTGCGGCGGGCCCGCGACACCGCCATCGTGCGGGTGCACGCGATGGCGGCGCTGACGAAGGGGCTCGCCGGCCGCGAGACCACCGAGTTCGGCCTGCTGCAGGAGGCCGGCGCCGTCGCCTACACCGACGGACGGCGGGCGGTGACGAGCGCGCGGGTGATGCGGCGGGCGCTCACCTACGCCCGCGACTTCGGCGCCCTCGTCGCCCACCACGCCGAGGATCCCGAGCTCGTCGGGGCCGGCGTGATGAACGAGGGCGAGACGGCGAGCCGGCTCGGGCTGTCCGGCATTCCGCGCGAGGCCGAGATCATCATGCTGGAGCGCGACCTGCGCCTCGTCCAGCTGACCGGCGGGCGCTACCACGCAGCCCAGGTGAGCTGCGCGGAATCGGTGGCCGTGCTGCGCGCCGCCAAGACGCGCGGCCTCGACGTGACGGCCGGCGTGGCGGCGACGCACCTGACGCTGAACGAGCTCGACATCGGCGCCTACCGCACCTTCTTCAAGCTGTCGCCGCCGCTGCGCTCGGAGGACGACCGCCGCGCCATGGTTGAGGCGGTCGCCGAGGGCATCGTCGACATCGTCGTCTCCAGCCACGACCCGCAGGACGTCGAGACCAAGCGCCACCCGTTCGCCGACGCCGCCGACGGCGCCATCGGCCTCGAGACGCTGCTCGCCGCCGGGCTGCGTCTGGTGCATGCGGGCGATCTCGGCCTGTCGCGGCTCGTCGAGGCGATGTCGACGGCACCGGCGCGACGGCTCGGGCTGGAGGCCGGCACGCTCGCGCCGGGCGCCCCGGCCGATCTCGCCGTCGTCGACCTCGGTGCGCCGTGGATCGTGCGCGAAGCCGATATCATCTCGCGCGCCAAGAACACGCCCTACGAGGGCGCGCGCTTCCAGGGCCGCGTCGTCCGCACCGTGGTTGCGGGCCGGACCGTGCACACCTACCCTCACGACTAACTGCGCTCACGACTAACTGCGCTCACGGCCAACTGCACTCACGGCTGATCGCCCGCGGGCGATGGAACCATCCCGGCAGGCCGTCCGGCGGAGACAGGAGACACGCCTTGCCGCCTGCAGAATGGTCGCTCGCCGCGCCGCTCGTCGCGCTCGCCCTCGGCTACCTGCTCGGCTCGATCCCGTTCGGGCTGATCCTGACGCGGCTCGCCGGCCTCGGCGACATCCGCGCGATCGGGTCGGGCAACATCGGCGCGACGAACGTGCTGCGCACCGGCAACAAGGCGGTGGCGGCGGCGACGCTGGCCGGCGACATGCTGAAGGGGACCGCGGCGGTGCTGATCGCCGCACAACTCGACATGCCGGCGACGGTCGCCGGCGTCGGCGCCTTCCTGGGTCACCTGTGGCCGGTGTGGCTGCGCTTCCGCGGCGGCAAGGGCGTCGCCACCTATCTCGGCGTGCTGCTCGGCCTCGCCTGGCCGTTCGCGCTGGCCTTCGCCGCCATCTGGATCGTCGTCGCCTTCCTGTCGCGCTACTCGTCGCTGTCGGCGCTGGTGGCGAGCGCGGCGATCCCGGTGCTCCTCGGGCTGCTCGGTCGCCCGGATCTCGCCGGCGTCTTCGGCCTGCTCGGCGTGCTCCTCTGGTTCCGCCATGCCGCCAATCTCAGGCGGCTGATGGCGGGCACCGAGGGACGCATCGGCGGCGACAAGAGCTGAGGCGCCGGCTATGAGCGACGGTGCGATCCGGACCCGGCTCACCGACGCTCAGCGCACTGCCTGGCTGCGGCTGATCCGCACCGACAATGTCGGCCCGGTGACGTTCCGCTCGCTGCTCAACCACTACGGATCGGCCGAGGCGGCGCTGGGCGCCCTACCGGAACTCGCGCGAAGGGGAGGTGGCGCGCGCCTGCGCGTCGTCTCGGCCGCCGAGGCCGAGGACGAGATCGCGGCGACGCGGCGGATTGGCGGCGACGTGGTGGCGCTCGGCGAGGCCGCCTACCCGCGCGAACTGCGCACCATCGAGGCGCCGCCGCCGATGGTCTCGGTGCTGACGCGCACGGATGTGCTGGCACGCGCCGCGGTTGCAGTGGTCGGTTCGCGCAACGCCTCCGCCGCCGGGCGGACGATGGCGGAACGTATCGCCCGCGGCCTCGGCGAGCACGGGCTCGTCATCGCCTCCGGCCTCGCCCGCGGCATCGACGCGGCCGCCCACAACGCCTCGCTCGCGACCGGCACCGTCGCCGTGCTGGCTGGCGGCCTCGACCATATCTACCCGCCGGAGCACGGCCCGCTGCTCGAGCGCATCGTCGACGAGGGAGGTGCCGCGATCAGCGAAATGAAGCTCGGCTGGTCGCCGCGGGCGCAGGATTTTCCGCGCCGCAATCGGCTGATCTCGGGCATGAGCGTCGCCGTGGTGATCATCGAGGCGGCGCGGCGGTCCGGGTCGCTGCACACCGCCCGCTTCGGCGCCGAGCAGGGCCGCGAGGTGCTGGCGGTTCCCGGCTCGCCGCTCGATCCGCGCGCGGAGGGGTGCAATCACCTGATCCGCGAGGGTGCGACGCTGATCACCTGCACGGACGATGTGCTGGCGGCGATCCGGCCGTTGCTGGACCGGCTGCCGGAGAGCCAGACACCCTTCGAGGAGCCGCGCGGCGACGACGAGGGTTCGGCGGGCGACCCTGGCGAGAGCGGCCGGGCGGCGGTATTGACCGCCCTCGGCCCGACGCCGGTCGCCATCGACCTGATCATCCGCCACTCCGGCCAGTCCGCCGCCGCGGTGATGATCGTGCTGGTGGAGCTCGAACTTGCCGGACGGCTGGAGCGCCATCCCGGCGGCCTCGTCTCGCTGTTGCCGGGGCGCTAGGCGCCCTCCCCTCCCGGTCGCGGCAGGATCAGCGGCGAACCGCGATGCGGGCGTCGGCGGCGCGGGCGCTCGCCTCCTCGCGGGCGATGTCGAGGAGATAGGCGAGCATCTCGAGCCGGCTTGCGCGGGCGAGCACTGCGAGCTCGGCGACCATCCTCTCGACGTAGCTGGCGATCTCGGTGGTGGTCGGCTCGTGGGTTTCGGACATCACAACCGCGCACCGCAGTCAAATGACGCGCACCAGGCGCGAACAGATTGACGATACTACAGATAGCGCCGACCATGCAACACAACCATTACGAGCGGCACCCGCTTGCATTCTCCGCCGGCACCGCCATTTGACAGGGCCCCGCCGATCCCCGATGGTCCGCGCGGCCCGCTCCTCCGAGCCCCCTTCCGCCTTCCGACCGACATAGGATCCGATGCGCGTCGTCATCGTGGAATCGCCCGCCAAGGCGCAGACGATCAATAAATACCTCGGTAGCGACTACCGGGTGCTGGCGTCCTATGGCCACGTCCGCGACCTCCCCGCCAAGGACGGCTCCGTCGACCCGGCGGACGACTTCGCCATGCAGTGGGAAGTCGACGCAAAGTCGCAGAAGCGTCTCTCCGACATCGCCAAGGCGGTGAAGGAGTCCGACGGGGTGATCCTCGCCACCGACCCCGATCGCGAAGGCGAGGCGATCTCGTGGCACGTGCTGCAGGTGCTGAAGGAGAAGCGCGCACTGAAGGACCAGCCGGTCGAGCGCGTCGTCTTCAACGCCATCACCAAGTCCTCGGTGCTGGAGGCGATGCGCCATCCGCGCCAGATCGACGGACCGCTCGTCGACGCCTATCTCGCCCGTCGCGCCCTCGACTATCTCGTCGGCTTCACGCTCTCGCCGGTGTTGTGGCGCAAGCTGCCGGGTGCCCGCTCGGCCGGCCGCGTGCAGTCGGTGTCGCTGCGGCTGGTCTGCGACCGCGAGGCGGAGATCGAGGCGTTCGTCACCGAGGAATACTGGTCGATCATCGCCCAGCTCGACACGCCGCGCGGCGACGCCTTCGAGGCGCGCCTGACGGCGCTGAACGGCAAGAAGCTCGGCAAGCTGACGATCGGCAACCGCGGCGACGCCGACGCGGCGAAGGCGCTGCTCGAGGCTGCCACCTTCACCATCGCCTCGGTGGAATCGAAGCCGCAGAAGCGGAATCCTCCGCCCCCCTTCACCACCTCGACGCTGCAGCAGGAGGCCTCGCGCAAGCTCGGCCTGCCGCCGGCCCGCACCATGCAGATCGCCCAGCGGCTCTACGAGGGCATCGACATCGGCGGCGAGACCGTCGGCCTCATCACCTACATGCGAACCGACGGCGTCGACATGGCGCCGGAGGCGGTGCAGCAGATCCGCAAGGCCATCCAGGAGAACCACGGCGGGCGCTACCTGCCCGACGCGCCGCGCCGCTACACCACCAAGCAGAAGAACGCCCAGGAGGCGCACGAGGCGATCCGTCCGACTGACGCCGCCCGTCATCCGAGCAAGGTCGCCCGCATGCTCGATGCCGAGCAGGCGCGCCTCTACGAGCTGATCTGGAAACGCGCCGTCGCCTCGCAGATGGAATCGGCCGACTTCGAGCGCACCACCGTCGAGATCGTCGCCGAGGACGGCCCCCGCGGCGCCGAGCTGCGCGCCACCGGCACCGTCGTGCGCTTCGACGGCTTCCTCACCCTCTACCAGGAGGGGCGTGACGACGAGGAGGACGAGGAGGCCCGCCGCCTGCCGCCGATGACCACCGGCGAGCGCCCGCGCCGCCGCGGCATCGTCGCCAACCAGCACTTCACCGAGCCGCCGCCCCGCTACACCGAGGCGACGCTCATCAAGAAGATGGAAGAGCTCGGCATCGGCCGGCCGTCGACCTATTCGGCGACCCTGACGGTGCTGCGCGACCGCGAATACGTCCGCCTCGACAAGAAGCGCCTGCACCCCGAGGACAAGGGCCGCCTCGTCACGGCGTTCCTCGAGTCCTTCTTCGATCGCTACGTCGAGTACGACTTCACGGCGAGCCTCGAGGAAAAGCTCGACAAGATCTCCAACGGCGACCTCGACTGGCGCGACGTGCTGCGCGACTTCTGGCGCGACTTCTCGGGCGCCGTCGAGGGCATCAAGGAACTGCGCGTCTCCGAGGTGCTGACGGCGCTCGACGGGATGCTCGGCGACCACATCTTCCCGCCGAAGGCCGACGGCGGCGATCCGCGCGTCTGCCCGACGTGCGCGAGCGGACGGCTGTCGCTGAAGCTCGGCAAGTTCGGCGCCTTCGTCGGGTGCTCCAACTATCCCGAGTGCCGCTACACCCGCCAGCTCGCCCAGGCCGGCGACGGCGAAGGCAGCGCTGAGGCGAGCGGGCCGCGCGAACTCGGCACCGATCCGGCGAGCGGCCAGATGGTGACGCTGCGCGTCGGCCGCTTCGGCCCCTACATCCAGCTCGGCGACGGCGAGAAGCCGAAGCGCTCGAGCCTGCCGAAGGGCTGGGACGCCGCGACGCTCGACTTCGAGCGGGCGCTCGCCCTGCTGTCGCTGCCGCGCGAGATCGGCAACCATCCGGAATCCGGCAAGCCGATCACGGCCGGCCTCGGCCGCTTCGGTCCGTTCGTGCAGCATGACGGCAAGTATGCGAACCTGCCGACGATCGAGGAAGTCTTCGAGGTCGGCATCAACCGCGCGGTGTCTCTGATCGCCGAGAAGGCCGCCGGCGGAGGCCGCGGGCGCGCCGGCTCGACGCCGGGCCGATCGCTCGGCGACCACCCGACGCTCGGTGGTCCGGTGACGGTGCGCGAGGGCCGCTACGGTCCCTACGTCAACCACGGCAAGGTCAACGCGACCCTGCCGAAGGGGACGGATCCTGCGGCACTCGCCATGGACGCCGCGGTGGTGCTGCTGGCGGAACGTGCCGCCAAGGATGGCGTTTCGACCAAGCCGGCCCGTACGGCACGCACCAAGACTGCGGCGAAGCCGAAGGCCGCCGCCAAGCCGAAGGCAGCCGCGGCGGCTGGGAAGGCCCCCGCCAAGGCTAAAGCCCCGGCGAAGGCGAAGGCGCCCGCGAAATCGAAGACCGCCGGAGCGAAAGCCACCGGCTGACGCCACCCTAGAGAAGAGGACGCCCGGCTCCCTTGGCTCCATCCGACAGAGACGGCCGCAGGTCCGGCGAGTTCCCGAGCCGCGAGCAGATCCTCGCCTTCCTGGCGGAGCATCCGGGCGAGGCCGGCAAGCGCGAGATCGCCCGTGCCTTCGGCATCAAGGGCAGCGCTCGCATTCCGCTGAAGCGCATCCTGAAGGAGATCGAGGCCGAGGGCCTCGTGGTGCGGCGCGGAAAGCGGCTCGGCAAGCCCGGGGCCTTGCCACCGGTAGCGGTTCTGCTGGTCACCGGGCGCGACGCCGATGGCGAGCTCGTCGGCGAGCCCGTGAACTGGGAGCCGGAGGACGGCCCGGCCCCGCAGATCCCGATCATGCCCGAGCGCCATCGCTCGCCGGGACCGACGCCCGGCGTCGGCGACAAGGTGCTGGCGCGCATCGCAGAAGGTCCGCCCGGGACCGAGACGGAGCGCGTCGGCCGCGTCATCAAGGTGATCGCCCGCAAGCCGACCGCCGTGCTCGGCGTCGTCCGCCGTGTAGCGGGTGTGCCGGGTGGCCGCATCCTGCCGGTCGACAAGAAGCAGCGCGCCGAGCTGATGGCCGACGACGAGGCGCTCGGCGATGCCGAGGACGGCGACCTCGTCGAGGTGTCCGTGCAGAAGGCCGGACGCTACGGCCTGCCGCAGGCGCGCGTCGCCGAGCGCATCGGCTCGATCAAGTCCGAGCGGGCGGTGTCGCTGATCGCCATCCACGCCCACGGCATCCCGCACCGCTTCCCCGAGGCCGTGCTGGAGGAGGCGGAGGCGGCGAAGCCCGCGCGCATGACCGGGCGCGAGGACTGGCGCAAGCTGCCGCTCGTCACCATCGACCCGCCCGACGCCAAGGACCACGACGACGCCGTCCACGCCGAGCCGGATGCCGACCCGGACAATTCCGGCGGCTTCATCGCCACCGTGGCGATCGCCGACGTCGCCTACTACGTGCGCACCGGCTCCGCCCTCGACCGCGAGGGGCTCCTGCGCGGCAACTCGGTCTATTTTCCCGACCGCGTCGTGCCGATGCTGCCGGAGCGCATCTCCAACGACCTCTGCTCGCTGAAGGAGGGCGTCGACCGCCCTGCCCTGGCAGTGCGCATGGTTTTCGATGCGAGTGGCCGCCAGATCCGCCACACCTTCCACCGCGTGATGATGCGATCGGCCGCCAAGCTCTCCTACCAGCAGGCGCAGGCGGCGATCGACGGCCAGCTCGACGACCAGACGCTGCCATTGCTGGAGCCGGTGCTGCGGCCCTTGTGGGAGGCGTACGCCTGCCTGAAGCGCGGCCGCGACGCCCGCGAGCCCCTCGACCTCGATTTGCCCGAGCGCAAGATCGTGCTGACGCCGGAAGGCCGGGTCGACCGTGTCGTCGTGCCGGAACGCCTCGATGCCCACAAGCTGATCGAGGAGTTCATGATCCAGGCGAACGTCGCTGCGGCGACCGAGCTCGAGAAGCACAAGACGCCGCTGCTCTACCGCATCCACGACAACCCGTCGGTGGAGAAGCTTGAGGGCCTGCGCGAGTTCCTGCAGACGCTCGATATCTCGCTGCCGCGCACCGGCAACATGCGGCCCTCGCAGTTCAACAAGATCCTCGCCCGCGTCGCCTGCACCGGCAACGCCCACCTCGTCAACGAGGTGGTGCTGCGCAGCCAGGCGCAGGCGGAGTACTCGCCGGCCAACATCGGCCACTTCGGCCTCAATCTGCGCCGCTACGCCCACTTCACCTCGCCGATCCGCCGCTATGCCGACCTCGTCGTCCACCGGGCGCTGATACGGGCCCTCGGGCTCGGCAAGGACGGCATGCCGGAGGGCTTCGAGGCGCGGCTCGAGGCGATCGGCAGCGACATCTCGGCGACCGAGCGGCGCGCCATGGCGGCAGAGCGCGACACCGTCGACCGGCTGATCGCGCTCTGGCTCGCCGACCGCGTCGGGGCGCGGTTCACCGGGCGCATCTCCGGCGTCACCAAGGCCGGGCTGTTCATCGCCCTCGACGAGACCGGCGCCGACGGCTTCATCCCCGCGGCGACGCTCGGCCAGGACTACTTCCATTACGACGAGGCGGCGCGTGCCCTCATCGGCCGGGCGACCGGCGAGACGCACCGGCTCGGCGACGCGGTGGACGTGCGGCTCGTCGAAGCAGCCCCGTTTGCGGGGGCGCTACGGTTTGAACTGCTGAGCGAGGGTCGCTATCTGAAGGGAGCGGGCAAACGTCCGCCTTCGGCGCGCGGCGCTTCCCGCGGGAAGACGCGCCCCGAGCGAGGACGAAAGACACGCAAATGACCACTCCGACTTCCCTCGATACCGCCACCACGTGGCCGGCCCCGTCGTCGAAGCCGCACCGCCCGCTGATGCCGGCGATGCTGCGCGGCGCGCGCGGGCGCTGCCCGGCTTGCGGCGAGGGTGCGCTGTTCGACGGCTACCTGACCGTCAAGCATTCGTGCTCGGCCTGCGGCGAGGAGTTCCACCACCACCGCGCCGACGATGCGCCGCCCTACTTCACCATCCTGATCGTCGGCCACATCATCGTCAGCCTGGTGCTGGCGGTCGAAGTCGCCTTCGTGCCGCCGATGTGGCTGCACGTCGCGCTCTGGGTGCCGCTGACGATCGCCTCGTCGCTGGTGCTGTTGCGGCCGATCAAGGGCGCCATCGTCGGCCTGCAGTGGGCCTTCTACATGCACGGCTTCGACCCCGATTCCGAGCCGGAAGACGCCGTCATGCTGCCGGCCGGTCACCCGCGTTGAATGACCTCGTCGACCGGCTGAACGCGACTGAACGGCGCCTGACGGCGCCGTATCGTCGTCCGGTCGACGCCGCCACCCTGCTGGTCCTCGACAAGACGGCCGGCGGCCCGATCCGCGTGATGATGGGCCGGCGCAGCATGCGCCACGTCTTCATGCCCGGCCACTACGTCTTTCCCGGTGGCCGGGTCGATCCGGGCGACTCGCGCGTCCGCCTCGGCGACGACTACGAGCCCATGGTGCTCACGCGCCTGACGACCGCGATGCGGGCACCGAAGTCCGCCGCCCGCGCCCGTGCCTTCGCGGTGGCCGCCATCCGCGAGGCCTATGAGGAGGTCGGGCTGTTCATCGCTCGCCCGGCCCCAACCGGCCTCAGGGGCGAGGACTGGGCGGCATTCTCCGCCCGCGGCCTAATGCCGGTGCTCTCGCCGATCCGCTTCGTCGCCCGCGCCATCACGCCGCCGGGCCGGCCGCGCCGCTTCGACACCCGCTTCCTCGCCGTCTGGGCCGACGCCATCGCCGACCGCCTCCCCGAGGGCACCGGTCCCTCCGGCGAGCTCGAGGACGTCCAGTGGGTGGCGCTTGACGCCGTCTCGGAGCTCAACGTCGCCAGCATCCAGCAGGTGGTGATCGAGGAACTGTCGCACCGGCTGGCGGCCGATCCCGGCTTGCGCGAGGACCGGCCGGTGCCGTTCTATCGATGGCTGGGCAAGGAATTCGTGCGCGAGGAAGTCTGAGCGAGCGTCGCCCGGCGGGGCCGACCAAGGTCGGCGCTTCACCGCGGGCCGCTCTCTGCTAAGGAAGGCCTGAAGCCGCCCGTCAGCGGCGCTGAGAACACGGGTGGGGGGATGTTTTCCAAGCTTCTGATCGCCAATCGCGGTGAGATCGCCTGCCGCGTCATCAAGACCTGCCGGAAGATGGGCATCGCCACGGTGGCGGTCTATTCCGACGCCGACCGCAACGCGCTCCACGTCGAGATGGCGGACGAGGCGGTGCACATCGGCCCGCCGCCGGCGACCGAATCCTACCTCCTGATCGACAAGATCGTCGCCGCCTGCAAGGCGACGGGCGCCGAGGCGGTGCATCCGGGCTACGGCTTCCTGTCGGAGCGCGCCGCCTTCCCGAAGGCGCTTCAGGCGGCCGGCATCGTCTTCGTCGGGCCGAACCCGCACGCCATCGAGGCGATGGGCGACAAGATCGAATCGAAGAAGGCGGCCGCAGCGGCGCGCGTCTCCACCGTTCCGGGCCACCTCGGCATCATCGAGGACATCGAGCGCGCGGTGGCAATCGCCGCCGAGATCGGCTTCCCGGTGATGATCAAGGCGTCCGCCGGCGGCGGCGGCAAGGGCATGCGCATAGCGTTCTCGCCCGACGAGGTGCGGGACGGCTTCGCCCGCGCCAAGGCGGAAGCGGCCGCCTCCTTCGGCGACGACCGGGTGTTCATCGAGAAGTTCATCACCAACCCGCGCCACATCGAGATCCAGGTGCTGGGCGACAAGCACGGCAACGTCGTCTATCTCGGCGAGCGCGAGTGCTCGATCCAGCGGCGCAACCAGAAGGTCGTCGAGGAGGC
>CAZDCR010000043.1:0-5799 GCA_964503995.1 uncultured Segnochrobactrum sp.
GGGGGCGAAATAGGATCGACGAGGGTGTAAAGGTCGTTCGTTCGCCCGGCATGGTACCGCCGTTATCGGACCTTTCTATAGTTGCCAATGACAACTATGCCGAGGCCCGTCTGGCCGCGTAATGCGGTCCGATAACCTCATCTAAGTCCTCCCGGGTCGCACCGGAAAGGCGGGGTCCGAGGGCACCTGGCAACAGAAGCCCTCACTTCCCATCTCTCGTTAGCGCTCTCCGTCCGGCCGCGCATGTCGTCGCAGCCGCATTTTCGGGGCGCTCCGGCCGCCGGCGCGGTTCCTGTGGGCGGTGCCCTGTGGTATCGCGCGGGTTGGGGCGACAGGATCGATGACCGGACGAGACGGACGAGACGCGATGGCCGAAGACATCATCCGCTACGACGTGCTGGTGCAGGAAGCGCTGCGCTCGGTCGTGCGCAAGGTGCTGGCGGAGGCGGCGCGCGCCGGCCTGCCGGGCGAGCACCACTTCTACATCGCCTTCGACACCGCGGCCCCGGGCGTGCGGCTCTCCTCGCGCATCCGCCAGAAATACCCCGAGGAGATGACGGTCGTCCTGCAGCATCAGTTCTGGGACTTCGTCGTCACCGACACCCAGTTCGAGGTGACATTGTCGTTCGGCGGCATCGCCGAGCGGCTGGTCATCCCGTTCACCGCGGTGAAGGGCTTCTTCGACCCGTCGGTGCAGTTCGGCCTGCAGTTCGATCCGGCGCGCAATCCGGACGCCGCCGAAGGCGATACCGCCGCGGCCGAAAGCGGCCCGAAGCCGGCGCTCGCCAGCAGCGAGGGACGCACCGTCGCTCCGCCCGAGAAGCCGGCACAGCCCGCCAAGGCACCGGCACGCGCCTCCGTGCCGACGACGGCCGCGCCGAAGCCGGCGACCGAGGCCGAGCCCGCCGCTGCAGAGGCGGACAAGGCGGCCGATGCTCCCGCCGATGCCCCGCCCGCCACCGCCGCCGTCGTCTCGCTGGACGCCTTCCGCAAGAAGACGTGAGCGTCTCGATCAGACGCGTAGGGCGCAATCTGCTAGGCTCAGGCACTCAACCACTGGGGACCGCTCTCATGCCGGTATCCGAAAAGGTCGAAGTGCGGGTGATTCTTGATGCCGACCTGATGCAGCAGGCGCGCCACATCGATCTTGATCTCTCGCAGCTTCTGGAGGCTGCCGTCCGCCCGGCGCTGTCTGTTGCGGGCGCGCCGGCACGCGGCGGCACGCCGACGAGCGAGAGCGAAGCCTTCGATCGCTACATCGAAGAGAAAGGTCCGTTCTACCGGTTCTCCGAAGAGCGATGAGCCGGCAGTTCGACGTGCGCGGGTTCGGTGCGCGGACGGCAAACGGTCACGAGACACTCGTCGTCGTCCTGCAGCATGACACGGTACCGGGCCGGCTTGTGGTCGTTGCCCCCTTCGTTTTGAACGGCTCACGTCCCGTGTTGTCTCGCTATGCTCCGCTCGGCCGATTTGGCGAGCGGGACTATCTGATCGCAACGAATGAACTCGCGGCCGTCGAGAAAGTGGACCTCGGACCACCGCTCGGTTCCGTCGCCCACCACCGCGACGCCATCGTGCGGGCGCTCGACCTGCTCTTCACCGGCTTCTGACCGCACCGGAAGGATCGCCCGATGGCCGAAATCGTCAACCTCCGCCTCGCCCGCAAGCGCAAGGCGCGCGACGCGGCCGCCGAGGCCGCGGCGCAGGCGCGGGCGACGCACGGCCGCAGCAAGGCGGAGAACACCCTCGCTCGCGCCCGCGCCGAGAAGGCCGAGCGCGACGTCGAGGCCCACCGCCTGGACGGTAAGGCAGCTGGTTCGCCAACTGGTCCGGCATCCGGACCGACGGCGGGCCCGTCATCTGAACCGTCAGTTGATGCGGCCGCCGGGGTGGCCTCTGACCGAGCAACTGGTCCGACATCCGAACCCGCCGCCCCGTTGGCGCGGGACAGCGGCGACACGAAACCCGGCTAGCCGCCCGCCTCCGGACGCCACCATGCCGCTCGAAAAGCGCTCGCTGACACTGGAAGGCCACCGTACCAGCCTGGCGCTCGAGCCAGAATTCTGGGCGGGCCTCGCGGCGCTGGCGGCGCTACGAGGGATGAGCGTGCCACGAACCGTCGCCGAGATCGACAGGGGTCGCGGGGCGCGTGGTTTGGCGTCTGCCGTTCGCTTGGCCGTCCTGTCGGCGAGACCGTCGGGAACGCCGGCCGGCTGAGACCGGAGACTGTCCGCCGGCCCTGGCTTCCGTGCGCGAGAGCACCCTGCCAACAGTCGCGGACGCCGAGGCAACACCCGACCCGGCCGTCAGCGGCCCGAGTGGCAAGCCGTCGCAGGTGACCGATCGCGGAAACATCCCTTCTTGAGCGTTCGAAGCGTAGCTCCTGGCGATGAGCGTCGATCTACTTCTTTTGACCCACACCGAAGACGACAATCACACGGGGCGTTCGCTTGCGCGGATACTCGTAGGATGTGCTCACCATGAAATCATCGATGCCGTCGTTATTGAAGTCACCGGCAGGGCTGAGCGTCGTCCCGGCCGCGTCGCCCCTCGAGCCGATGTAAACTCGCCCATCTCCAGCAAGAGTGGGGGCGATCGGCCAGACAGGCAGCTTCATCTTCCGCTGGCCGAACGCGAGCTGAACCACGCCCTCGCTCTCGAAATCGCTGACGAGGACATCACCTCGACCATCGGCATTGACGTCACCCGCACTGTTCATTGCCGAACGGGCATCTCCCAGTAGATTCGCGTAGGCAAATCCATCTTTGCTCTTAAGTTCGTCGATTTTCCTCGACCCTTTTCGGAATGTCCTGCCGCCATACAAAATGAAGGCGTTGGCGCAGCCTCGGCCACAGGCCGCCAGGTCGTCGACTCCATCGCCGTTGAAGTCGCCAGCCGCCAGACTGGCACCCAAATTCGCGCGCGGATCCGGGTGGCCGAAGCGACCGTCGATCGTCAGGGCGTCGATGGCGTCGGCGGGCCGGTCGACCGAGCCGGACTTCAGCTTTCCGGTCTGGCTGCCGAAAACGACAAGGAGCCTTCCAGCCGCCTCGTAAAAGTCACCGCGGCCTTCACCGGTGAAACGGTAGCCGGCGGCGACGTCCGAAAAGCCGTCGCCGTTGAAGTCTCCGGCTGCGAGCGTTGGCGAGACGTCAGCCGAGCCGAAAATGCCGGTCACCTCGAAACCGTCCCCGGCTCCGAATTGTGCGAGGTCGAGAACTGGCGGAAACCCTGTCTCGCGGCCGAACACGATGGTCACACCGCTATGCGGACGATCCGGCCTCTCATTGGGGCGCGCGGTGACAATGGCGATATCGCCGAGGCCGTCCCCGTTCACATCCCCCGCCCCGATCACCGTTCCGCCGAGGCGGCTCCCGGACCACGGCCCGGCGACTTTGAAGCCGGCTTCTCCGTCGAGGCGCTTGAGATCCAGCGTCCGCGGCAAACTCCCGCCACCGAAGACGACGTAGACCACGCCGGCATCCTCGCGCTCCAGATAAGACGCTGTCGGATCGCCGATCAGGAGATCGTCAAATCCGTCTCCGTTCACGTCGCCGGCCCCGGCAACGCTCAATCCCATGTTGAAGGGGCGCCCCGGCGCCAGCAGTTCGACCGCCTGGCCTTCCTTGAGCGTATCGACATCGACGGGCGACTTCGGGGCCTTGGTCGAACCGAAGACGAGATGGGCCTTGGCCTTCCAGGAACCCGACACCTGAAGGATGAAGGCGTTCTCTCCCATCACGATGTCAGAGCGGCCGTCACCGTTCACGTCGCCCGCCGAGGCGATTGCCAGTTGCGCGCCCTTCGGGCTGAGGGAACTGAAGAACTGGACACCGCTGTCGCCACCGATCTCGGCCAATTTCGTGCGAGGGTGAGACGCCTCGACGAAAAGCGTGACGCCAACTGCGCGACTGCGGTTGCTGGCGGCATCCACGAGCACGGCGCTGAAATCGTACAGGCCTGGGTCCAGATCGACGTCCTTCCCCCATGAGCCACAGTTGCTGTCGACCCTGCCGATGGTTCGGGAGCCCCGGCTGAGGATCACCTCCCCGCATTCAGATGCGACACCGTCGAGGGATATCCGTCCGGAATCGGCGATATAGACCTTCGACTTGCCGTCCGCGGAGGTGAAGCCCCGAGGGTAAGAAGGATAGAAAGTAGGTGGTTTCGGTGGCTTTGTATCGACAAGCACCCGGACCGGTTTGCTGACAAGATCGCCGGAGAGCGCATAAAGCGTGTAGAACCGATCCTTGAGAGGACCAATCTTGCATTTCCAGGCGCCGGACTTCGTGGCCTTTGTCCGACACAGGACGTTCTTACCGTAGACGACCTCGACCTTTGCACCAGCGGGCGCCTTGCCCAGAACCGACGGCTTGTCGAGATTTGTCCAACCGCTCTTGGGGCGGAGACCCGTATTTGAACTCGGATCGAGTTCGATCGTGACCGTGTCGGACGCTGCTCGGGCGATATCCGGAGCGACGGCCAGGGTCTGCAGGCACAGGATAGCCAACGTCGCCAGGATGGGTTTGCGCATGTCACGTCCGCGATGCCCGTTGATGAGGCAGTGAGTTGTGCCTCAACCTTTACGAGAATCATACACACAGCGGCAAGGCGCCAGAGCTGCCGGTGGCGAAGAAAATTGTGAACGGAAGCGGGTCCGCTACTGCGCCGACGGAACCAGTTGCAACGGCTCTGCGGGCGCCTGTTGCGGCGCGGTGCGGGTGCCGTCGATGATCTGTTGCCGCTCCTCCGCCTCGCGGACGAGGCGTTCGAGGTCGAGCCGGTCCTGCTCGGCCTGCCGGCGGGCGGCCTCTTCGGCGGCCACGCGTTGCGCCTCTTCCTCGGCGCGCAGGCGCGCTTCCTCTTCCGCCCGCAGGCGCTCCTCCTCGGCCCGGCGCGCGGCCTCCTCGGCTTCTCGCCGGCGGCGCTCGGCGTCCTCTCGCAGGCGGCGCAGGTCGCGGTCGTGGCGCTGCAGTTCCCGCACCTCCGCTTCCAGTGCCTCGACGCGACGCGCCTCTCGCTCGGATTCGCGCAGCGTCAGGAAGGCGACGAGGGGCGTCACGTCGAGCGAGCGCTCAGGCGCCGCGATCGGGCCGGTGAAGCGCAGCGACGCGGCCGGAAACACGCCCTTGAGGTCGCGCTCGCCGGCTGCGACCGACAGCGTCCAGTCGGCCGCAAGCGTCCGGCCCGCGAGGTCCACCGAGGCGGTGCCGCGGACCTCGGCCTCCGGCGTCTCGACGACCAGGCTCGGCAGGCGCAGCACGCCGGCCGCCACGGTGACGGAGCCCGAGAGATCGCCGAACACCAGCCGGCCGGCGCCGAAGCTTTCCTCGAAGACGCGCCGCACCGACGGCTCGTCGAGCTTCAGGCCGTCGTCGGCGGCGGCGAGGGTCGTCGCGAAGGCGGCCGGGTCGACGGCGGCGATCGTGCCGTTGCGGATCGAGAACGAGCCGTTGCCGGAAAGCGTCGCCACCGTCGCGGCCGCCGAGCGTCCCTGGCCTTCGAGTTCCAGGGCGGCATCGAGGATGCCGGTCGCGACCGGCGCGCCGTCTGGCCTCCAGACGAGCGACGACAGGTCGGCGTTGGTGACGGCGATGCGGCCGCCGACTGTCGCGGCGCCCCCGGTCTGGCGGATGGTCAGCGCGCCGTCGAGGCGGCCGCCGGCGAAACCGCCGGAAAGCTCGGAGATCCGCATGCCCTCGGCGTCGAGCCGCAAGCGGCCGCGTGCGCCGCTGACCGGGAAGGCGCCGACGGCGAGACGGTCGATCGCCAGCGACAGGTTGGCGTCGAGGCCGTCGG